>VFYY01000142.1 GCA_016871375.1 Acidimicrobiia bacterium
GCTCGCCAAGTACGCCGACCACGAGCCGGACTGGGCCGACGCATGTCTCGCCGTCCTCAGCGGACGCGACAAGGATGTGAAGGTCTGGACGTATGACCGGGAGTTCCACACCACGTGGCGGCGACCGAACGGGACGGCCGTTCCTTTGGCCGTCAGGTCCCGGCCATAGCGTTCGACGGCTGCGTCGGCTATGGGGCTTAAGGCCGCGCCGCCGGGCCTCCGTACGACGCGTTCGCCCGAGCTGCAGGTGGTCGTGATGACGCGGCGCTCGGATCCGCGGTTCGGGGAGACGGTGTACCGGCTGACGGAGATCGTGCGCGCGGAGCCGCCGGCGGAGCTCTTCCAGGTGCCCGCCGACTTCACGGTCCGGTAGGGCGGGCCGTGTCAGGCCCGCCTACGGCCGCTGCACCAGCGCCACGTCGCAGCCGAGCTCCAGCGCGAAGCGGCCGCGCCCGCGGCGCCCTTCGTCGCAGATGCCGCCGCTCGGCACCGTCGTCGCCGATCGGGAGGCGATCGATCTCGTCGCCGACTGGATCCGAGGAATGTAGGGCGGGCTCTTACGGCCCGCCGTGAGTTATCCTCCGCGCATGCTGATCGCCCTCGCGCTCCTCCTCCAGTCCGCCCGCCCGGGTGTCCAGGATCTCTCGTGGCTCACCGGCTGCTGGGAGCTGACGCGCGGCACGCGTCACGTGATGGAGCAGTGGATGCGGCCCGAGGGCGGCACTCTTATCGGCACCTCGCGCACGACCGCCGACGGCAAGACCCTCGAATACGAGTTCATCGTCATCCGCGAAGCCGCCGGCGGACTCGAGTTCGTTGCGAAGCCGTCGGGCCAGGCGGAGGCGATTTTCAGGAGCACACGGATCGCGGCCCGCGAAGTCGTGTTCGAAAACCCCGCGCACGACTTTCCGACGCGCATCACGTACCGCGCAACCGGCGACGGGCTGCATGCTGCGGTCGAAGGGGACGTGAGCGGACAGAGGCGCGTGATCGAATTCCCGTACAGAGCCTGTCACGCACCCTAGCGCGGTTTCGACTTCTTCGTAGTGTCCGGCTTTAGCCGGACCACACACGACGGTGCCGATCAACTTGGTCCGGCTAAAGCCGGACACTACGACGTTTCAGAAACCGCTCTAGATTAGACGGGCAATCGAAGCGTCGCCCGCGTGCCTCGGCCCGTGTCGTGATTCGCGAGCGTCAGCGACCCGCCGTGCGCCTCGGCGATCTGGCGGCTCAGCACGAGCCCGATGCCTGACCCTCCGGGCTTCGTCGTGAAGAACGGGACGAACAGGTTTGCCGTGCTCGGCAGCCCGGGCCCCTCGTCGTCGATCCTCACCTCGAGCATCGAATGCACGCGCACCCAGCCGGCGCAGACGCGGCCGCCGGTTTCGAGCGCGGCGTCCACGGCGTTGCGAACGAGGTTGATCAGCAGGTGCTCGAGCTGGTCGGCGTCGGCGGACAGCGTGATGTCGGGTCCACCCGACAGCAGGACCGGCAGGCGCCGTTCGAGATCGACCACGCGTCGCATGAGCGGCCCGATCGGCGTCGGCTTCAGCTTCGGGGGAGGAAGCTGCGCGAGCCGGGCATAGGCGCCGGTAAAGCGATTGAGCGCGTCCGCGCGCGTCTCGATGATCGTCAGCCCGCGGTTCACGTCGTCGCGCCAGTCCACCGGCGGCGGATCGCGCCGCAGCAAGGTGGCCAGGCTGCCGGCGATCGACTTGATCGGCGCGAGCGAGTTGTTCAGCTCGGCCCGATGACGCGAATCAGCCGCTGCCAGGCCTGGCGCTCCTGCTCGCGCAGCGGCTCGCTGACGTCCGAGAGCACGAGCAGCTCGTGCGCCTCGCCGCCCTGCCAGAACGTCCGCCGCCGCACCTCCCAGCGCCCGGCGGCGCCGGGGAACTGCATGTCGAGCACGCTCGAGCCGCCGGGCGGCTCGTCCTCGAGCCCGAGCTCGCCGCGCCGCTGCCCGATGATGTCGGCCGCCGGGCGCCCGAGCAGGTGCTCGCCGTAGCGGTTGACGAGGGCAACGCGGCCGTGGCGATCGAAGGCAAAGATCGCGACGTCGATCTCGGCCATCACCGCGTGGAGGAGCGCGGCCGCCTCCTGCGCGCCGAGCCGGTTCGCGCGCAGCGTGTCGGAGAGCGTGTTGATCTCCAGCATGACGGCGCCACGCGCGTCGCCGGCGCGCGCGTCGCGCGCGCGGATGGAGAAGTCGCCCTCGCGCAGCGCCGCCAGCAGGTTGGAGATGGTCTGCAGCGGACGGATCAGCCGATCGCGCACCGCGACGGCCAGCGCCGCCCACGCGACCACGAGCAGACTCGTGACGGTCCACCTGACGGTGGCGGAGTAGTTGCCGAGAGCGAGCAGGACGAGCGCCGCCGCGACGCCCGGCAGTCCCACGGCGAGCGCCAGCAGCAGGATGCGGCGGTCGTCATTGATGATCATTGCAGCCCGTACCGCTCGAGCCGGCGGTAGAGCGCCGAGCGGCTCAGGCCGAGGGCGCGCGCCGCGCTCGCCACGTTGCCGTGCCGCGAGAGCGCCTTCCTGATCATCAGCGCCTCGACGTCCTCGAGGCTCATCTCATCGAGTCGCGCTGGTGCCTCCCGCGCGGAGCGGAGCGCCAGGTCGGCGGCGCGGATGCGGTCGCCGGGCGCCATCAGCACGGCGCGCTCGATTGCGTGATCCATCTCGCGCACGTTGCCGGGCCACTGGTACTCGGTGAGCGCCTGCAGCGCCGCCGGCTCGAAGCCGGTCAGCGCCTTGCGGTAGCGGACGGCGTGCACCGCCAGGAAGTGCGCGGCCAGCGCGGGGATGTCGTCGCGGCGATCGCGCAGCGGCGGAAGGCGTACCTCGATGGTATTGAGGCGGAACAGCAGATCCTGACGGAAGCGTCCCGCCGCGACTTCGGCGTCGATGTCGGCGTTGGTGGCGGAGATCAGCCGCACGTCGGCCTTGCGCGTGGTGGACGACCCCAGCCGCTCGAATTCGCCGCGCTCGAGCACGCGCAGCAGCTTCTGCTGCTGGCTGAGCGGGACGTTGGCGATCTCGTCGAGAAACAGCGCGCCGCCGTCGGCCATCTCGAAGCGGCCGATGCGGTCCTGCCGCGCGTCGGTGAACGCTCCCTTCACGTGGCCGAACAGCTCGCTCTCGAACACGCCCTCCGACACGCCGCCGGCGTTGATCGTCACCATCGGCCGGCCCGACCGCGACGACGCCGCATGCAGCGCCTGCGCGACGAGCCCCTTGCCCGTGCCGTTCTCGCCGGTGATGAAGACGTTCGCATCCGACGGCCCGACCCTCGCGATGACGTCGAGCACCGGCCGCATCGCGGGCGACTGCGCGATGAGCGGCGGCGCGCCCTCCGCCTGCAGGCGGTTCTGCGCCTCCAGCCGGCGGCTGCGCCGGATCGCGCGCCCGAGCTCCGCCTGGGTGCGCAGGATCGACAGCAGGCGCTCGTTGTCCCACGGCTTCTCGATGAAGTCGCGGGCGCCGCGCCGCATCGCCTCGACCGCCAGGCTCACCGTGCCCCACGCGGTCATGACGACGATCGGCAGCGTGTCGTCGAGCGCGCGCAGGCGTGTCAGCAGGTCGAGCCCCTCGGCGCCCGACGTCGTGTCGCGCGCGTAGTTCAGGTCGATGAGCACGACGTCGTACTCGCGGCGCTCCGCCTCGCGCAGCAGGCCGGCCGGCGAGGCGGCCGTGTCGATCTGGCAGCCCTCGGGCTCGAGCAGCAGGCGCAGCGCCTCCAGCACGTCGCGCTGGTCGTCGGCGATGAGGATGCGGGGCGCGGCGGACACCTGTTAATCGTCCCTCAGAGCGGAGCCCGCCCGCTTGAGTTTTCCCGACGACGATGGCATCGTCGTCGTCAGGAAAGAGGCGGTTCGATGGCGGTGTTGTATAGGCAACGGCGTACACGCAGGAAGGGGCGCACGATGACGCTGCAGGAGTACTTTCAGACCCCCGTGAGCGTACTGCCGCAGGAGTTGATCTTCGGGCGCTACCGCGTGGCAGACGCACCCTTTGTCGCCCACCAGCGCGTCGTCCTCGAGCTTGCCGTTGCCCTGCGGGCGCACGCGCGGGCGCACCTGGCCGGTGAGGTCGTGATCGCGCCCGCCGACGTCATTCTGGATGCCGAGCGCGCGCTCGTCCTGCAGCCGGATCTGCTGTTCGTCAGCGCGGAGAGATCCGAGATCGTACGGGAACGCATCTACGGCGCGCCGGATCTCGTGGTCGAGGTGCTGTCGCCGCATCCGCGCATCGGACGGCTCGAGGAGCGCGTCCGCTGGTTTGCCGAGTACGGCGTCCGCGAAATCTGGCTCTACCACCAGATCGCCCGCCGCCTGGACGTGCTGACGTGCGCCGCCGGCGCCGTGGCCGCCGTGCGGCCGTTCGACATCCACATGCCGATCGAATCGACGGTGCTGCCGCGGTTCAACGAGTCGATGCACACCGTGCTCGGCTTCCCCTACTGAGATCGCGGCGCACCGCTACTCCTGTCGCAGCGCAACCGCGGGGTCGATGCGGGCCGCGCGCCGCGCCGGAAGATACGTCGCCGCCACGCTGACCGCGGCCAGCACGAACACGACGGCGCCGAGCGTCGGCGCATCCGTCGGGGCCACGCCGTAGAGCAGCCCTTCGACTGCGCGTCCCATGGCGAGCGACACGGCGATGCCGATCGCGAGCCCCGCCGCGACGAGCATGACGCCGTGCCGCAGGACGAGACGGATGACGTCGCCGCGCTGCGCGCCGAGCGCCACGCGGACGCCGATCTCCCGCGTGCGCTGCGACGCCGCGAATGAGACGACCCCGTACAGCCCGACGACGGCTAGCAGCAGCGCCGCGGCGGCGAAGCCGCCGAGCAGGAGCATGGTGAAGCGTGTGCGCGCGAGCTCGTCGGCGACGAGCTCGCTCATGGCGCGGGCGCGGCCGATCGGCTGGTGTGGGTCGATCGCGCGGACGTGCGCGGCGATCCGGTCCACAAGCGCCGCCGGGTCCCCGGCCGTGCGCGCGACGATCGTCAGGTCGCGGCCGGGTGCATTCGGAAACCACCAGTACGCGGTGCCCGGCGCGTCGTCGTGCAGCCCCTGCCAGCGCACGCTGGCCGCGACGCCGATGACGACACCTGACAGCCGGTCCCCGGCGAGACCCGGGCCGGCGGGACCCGTATCCGGGCCGTCGACATCCCAGGCGAGACGCTGGCCGATCGGATCGGAGTCCGGCCAGTAGCGCCGTGCGACGGTTTCGTCGATCACGAACACCGGCTCCGAGCGCGCGGTATCCTCGGCGCCCGGGAAGCGTCCACGCACGAGCGTGATGCCCATCGCGTCGAAGAACCGTCCGCCGACCCTCGCGACCCAGGCGAACGTGCGCATCCGGTCCTCGCTGTCGTAGCGCGACGCGGGAAGTGTCACGCCGACGGTGATGACCTGCGCCGGATTGAACCCGGGATCGACACGTGTGAGCAGATGGAAGCTGCGCACGAGCAGTCCGGCGCCGGCGAGCAAGACGAGGGCGAACGCGACCTCGGCCACGATGAGCACGCCGCCGCTGCGGTTCCGCGTCATGCGCGGCGTGGCGGCTTGACGAGACGAGGTCGCCGCGGGAAGCACGCCGAACAGGACGCCGGTGACGACCGTGAGCGCGCACGCGAACAGCAGGACGGAACCGTCGACGGAGACCTCGCGGGCGCGCGGCAGCTCGATGCCCGATGGCAGCAGCGACACCAGCACGCCGGGCTCCTCATCGAGAGCGTGCTGCTGTCGCTCGCCGGCGGCATCGCCGGCATCGGCGTCGCGGTCGGCGGCGTGCGCCTGCTGCGCGGGCTGGCGACGACGGTCGAGCGGTTCGATCTCGGCGTCGGCACGTCGTTCCCGAGGGTGAACGAAATCGCGATCGACGGCACCGTGCTCGCGGTGACGTTCGCGGTTGCCGTGGTCACCGGCGTCCTCTTCGGCCTCGCGCCCGCGGTGCGCCAGCGGCGCGCCGGCACGGCCTCGCGTCTCATCGTCGTCGCCGAGGTCGCGGCGGCAATGGTGCTGCTCGTCGGCAGCGGCCTGCTGATTCGCAGCTTTGCCACGCTCTCGGCCGTGGACGTCGGCTACGACGCGGAGGACGTCCTCACGTTCCAGGTGAGCGTGCCGCTCGCGCGGTATCCGGACGACGCGCGGCTGAAAACGTTTGCGGAGGACCTGACTGCGCGGCTGCGCGGCGTGCCCGGCGTGGAGCTGGCCGGCTACGCGAAGCAGGTGCCGCTCGTCGGCATCCGCGACACCGGCGGCGGCCTGTGGCGCACGCCGGATCCGAACCCGCGCCAGCAGCCGGGCGGCCCGAACGCGCGCGTCATCTCGCGCGACTACCTGCAGGTGATGGGCATCCGCGTGGTGGCCGGGCGCGGCTTCACCGCGCAGGACGATGCCGGCGCGCCGAAGGTGCTGCTCGTCAACGAGACGCTGGCGCGGCAGCAGTTCGCCGGCGCGAGTCCGCTCGGACAGCTCGTCTATGTCGGCCGCGATCCCGAGCCGTGGCAGACTGTCGGCGTCGTGGACGACGTGCGGCAATTTGCGCTCGACCGAGAGCCAGAGCCGCAGTACTTCATCGACATGCGGCAGTGGCCGTTGCCCTTCCTGGTGTTCCCGACGGGCGCCTCTTACGTCGTGCGGTGCGATGGTGCGCAGGTGCGCGGCTGCGCGACAGCATGGTCATCACCGCGGCGGGCGTCGTGCTCGGCCTTGCGGGCGCCGCGGCGCTGACCCGGTATCTCGAAGGCCTGCTGTTCGGCGTCACGCCGCCAGACGCGGCCACGTGCGCCGCCGTCGTGGCGCTCGTTGCGGCGGTCGCGGCCGCGGCGGCGCTGGTCCCGGCGTGCCGCGCCAGCCGCGTCGATCCGCTCACCGCCATCCGGTACGAGTAACCTATGCGCATGATCAAATCCGCCGCACTCCTCTCCCTCATCGTTCTTGCCGCGCCGGTGCTCCTGGCCCGGAATCCACCGCCACAGCAGGGCGGCAGCCCGCGTCCGATCGGGTGCGAGGCGCTGCTCGACCTGCCGAACGTCACCATCACCCGCGCGGTGGCGAGGCCCGCAGCCGGCAACACGCCCGCGCACTGCTACATCCAGGGCACGCTCGACGCGCGCATCCGCTTCCACATGCAGCTTCCGCTGCCCGAGAACTGGAACGGGCGCCTGCTCAACATCGGCGACGGCGGCAAGGACGGCGCGCTGAACGTCGCGGACCACCGCCTCGCGCAGGGGTACGCGGTGGCCAACTCGAACACCGGCCACGACGCCGGCGCCGAGCCGCGCGCGACCTTCGCCCACGAGGACCTCGCGTCGATGATCGACTTCGGCCATCGCGCGGTGCACCTGACCGCGGTGGTGTCGAAGACGATCGTGCGCGCCTTCTACGGGCGCAACGCCACGCGCACCTACTTCGAGGGCTGCTCGACGGGCGGCCGCCAGGGCCTCATGGAGGCGCAGCGCTATCCCGACGACTTCGACGGCATCGTGGCCGGCGCGCCCGTCTACGACTACCAGCGGCTGAACGTCTCGCATGTCTGGCTCGCGCAGCGCATCTTCGCCGACAACCTCGCGGGCAACCTGGCCTTCGACAGGGACGGCGACGGCACGCCGGAGAGCCTGACGAAGGTCGAGATGCTGAAGCACGCGGTGCTCGAGAAGTGCGACGCCGCGGACGGCATCAAGGACGAGGTGATCGACGACCCCCCGAGCTGCCGCTTCGACCCGGCCGTGGATCTCGAGGCGCACCTGTGCCGCGGGAACACCAACGCCGACGACTGTTTCACGACGAAGCAGATCCAGGTGCTGCAGGACATCTACCGCGGCCCGCACGACAGCAAGGGCGTGCGCGTGTTCAGGGGCATGGACCGCGGCTCCGAGTACGAGTGGGACCGCACGATGTTCCCGCATCGCGGCAACGGCATGGTGCCCGCGAAGCTGATCTACGGCGTCGATCACATCAACTTCCTGTTCTACGAGAAGTCGCCGGGCGTGCCGCTGCCGAACCCCTTCAATCCGAACCAGACGCCCGACAAGCGCGCGAACCCTCCCGAGTTCGGATGGTGGGAGTTCGACATCGACGACGTCACGGCGGGGAAGGGCGCGGCGATGATGGCGATCACGGACGCCACCGATCCCGATCTGTCGCGCTATCTCGTGCGCAAGAACGCGAAGCTGCTCCTCTTTCACGGCTGGGCCGACGCGGAGGTGAGCGGCGAGCCGACCGTCGATTACTACAGGAACGTGATCGAGACGACGTTCAAGGGCGACGTCAGCGCCGCGCGCGCGCGCACGCGGCTGTTCCTCTTCCCGGGCATGGGGCACTGCGGCGGCGGCCCCGGCTGCAACGAGTTCGACGCGCTGGCCGCCCTCGTGGACTGGGTCGAGAAAGGTGTGGCGCCGGACTACCTCGTCGCGCAGCACCGCACCAACGACGTGGTGGACAACCAGCGTCGTGTCTGCGCCTGGCCGCAGCGGGCCGTCTACGCCGGCCCCGCCGGCGGGGCCAGCGACCGCGCCAACTGGGTGGAGCGGAACTTCACGTGTAAATAGGCCGTATCCACGAGCATGCTGACGAGAGCCGCCGTCGTTGCTGCCGTGCTGCTCACCGCCGCCTGCGTCGTCGTCCGCGAGGAAGACGAAGGGCGCACGAAAGAAGTGAACATCAGCACGCCCGTGGGCGCGCTGGCGGCCAGGACCGGAGAGGACAGCGGCGAGACCGGCCTGCCGATCTACCCCGGCGCGCGGCCCTCACAGGAGGGACGCGACACCGAGCGCGCCAACGTCAGCATCGGCACGCCGTGGTTCGGCCTGCACGTGCGCGCCGCCGAATACCGGAGCGGCGATGCGCCGGAGAAGGTCCTCGCGTTCTACCGCGAAGAGCTCAAGACTTTCGGCGCCGTCACCGAGTGCCGCGGCGACGTCAACTTCAAGAACGGCCGGCCCGTGTGCCGGCAGCAGCGCTTCGAAGACGACGTGCAGCTGCTGGCCGGCACCGAGGAGCGCCACCGGATCGTCTCGGTGAAGCCGCGCCGCGACGGCACCGAGTTCGCGCTCGTCTCGATTCAGACAGGAACGCGGTAGCTGGGCGCCAGCCGCGCGGATCAACTGCGTGGACAGGACGTCGGCGCGCTCCACGTGCACGTGCGTGTGCAGCCGGCGGATGGCGCGCAGCACGCCGAGCCCTCGAGGTGCAGCGTCGTCTGCAGCGTGCTGAGCGTGAAGCCGAACGGGCTCGGGTTGGTCACCTCGAGCCACACAGTGACGCCGGCGCCGCCCAGCGGGTTGGCGGCCGGGGGTGCCCTCAGCCGGAGCTCGGCCGGCATGCTGTCGGCTTCGCCGAACGTGGGCGGCTGAATGAGGCGTCCGAGGGACGACAGGCCGCCGCATCCCATGACGAGAACGGTGGCCGCGAGGAATCCGCAGAGCCTTGTCGCGCGCATCTTCGGGTCGTACTTCATGACGCGCGCCGTGCGGCTGCGGCCGGGCTATGCGACTTCAGCCGTCGAGGTCTCCGGCGGCTCCAGCCCGTAGCGCTGCCGTTTCAGGTACAGACCCTTCCTGGACAGTCCGAGCATGGCGGCGGTGTCTTCGAGGCGGCCGCCGCACTTCTTCAGCGCGTACTGAATCATCACGCGCTCGAGATGCTGCATCGCCGCCGCCACCGGCTGATCGATGCGGACGACGAGCTCGGTGGGGTCGAGTGCCCACTCGGACGGCGGCATCGTCCGCCGCGATGCAGCGATCTCCGGCGACAGGTGTTCGGGCATCAGCACGGCGCCGGCTTCGGCCAGCGCCGCCAGCCGGCGCATCTCGTTCGCGAGCTGCCGCACGTTGCCGGGCCAGCGATAGAGCACGAGGTACTCCATCGTCTCCTCCGCCAGCCGGAGGTCGCCCTTGCGGTATTCCTGCGCGTGCTTCTGGAGGTAGTGCGTGGCGAGCGCGGGGATTTCGACGCGCCGCTCGCGCAGCGGCGGCACGTGCAGGCGGACGATGTTGAGGCGGTAGAAGAGGTCCTCGCGGAAGCGGCCCTGCGCGACGAGCGCATCGAGGTCGGCGTTGGTGGCGGCGATGACGCGGACGTCGGCCTTCACCGGCTGGGCTTCGCCAATGGGGTGCACCTCGCTGGACTCGAGGAAGCGCAGCAGTTTGGGCTGGACGTCGAGGGTGGTCTCGCCGATTTCGTCGAGGAAGAGCGTCCCGGCGGCCGCGGAGCGGATGACGCCTGGGAAGCTGTCCACCGCGCCGGTGAAGGCGCCGCGGCGGTGGCCGAACAGCTGCGAGTCCAGCATGTCCTTCGGCGTGCTGCTGCAGTTGAAGGGGAGGAACGTCGCGGTCGCGCGATTCGAGTACGCATGAATGACGCGGGCGAGGACCTCCTTGCCGGTGCCGGTTTCACCCGTGATGAGCACCGGGACGGTCGTGGCGGCAATACGCCGCACCACGTCGAGGAGCGCTCGCGTCTCTTCTGCCACGAAGACAGCCCCCGCCTGCTCTTCGACCGGCGCATCGGGCCAGATGGCTGCTCTCTGCCGCTCCTGCGCGCGCAGGTGCTCCAGGTCGAGGGCCGCTCGAGCGATGCGCAGGACGTTACTGAGCGTCACGGCTTTTGCGGCGTCCTCGGGAATGTTGCACACGACGGTCGACGTGTTGCCGCCCTGCGTGCTGATCCGCAACGAGGTGGTGCCTGGTGGCGACTCAAAGTCTCCGTGAAGGCGCACGATCCGGGCATCCGACGAACTGTCAA
>VFYY01000143.1 GCA_016871375.1 Acidimicrobiia bacterium
CGTCGTGCCCCTTCGACGAGAAGAAGACGTCACACGCCTGCGGCCCCTTCTCGAGATCGCGGATCTCGTTGAGGAACAGCCAGCTCATGATCTCGAGCGAGCTGAAGCTGGTGCCGATGTGGCCGGACCACGCGCGCGCGATCATGTAGAGCGTGTTGACGCGCGCGAGCGCCGCGAACGCCGCCGCGGTGCTCACGGCCGGACGGCCGGCGTCCACGAGACGACGGAACTCGGACGCGGGGACGTAGACCAGCTCGTCGCTGGTGACGTGATCTAGCTGCTGCTCGCCCATGTCTGCTGAATCGAAGGAAGTGTCGCCGTACCGTCCGCGATCAGACGCTCGGCAATCATCCAGTCGTGCGGATCGTTGATGTCAAAGCCTTCATAGGGCTCGGTGATGAACGGCACGAGCACGTCGCCGGCAATCGTGTGCGTCTCGAAGACCACGCGGGTCCACGCGATCTCGAGTGACGCGTTCTGCACGTAGACGGGCGGCAGCGCCTGGTACGGCGTGCTGTGCCACGGCTGGTCCCTCGGACCGCCCTTCAGCAGCGGCTCCATCCGGTTCCCGTTGACCACCCACATCTTGCCCGGGTGCTGCGCGCACTTCTCCACCGCGCGCAGCGAGTCCACGCCCTCCTGCGCGCTGAAGAGCGCCCAGGCGCGACGGATCGTGTCCGCCGTCCGGAACGGGCTCGTCGGCCGCAGCAGGCTGAAGCAGTCCCAGGTGCGGCCCCGCCGCTTCAGCTCCTGCAGCGTGTACTCGAGCCACTCGATGTCGGGCGAGGTGTCACCCGCGAACGCCGCCGGCCGCAGGAACGGCACCTCGGCGCCATAGCGGCGCGCGACCGCGGCGATCTCCTCCGAGTCCGTAGAGACGATCACCGACTCGAATACGCCGCTGTCGAGGGCCGGCACGATCGTGTACGCGATCACCGGATGGCCGCCGAGCGCGCGCACGTTCTTGCCGAGCACGCGCTTGGACCCCTGTCGTGCCGGGATGAACGCGACCGCCGTCACACCCTGTCTACTCAGATGGCTCCCGGGTTGTGGTTGATGTAGATCGTCTTCAGGTCGGAGTACACGTCCAGCGCCTGCGTGCCCGCCTCGCGCCAGCCGTTGCCCGACTGCCGCAGGCCGCCGAACGGCATGTGCGGCTCGCTGCCGTACGTGCCGCCGTTCACGACGGCCACACCCGACTGGATGCGGGTGATGAACGTCATCGCGCGGTTGAGGTTCTGCGTGTGGATCGACGCGGTGAGGCCGAACGGGGAGTCGTTCGCCAGTGCGATGGCCTCCTCGAAATCCCGCACGCGATAGAGGATCGTGATCGGCCCGAACAGCTCGCTGCGCGAGATCTCGTCGTTCGGCCCCACGTGCTCGAGAATGGTCGGCGCCACGAAATAGCCGCCGTCGTAGCCGGCGCCGGTCAGACGTTGCCCGCCCGTGAGCACCACGGCGCCGGACGCCCTGGCGCGATCCACCGACGCCAGCATGTTTGTCATCTGGCCTTCGTTGATCACAGGGCCATAGTCATCGGTGTCGCCGGTGCCGACCTTCAACCGCTTCGTCGCCTCGACCAGCATGTCCCGGAAGCGGTCATAGACCGCGTCGAACACGAGGATGCGGCTGCCCGCCGCGCACCGCTGCCCCGCGTTGCTGAAGGCCGAGCCCAGCGTCCACGTCACCGCGTTCTGCACATCCGCATCGTCACACACGATGAGCGGATTCTTGCCGCCGAGCTCGAGGCAGGTCTTGGCCAGGCGGCGGCCGGCCGTCTCCGCGATCCAGCGGCCGACCTCGCAGGAGCCCGTGAAGCTGACGATGGCGACGCCGGGATGCTCGACGAGCGGCGCGCCTGCCTCCTCGCCGAAGCCGTGTATCGTCGTGTAGACGCCTTCGGGGACGCCGGCCTCGCGCGCGAGCACGCCGAACGCCCAGGCGGAGAGCGGCGTGTCCTCGGCCGCCTTCATGATGGCGGCGTTGCCGCAGAGCAGCGCCGGAAACGCCTTCCACGCCACGTTGGCGATCGGCGTGTTGGCGGCGATGATGAGCCCGGCCACGCCCAGCGGCTGGCGTACGACCATCGCCGACTTGTTCGGGACGGCGCTCGTCGTCGTCTGGCCGTAGAAGCGGCGGCCCTCGCCGGCGACGAAAAAGCCCATCTCGATCGCGGCGTCGGTTTCGCCGAGCGCGTCCTTGCGCGACTTCCCCGTCTCCTTCGCGACGAGATCCGCAATGGCGGCACGATGCTCGCGCATCAGCATCGCGATCTGGCGCAGGATGTCGCCGCGCGTGACGACGGTCATCGCCGCCCAGGCGGGCTGCGCCGTCCTGGCCACTTCGACCGCGGCGTCGACGTCGCGCCTGGTGGACCGCGCGACTTCGCAGATCACCCGGCCGGTCGCGGGATCGATCTTCGAGAACGTCCGTCCGTCGGCAGCGGGCGTCTCGGCGCCGCCGATCTGGTTCGGGACGACCGACGGGATCGCCGTCACATCCACGTTCCCCGCCGCGCGTCGCCCGGCCGCGATCACGTTCGTCGTCATGCCCACTCCGCGGTGGCCTGCGCCTTGTCGTTCCACATCGCCCGCTGCGCAGGCGGCAGCGACTTGATCAGCGTCCCCAGCGCCCGGTTATCGGGGGCGACATAGAACTGGTAGGTGTAGCGTTCGAGCTGCGCCGGGGCGTCAGGCGGAATCGTCGCGCCGTGCGCGCCGCGCGAGTTCAGGCTCACGAGCATGGTGTTGGGCCGGAACGGCACGAGCTTGACCAGCTCGCAGCGGCGGCCCTCTTCCGCGGGATAGTACGTCGTCTTGTACGAGGCCTCGACATCGTCGTGCACGCGGAACAGCTGCGTCCCGTGCGCCTCGCTGTCGCCCGGCCGGGCGACGTACAGCAGACACGTCAACATCGCCCGCTTCGGATCGCGATGCGGAGACAGGTGATAGCCGGGCCGCCGCAGCATCAAGCGTCCACCGTGCATCGACTGCGGCAGCGCGTTCGCCTGCGCCACGAACGCGTCGCCGAAGACGGTGGCGAAGTGGTGCTGCAGCGGCGCGTGGAACTTCTCCATCACCGCCGGGCGGATGATCTGGCGCGCGACGACATCGTCCATGAACGTCCAGACCCGCGACGACAGCGTGGGCCCGAGCTCCATCGGGAACACCAGATTCTGTTTCGTCAGGTCGCGATCGTCGAAGAACTCCGCCGGCGGGATCGCGCGAATCAGCAGCTCGTAGACGTCGTCTGGCAACAGCCGCTCGATGAGGATGTGCTCGTACGGATCGGTGAGCATCGGCGCCGACGAGATCGCGCACCGTACGTGCGCAGCGATGCGCGGCTCGTCGAGCAGCGCCGGCAGCCGTTCGACGTCCTCGCGCTGGCGCTGGTTCAGCAGCGTGGTCAGCCGGAGCTGCGCCGAGTTGCGATCGGCGCGGCGCAGCCGCTCGGCGTCGTCGCGGCGGGCGGCCTCGATCTCCTCGACGCGGCGCAGCAGGCGGCGCACGTCGCGGCGCAGCAGCTTGATCTCCGGATCGCCCTCCGGGTGCACGAGGCGGTAGAGCAGGCCTCGCGCCTGCGCGGCAATCATGAGTGAAAGCAGGGCATCCGACCGTCGCCGAACGTCCGCGCCGGCGGCCGGGACGCATCGGCGAGCACGATCAGGCGCTTCTCGCCGGCGACGGCGAAGCGCGCCACCTCGCGGTAGCGCTCGTGTACGTAGGCGGAGAGACGCGGATGCGCTGCAGGCATCTCCGCTTCCGTTTCACTGTCGGCAATCACGAACGGGACGTCTTCGGCGGCGAGCCGCTCGACTGCAAGTGTCGCATGGCGCGGGGAGTCGTAGAACCCCGGCAGCAACGAGTCGTGTCCGGCGGCGAACCCGCGGCCGGTGAAGAAGAACAGCTCCGGCGCGAATGTCAAGGCCAGGATCCGGCTCTCCGGCGGAGTACACGCCCGCAGGTAGTCGACGATTGGCATCTCGAGGCGGCCCATGCGCTCCCGCGGCGGCGCCAGCTCCTCGCGCAGCTCCTCCGCGCGTGCGCGCATGCCGGCCGATCCGAGACGGACCCGTGTCTCCTCCAACTTGCCGCCGAACGAGCCGGCGGCGGCGGCGCCCCAGAGCGTCACCGCGAGCAGCAGCGTGGCGGCCGCGCGCCAGGCGACGCGCGCGGGCAGACTGCGCGCCGCCGTCCACAGGCCGGTCACCACGAACGGCAGCAACACAGCGAACGGCGCGACCACGTCGCGCGCGCGCGTGACGAGCGGGTCGCGAAGCATCGAGCGGTTCATCAGGAGCTGGGCGACAATCGCCATCACCACGAGCGCACGCAGCCCTGGCGCGAGCGCGGGCCATGTCCGCCAGAGCGCGATCGTGGCGGCCAATGGCAGCAGCCACGCGACGTAGTACGTCACCGCGACGCCGTTGTCGACGGGATACAGGCCAGCCGCCGGCGACGGCACCCGCATCAGCCACCGCTCGACGAACCCCGGGGCCGGGTTCTGCATGTAGAAGTCCGACCGATGGATGCCGTTCGTGTCGGCGATCGCCGGGTCCTCGACGATGTCGCGAAGCGTGCCGGATGACCACCGGGTCATCTCGTAGCGCCAGATGTTCGGCTCCAGCCGTTCCGGCCTGACCAGACCGTGCAGACGCTCGCGTGACTGGCGGTACGGCTCGGGTAGCCCCGGCGTCCAGCGCACGTTGATCACCGGCTGCCACGGCCCGACCGTGGGTTCAAACAGCGGCTTCGTTCGATCGATCCGAAAGGCCGGCGGGTCCCACACGGCCTTGCTCGCCTCCCGCCGTGACAGGTCGATGCCGCCGCGGATGTACGTCCCGAGCCCCTCGTACATCTGCACCCAGACCAGATAGGGCGCCGCCAGGAGCACGCCGATGGCAACGAGCCTGGCGAGCGGCACGGCCGCGGTGCGCAGCGGCCAGTGACGCGCGACGACGGCCGCCGCCGCGCCAACGCCGAGGATCATGCCGTGGTCGTGACGGAGCAGGAATCCGAAGACCACGGCCGCGGCCAGGAGCCCCAGCCGCAGCCGATCCGGCTTGTCCGCATACAGCGCGGCGGCCGCCAGCGCCGCCGCGTACGGCAGCACCTTCGGATAGCTGTAGCTGACCGGGTACGCAACGACCGTGGCGGTCACCGCGAGCAGCGCCAGCGCGACCGATCGGGTGACAGTGCGGGCCGCCACCACCGACAGCGCCGCGGCGAGCGCAAACATCGCAGCGATCAGGACAACCTCGGCGTGCAGCCCCGGGCCTGCCGTCGCCTGCGCGCCCGCCGACAGCGCGGACATCAGCGGCAGGCCGGATTCGTTGAAGTCACGCACCGGCAACGCGCCCATCAGCATCTGCTGCGCGCGCGCGAGGTGCAGGTAGTGATCGTTGGAGAAGTCGGCGAACGACAGATACCGGAAGGCGAACGTGCCGATGCCGGCGGCGATTGCCGCGGCGATGGTGACCGCTCTGCTCACCTGCCGTGCAGCAGCGTTGCGGCGGTGTTCGCAGGGGTGACCGCCTCGATCAGGAATGGAGGACGCCGCCGCGACTCGTCGAGCGCCCTCCAGACGTACTCGCCGATGACGCCGAGCGCGGCGAGCTGGACGCCCGCCAGCGCCGTCACCATCCCCAGCAGCAGGAGCACCCCCGCGCCGAGGCTGGGCAGCAAGAACAACCCGGCCAGCAACGCGACCGTGCCGCCGGCGATGAGCGCCACGCCGGCCATCAGGCAGGCGCGAATGGGAAAGCTCGAGAACGACGTGACCGAGTCGACGACCATCTTGATCTTCTTGGCCGTCGTCCAGCCCGACTGCCCGGCGGCACGGGGCCGCTTGTCGTACTCAATCTGCTCCTGGCGGAAACCCATCCAGGCAATCAGCGCGAGCACGTTGACGTTCCGCTCGGGACACTGGCACAGCGCGTCGATGACCACCCGGTCGACGAGACAGAAGTCCGCCCCGCGCTCCGGGATCTCCTTCATGCCGACCGGATGCCGCATCATCCAGTAGTAGAGCGCGGCAAAGCCGGCATGGGCGGGTTCGCCGGATCGCGTGCGCCTCACCGCCCACACGACCTGCGCGCCCGCGCGCCACCGCTCGATCATCGCGCGGAGCGTCTGCGGCGGGTCCTGCAGGTCGGCGGCCATGATCACGGCCGCGTCGCCGGACGCGAGATGGAGGCCGCAGCTGATCGCGGTGTGCGACCCGCAGTTGCGCGACAGGCGAACGCCGCGGACACGGGCGTCGCGCGCGGCGAGATCGGCGAGGACGTCGAATGTCGTGTCGCGCGAGTGGTCGTCCACGACGATCCATTCCCAGTCGGGGCCGAGGGCCTCGAGCGCGGGCGCCAGCTGCTGATACAGGGCGGCGAGGTTCGCCGCCTCGTTGAACGCCGGCGTCAGCACCGACAACTTCACCGCGGGGCCGCCTCCCAGTTCCTGACCACGTCCGCTTCGAGGAGCCGCTCGGGCGCGACGCCGGATGCGCGGTACCAGTCGAGCAGCCGGCCGAGTCCCTCCGACAGCGACACGCGAGGGTCGTAGCCGAGCACCGCGCGCGCCTGCGCCGTGTCGGCGTAGAGCCGCAGCACGTCGCCGGGCCGCGGCTGATCGTGCACGACGGCCGCACCAGGCCGTCCGGCGGCATCCGCCACCGCCACGGCCAGATCGTTGATGCTCAGCTCCGCTCCGCTGCCCAGGTTCAGGGTGCGGCCGATTGCGGCCTCCATGCGGCCCGCGCGCAGGATTCCCTGAGCGGTGTCGGACACATACGTGAAGTCGCGGGTCTGGCGGCCGTCGCCGAAGATGACCATCGGCTTGCCGGCGAGGCAGCGCAGCACGAATTTCGGGATCACTTCCCCGCTGTCACCTTCGTGGTGGCAGCGCGGCCCGTACGTGTTGAACGGGCGCACCATCACCGTCGGGTAGCCACCGGTGCTGTGGAAGGCGCGCGCGTAGCATTCACCCGCCAGTTTCGACGCGCCGTACACGGTGTGGGGAAACGCCGGATGCTCCTCGGTCATGGGCACCCGCCGGGCGGTGCCGTACACCTCGGAACTGGACACGTAGACGAACCTCGGCACCGAGGCGGCACGACACGCGTGCAACAGGGCCAGCGTGCCGGTCGCGTTGACGTCGTGATTGTCGAGCGGTGAATGCAGCGAATGCCGGACCCCGAGACACGCCAGATGATAGACAACGGCGGCATCCGGAAGCGCGTGACGGTACGCCTCGACGTGTCGGACGTCCGCTTCGAGCAGCCTCACGCGCGCGCCGGGCAGCCCTGCCAGGTTCTCGCGCTTGCCGTTGACGAGGTTGTCGAGCACGAGCACGTCCTGCCCGTCCTCGACGAGCTGCCGTACGAGCTCCGATCCGATGAAGCCGGCCCCCCCGGTCACCACGGCGACGGAACGTGGCATCAGGTGGTTCGTGACCGCGCGCACGCACGCGCCAGCGACTCGACGACCCGATCCTGTTCGGCGGCCGTGAGCTCGTGATAGAGCGGCAGCAGGATCGTCGCCTCCTGCGCGAGCTCGCTCCGCCGGAGCCCCGCGTTCGTCGTTCGCCACGTGCCTGGCGGGTAGGCAGGCTCGCGGTGCGCCGTCGTCACGCCGCGGCGCGTCGCGACGCCGTCGTCGAGCATCTGCTGCATGACCGCACGCTGGTCGAGGCCGGCGGCGAGCCGCACGGCATAGCTCTGCCAGTTCGTCCGCGCCCATGGCGGCTCGCACGGGGCCGTCACATCCTCGACCTCGTGCAACAAGGCCGCATACCGGGCGGCGAGCTCGCGGCGCCGTTCCACCATCGCCGGCAGCCGCTTCAACTGCTCGCGCCCGACCGCCGCCTGGATGTCGGTCATCCGGTAGTTGTAGGCGGGTTCCGCGTATGTTTCGGCGACCAGGGTCGTCGCGGCGTGACGGGCCGTGTCGGACACGGTCATCCCATGGTGGCGCAGCAGGCGGAAACGCGCGTCGAGATCGGCGCGCCGCGTCGTCAGCATCCCGCCATCGCCCGTGGACAGCAGCTTGCGCGGATGAAACGAGAAGCAGGCGATGTCGCCGTGCGGGCGGCCGATCGGCTCCCAGCCGCTGCTGCCGCGGACCTGACTGCCGACGGCGCACGCGGCGTCCTCGATGAGGGCGACGCCGCGCGCGCGGGCCACTCGCGCCAGGGCGCCGATGTCGCAGGGCATGCCGAGCTGGTGCACGCACAGCACGGCCCGCGTCCGCTCCGACACCGCGGCGTCCACCAGCTGCGGATCGATGTTCAACGTCGCGGCGTCGACATCGACGAAGACGGGCAGGGCGCCGGCCTGGCGCACGGCGTTCGCCGTGGCAATGAACGAGTGGCTGACGGTGATGACTTCGTCCCCCGGCGCGACGCCGACCGCCACGAGCGCCATGTGCAGCGCCGCGGTGCAGTTGGAGACGGCGCACGCATGCGGCGCGCCGACGGCGGCGGAGAACTCCTGCTCGAACGCGGCAACCTCTGGGCCTTGCGTGATCCAGCCGGAGAGGATCGCCCGCCGCGCCGCGGCCGCCTCCTCCTCGCCGATCCACGGACGGGCGAACGGGATCATCGTGGCAGGCGTGACAGCAGCTCCTCGAGCGACTTCTCGAGCGACTGGACCCGCTTCTCGAGCTGGCGGACGTCCCGCTTGCTGCTCACCACCGCATCGTCGGGAACGTCCTTGTCGACGAACGTGAGCGGCGACACGATGACGCGGTCGCCGATGGTCACGCCGGCGGCGATCACCGAGGGACCGGCGATGAAGCAGTTGCGGCCAATCGACGTCGGCTTGTACTCGATGCCGTCCTTGTCGATGCCGGTTTTCGACAGCCGCGCCTGCCGGTGGCTCGAATGCGACCACACCATCACGTTCAGACCGATCTGCGTGTAGTCGCCGATGCTGAGGCCGCCCTGCGCGTCGAGCACGGCGCCTTCGCCGATCCACACGTTCCTGCCGAGCGTGAGCTTCTCCGGCGCGAGAATCTTGGCGCGTTCGCGGATGCGGCACCCCTCGGGCAGACCGAGCAGCCGCGCCCGCTCGCGGTCGTTGAGCAGCGCGGCCATGTGGTACAGGAGCGACTGCTGGCGGATCTCGCGAATCCGCGGATCCGATTCGTCATCGAGCTCGAACATGCCGGCCTCCACGGCGGGACGCCTTCACGCCTGCACGGGGACGCGCAGCGCCGAGGCAACGGCCTCGACCTGGGCGTCCGTCATCTCAGGAAAGATCGGCAGCGACAACACGTCACGGGCGGCCGCTTCAGCGACCGGGAAGTCGCCGGCGGAATAGCCCAGGTCCGCGTAGGCGGGTTGCAGGTGCACCGGAATCGGATAGTGGACGCCTGTCTGAATCTGCTGATCAGCGAGCGTCTGCCGGAGCTGGTCGCGATTCGCCGTCCGCACCACGTAACAGTGGTACACGTGCCGGCAGTTGTCGCGAACGACCGGGGTCCGCAGCGCCGCGTCGGCGAGCAGGCGATCGTACAGCGCGGCCCGGGACCGGCGCGCCTCCGTCCACGCCTCCAGGTGGCGCAGTTTCACCCCCAGAATCGCTCCCTGGATGCCGTCCATCCGGTAGTTGAATCCCTTCAGCCTGTGCTCGTAGCGGTGCTCCTCTCCCCAGCTCCGCAGCAGCCGCATCGTCGTCGCCAGGTCGCGATCGCTGGTGACGACCGCGCCGCCCTCGCCGAACGCGCCAAGGTTCTTGCCCGGGTAGAAACTGAACGTCGCGATGTCGCCCATCGAGCCGCAGCGGCGCCCCTTGTATTCAGCGCCGTGGGCCTGCGCGGCGTCCTCGATCACCCGCAGACCGTGCCGGTGCGCGATCTCGAGGATCGGATCCATGTCCGCCGGTTGCCCGAACAGATGCACGGGCACGAGCGCCTTCGTTCGCGGCGTGATGACACGCTCGATCTGCGAGGGATCCATGGTGAGCGTCCCCGGCTCGACGTCGACGAGCACCGGACGCGCGCCCGCGTACTCAATCGCCGCGACCGTCGCGACGAACGTGAACGGGACGGTAACCACCTCGTCGCCAGATCCGATGCCGCAGGCGCGCAGGGCGACGTGCAGGGCGCTCGTGCCCGAGTTCACGCCCACGGCGTCGGAGGTGCGGCAGTACGCGGCGAACGCCTGCTCGAATGCCGCGACCTCGGGGCCGAGAATGAGCTGGGCGCTCGCCAGGACACGCTGCACCGCCTCGTCCACCTCGGGCTTGATGCTGCGGTACTGCGCGGGCAGATCGAGGTACGGAATCATGCCGGCTGCGCGTCCGTGGACAGGGAGACCAGCCGTCCCTGGCCGGCCATCGACGACGTCGCCGCCTCGAGCAGGCGGACGATGCGCAGGCCCGCGTCGCCGGCGGTGGCAGGCGCTCGCCGGCCTCTGATGGCGTCGAGGAACTCGGCGGCCACGGCCTGCAGCGCTTCGCGCAGCTCCAGGTGCGGTGACCAGACGTCGCCGGTCCGGTAGCCGACGAGCATCTGGTAGATGCTCTCCGGGCTGGGGTCGATGGAGATGCCGCGGTCGTAGACCTTGATCTTCTCGCTGGCCTCGAGGTCGTCGAACAGGATCATGC
>VFYY01000144.1 GCA_016871375.1 Acidimicrobiia bacterium
GATCAGGTCGCGACCGGCACCTCCGCGACCGTGCAGATGATCATCAACGGCGACAACGCCAACACGGCGACGACGGTGATGGGCTACGGCGTCAACCTGCTCGGCGCGATGTCGGTGCGCTACGAGCTGCAGGCGCGCGCGGGCTCGCCGTCGGGCCCGATCCTCACGGTCGAGCCGCGCATCTGGTACAACCCGGAGCTCCGCAGCGCGCTCTTCCTCGTGCCCGGCCTGATCGCCTACATCGCCATGCTCACCGCCGTCGTGTCCACGGCGCTCTCGATCGTGCGCGAGAAGGAGGTCGGGACGATGGAGCAGGTGCGGATGTCGCCGATCGGGCCGCTCTCGTACGTCATCGGCAAGACGATTCCGCACTTCGTCGTGTCGCTGGCATCGGCGATGGCGATCGTCGCGCTGGCGATGCTGCTCTTCGGGCTGCCGATGCGCGGCTCGTGGCTGCTCCTCCTGACCACGGTATCGCTGTTCCTGATCGGCGCGCTCGCGCTGGGGTTGCTGGTCTCGACGATTGCCGAGACGCAGCAGGTGGCGTTCCAGGTCGCGCTGCTGATCGCTTACCTGCCCACGCTCATGCTCTCCGGCTTCATCTTCCCGATCTCGAGCATGCCGGTGCCGCTGCAGACGATCACCACCGTGGTCCCCGCCAAGTACTTCCTGACCGCGCTCCGCGGCATCGTCCTGAAAGGCGTCGGCGCCGCCGTTCTGTGGCCGGAGCTCGTGGCGCTGGCCGTGTTCGCGACGGTCATCGTCGGCCTGGCGTCGCTGCGCCTGAAGCGGCAGTGGGCGTGAGATGACGCGCATCCGCCACCTCATTCGCAAGGAGTTCCTCGAGCTGCGCCAGGAGCCGCGCCTCTTCGGCATCGTCATCATGGCGCCGCTCATCCAGCTCACGGTCCTCGGCTACGCGGCGACGACCGACGTGCGCGACGTGCCGATGGTCGTCGTGGACCAGGATCGCTCGAGCGAGAGCCGGGAGCTCGTCGCGCGCTTCGACGCCTCGCAGAACTTCGTCGTGGTGGACGGCCTCGCGTCGCTCGACGAGGTGGACGGATACCTCGATCGCGGGGACGCGTGGATGGCGCTGGCGATTTCCGCCGACTACGGCGAACGGGTGCGTGCGGGGCAGTCGGCCGCGGTGCAGGTCGTCGCCGACGGGACGGACGCCAACTCGACGAATGTCGCGGTGGGTTACGCAGGGGCCCTGATCTCGTCCTACGCCCGCGAGCTCGTCGGCTCGGGGCCGCTCGTGCGCGCCGAGATCCGCGTCTGGTTCAACGCGAGCCTCGAGAGCCGCTACTTCATGATTCCCGGCATTCTGGCGCTCGTGCTGCTCGTCGTGACGACCAACCTCTCGTCGATGGCCATCGTCCGCGAGAAGGAGCTCGGGACGCTGGAGCAGCTCAACGTGACGCCGCTGGCGCGCTGGGAGCTCATCGTCGGCAAGCTCCTGCCGTACGCGGTGCTCGGGATGCTGGACGTGCTGCTCGTGATCGCGGTGGCGGTCGGCTGGTTCCACGTGCCGCTGCGGGGCAGCCTGACGCTGCTGCTCGGGTCCTGCGTCGTGTACCTCCTCACCACGCTCGGCCTCGGCCTGTTCGTCTCCACCATCTCGCACACGCAGCAGCAGGCGATGATGACGGCGTCGTTCTTCTTCCTCATCCCGATGATCTTCCTGTCGGGGTTCATCTTCCCGATCGAGAACATGCCGTACGTGATCCAGCAGGTCACCTACCTGATTCCGCTGCGCTACTTCCTCGTCATCCTGCGCGGCGTCTTTCTCAAGGGGATCGGTCTCGAGGTGCTGTGGCCGCAGCTCCTGGCGCTGTTGGTCTGGGGCGCCGGCATCGTGACGCTGGCGACGCTGCGATCCACGAAACGGACCGCGTAAGTCCTACGTGACGGGGACGAGTCTCAGAATCCGGTCGTCGCCGCTGGTGAGCGAGCCACGCCCGTCCTGGTTGTTGGTGAGGACGTAGAGCGCGCCGTCCGGGCCGACGGTGACGTCGCGCAGGCGGCCGAAGCGGCCGTCGAGCAGCCGCTCCTGCGAGGCGACGCGGCGGTTGGTGCCCTCCGGAATCAGCCGCAGCAGGTGGTTGCCGCGCAGCGTGGCGACGAAGAGGTTGTTCGCGAAGCGGGGAAACAGCGTT
This sequence comes from Acidimicrobiia bacterium, assembly GCA_016871375.1. Lineage (GTDB taxonomy): Bacteria > Acidobacteriota > Vicinamibacteria > Vicinamibacterales > UBA2999 > VFYY01. The sequence goes on from VFYY01000144.1 coordinate 2,163, forward strand.
CCGCGGTAGAACGATGCACCCGATGGCGCGATCGCCGGCGAATAGGTCATGAGCGGCGTCCGCATGCCGCTCATCTGCGCGCTGCCCTCAATGGTCGGCCAACCGTAGTTCGCGCCGGCGTCGATGACGTTGATCTCGTCGTTCCCGGTGTTGCCGTGCTCGGAGGCCCACAGGTCTCCCGTCACCGGATGCCAGTCCATCCCCTGCGGGTTGCGGTGGCCGTACGAGTAGATCGGCCCGCTGAACGGGTTGCCGCGCGGCGTGGTCCCGTCGCGGTTGATGCGGAGAATCTTCCCTGCGAGCGACGACAGATCCTGCGGCAGGCGCGTGTTGGCCGCATCGCCGGCCGTAATGTAGATGAGCCCGTCGGGACCGAAGCGGACGCGGCCGCCGTCGTGGATGCCCGCCGCCGGCACGTTGTCGAGCAGGACGGCCCGCTCGCCGAGCCGCGTGCCCGCTTCGCGGTAGCGGACGAGGCGGTTCACGGCGCCGCTGCCCACGCGCGCCGTGTAGTAGAGGTACACCCACCGGTTCTGCGAGAACTCGGGGTCGAGCGCCATGCCCAGCAGCCCCGCCTCGCTTTGCGCGAAGACGTCGTCCAGCGTCAACGCCACCTCGGACTGGCGGATCGCGGCGTCGATGATGCGCACCCGCCCGGGGCGCTCGGTGACGAACAGGCGCCCGTCGGGCGCAAACGACATCGACCACGGGACGACGAGGTTGGTGACGATTGACTCGGCGCGGAAGCGCACGCCGTCGGCGGTCGTGAAGACTTCAGCGGCCGGGCCCGGTGTGGGCGCGGGCGTCGGCGAGGGCGCGGGCGCTGGGGACGGGGCCGGCGACGGACTCGGTGTCGACTGCGGGTCGCACGCGCGGGTCTGCACGGTCTGCGTGGCAATCACGAGCGCGAGCGCGCCGCCGAGCGCTGCCGTCCACATGCCGCGATCTTATGACGACTGCGATGCCTGAGCTTCACCCTCCGCGACGTTCACGCGCGTCAACACCAGGGCGCCCGCCGCGAAGAAAAAGATGACAGACAGCACCGCGGCGCGGCTCGATCCGAAAATCGTCACCGAGGCGGCGAAGAGCGCCGGGCCGAAGACGCCGGCGAACTTCTCGAACACCGAGAAGAACCCGAAGTACTCCGACGATTTGCGCTTGGGAATCATCCGCGCGAAGAGCGACCGGCTCAGCGCCTGGCTGCCGCCCTGCACCATCCCCACGAGCGCGGCCAGCGCGAAGAAGTGCCACGTCGCGCGCATGAAGTAGGCCAGGCTGACGATGCCGATGTAGACGGCAATCGCGACGAAGATCGACGGCTTCGCGCCGAGGCGGTCCGCCGCCGCGCCGAAGAGCATCGTGCAGGGCACGCCCACGAACTGCACGAGCACGAACGCGGCGATCTGCGCGTTCCGGTCGATGCCGATCTCGGCGCCGTAGATGGAGGCCATGCGGATGATCGTCTGGATGCCGTCGTTGTAGAGCAGGAACGCCACGAGCAGCAGGAAGGCGTTGGGGTAGCCCCGCAGCTCGCGCATCGTCCGCCATGCGCCGGCAAAGGCGACCCCGACCGCGCTCGCGTGGCCGGCGCCGATCTCCGCCGCCGCCGGCGGCTCGGGCACGCGGCTCAGCAGCGGCACCGAGAAGAGCAGCCACCACACGCCGACGCTGACGAACGACAACTTGATCGCCGCGACCGTGTCGGGCAGGCCGAACGTCGCCGGCATCAGGATCCACGCCAGGTTGACGAGCAGCAGGATGCCGCCGCCGAAGAACCCGACCGCGTAGCCCGCGGTCGCGACGCGGTCCATCTCCGCCGGCGCCGCGACGTGCGGCAGCAGCGACTCGTAGAACACCATCGTCATCGCGATGGCGACGTTCGCGACGCCGAACAGGACGCCCGCGTACACCCAGTCGCCCCGCCCGATGGTGGCGAAGAGCAGCGTGGCGGCGACGCCGACGACCATGAAGACGGCGAGCAGGCGCTTCTTCCACGCCCGGTAGTCCGCCAGCGCGCCAAGCACCGGGCCGAGCAGCGCCGAGACCGCGACGGAGATCGTCGTTGCCCACGCGAACCGCGCGGTCGCCTGCACCGGCTCGAGGCCCGCCGCGGCATAGTCGCTGAAGAACGGCGGGAACACCGCGACGATGACGGTGGTCCAGAACGCCGAGTTCGCCCAGTCGTACATCGCCCAGGCGCGCAGCTCCGGGCGTCCGAGTCCGATGCGGGCCAGCCAGTTGCGCATGATCAGAATGTCCGCCGCGCGATCCACTCGCGCAGCAGCGAGTCCACGACGACGTACTGCGGACCTTCCTTGACGACGAGATCCTGCTTCATCAGCGCGGTGAGCGAGGCCTGAATGCTGGACGGCGCGCCCAGGCGGTGCCGGGCCCGCGTGTCGGCCGAGAGCAGCTCGCGGCCGCCCTGCAGGACGACCGCGCGCAGCACGGCGCGCTGCGCCAGCGTGAGCCGCTGCCAGACCGCCTCGAACATGGTCTCGTGCTCGCCCAGCAGGCGCGCGAGCGTCGCGTGCAGGTCGTCCAGCTTCACGCGCTTGCGCCCCGCCGCATGGATGTCGTCCCACGTCTCGTGCGCGAGCCGCTGCACGTCGTACGGCAGGTTGCCCGCCAGGTCCACGATCGCGGCGCCGAGGCCTTCCTCCGGCAGGAGGCCGCTCTTCGCGAACCGCTTCTCGATGAACTCCGCAAAGACGGGTGGCGGAATCTTGTCGAGCCGCATCACCGGCCCGGCCTTGTAGAACGGCCGCCGCGGCCCGATCATCTTTTCCATCAGGCTCGGCTCCGAGCCCGCGAAGACGTAGCCGACCCGCCGCTGCTGCTGCGCTGCCGCGCGCAACGCGTGCTCCACCGAGCCGCCGTCGAACGCGTCGATCGCCTGGAACTCGTCCAGCGCCACGATGACGTTCCGCTTGCGCTCCGCCGCCAGGCGCCCGGGCAGCGCGAACACCTCGTTGGCGAGCCGGTTGATGTCGCGCTCGCTGCGTACGGCGGGAAACGCCACGCTGACGCGCGCCAGCCCCGTTTCTTCAGGCTCGACGCGGAACTCGGGCCTGGTGGCGCTGATGACGCCGGACAGCCAGGTGCGGGCGCGCTGCCACGGCCGCTCCACGGAGGCGAGCGCGCGGGCGTAGCCCTCGAGAAACGCGACGTAGGAGCTGTAGCTGCTGACGGTGAGGTCCACCGTGAGCGCGCCCTGCCGGCCGACCGCGTCCAGCGCGTGCCGGATGAGCGAGGACTTGCCGTAGCGGCGCGGCGAAATGAGGAAGACCTTCTGCGCGTCCGCGAGATCCTCGACGAGGCGGTCGAGCTCGGCCTCGCGGTCCGCGAAGGCCTCGAGCGGCACGATCTCGCCGTAGACGAACGGGTTGGCCATCGCGTTACGTGGATCGCCGTCATCATTACGTTACTTGGCGTAATGATTACGTCGATTACCGTAACAGAATCGGGCGCTGCCCGCAACGCCGGGTCCGCCGCGGATCCGGCGCGGAACCCGGCCTACGGCGCGAGCCCGTCGAGCGGCAGCCGCCCCGTGTAGATGGCCATGCCCACCACCGCGTCGATGCCGTCCGCGTCGAGCCGCTCGATCTCCTCCCGCGTGGTGATGCCGCCGGCCGCCGTCACCCGCCGCCCGGTGGCGCGCTTCACGGCGGCAATCGCGTCCATGTCCGTGCCGCCCATCAGCCCCTCGGTGTCCACGTGCGTGTAGAGGAACTCCGCGCAGTACGGCTCCAGCGCCTGCACCGCCTGGACCGGCGTGACCTGCAGCGGCGTCTTCCACCCGTGAATGACCACGCGGCCGCCGCGGCTGTCCACGGCGGCGATGACGCGCTCCGCGCCGACGGCGTCCGCCAGCGAGCGGGCGAACTCGACGTCGATGGCGTGGTCGCGGAAGAGCGCCGAGCTGACGATGACGGCGTGCGCCCCCTGATCGAGGACGGCGCGGGCGCGATCGACGCTGCGGATGCCGCCGCCGACGCGGCAGGGGAGCCGCCCGCAGATCGACGCGACGAGGGCGCTGTTGTCGCCGCGGCCCCGGGCCGCGTCGAGGTCGATGAGCTGCACGCGCGGGAAGCGCGAGAAGCGGGCGATCCACACCTCGGGATCGGCGGCCTCGAGCGCCAGGCGCTCCCCCTGCACGAGCTGGACGATGCGGCCGTCCTGGAGATCGATCGACGGAATGAGCATCAGAGGCGGACGGGAATCCCCGCGGTCCTGAGGTAGTCCTTGAGCACCGACACGCTCGTGTCGGCGTAGTGGAAGATGGAGGCCGCCAGCGCGGCGTCGGCGCAGCCCTCGCGGAAGACGTCGGCGAAGTGTGCCAGCGTGCCGGCGCCGCCCGAGGCGATGACCGGAATGTTCACGGCGTTGGCGACCGCCGCGGTGAGATCGCAGTCGAATCCCGCGCGCGTGCCGTCGCGGTCCATGGACGTCAGCAGAATCTCGCCGGCGCCGCGCGATTCCGCGTGCCGTGCCCACTCCACCGCGTCCCGTGCCGCGTCGGTCGTCCCGCTGCGCACGTAGACGCCGAAGCCCTCTTCGGCCGACGCCGCGCGCCGCTTGGCGTCGATGGCGACGATCACCGCCTGGCTGCCGTAGCGGCGTGCCAGCGTCGTGATGAGGCCGGGGTTCCGCAGCGCCGCCGTGTTGAGGCTCACCTTGTCCGCGCCGGCATCCACCGCCGCCGCCGCATCGTCTTCGGAGCGGATGCCGCCGCCGACCGTGAGCGGCAGGAAGATCTCGCGCGCCACCGCGCGGATGGTGTGTGCCAGCGCCTGGCGGCTCTCGAGCGTGGCCGTGATGTCGAGCACCACGACCTCGTCGATGCCCTCCACGTTGTAGCGCCTGGCGAGCTCCGCCGGGTCGCCGGCGTGGCGGAGCTGCTGGAACTGGACGCCCTTCACCACCTGCCCGTCGCGCACGTCCATGCACGCGATGATGCGCTTGGTCAGCATAGGTCGAGGAAATTCCGCAGGATGCGCAGGCCCGCGTCGCTCGACTTTTCGGGATGGAACTGGACGCCGAAGACGTGGCCGCGCTCGACGACGGCGGAGAAGCACTCGGCGTGCGTGGTGGCGGCAACGCAGTCGCCGGTCACCGGCGCCGCAAACGAGTGCGTGAAGTAGACGTACGGGTCGGCGGGCAGGCCGGCGAGCAGGCGCCCGGGGAAGGGCGTGCCCTCCGAAGCGACCGCCCGGTCGGGCGCGAAGGAGGGCTGCAGCGCGTTCCAGCCGACGTGCGGAATCTTCATGCGCTGCGCGGCGTCGCCGCGCAGCAGCCGGCAGCGTCCCGGCAGCACGCCGAGCCCCGGAACCTCCGGGGCTTCCTCGCTGCCCTCGAACAGCCACTGCATGCCGACGCAGATGCCGAGAAGCGGCGTGCCGGCGCGGACGGCGTCGCCGATCGCCTGCCGCCACGGCTCGTCGAGCCTCGTCGTCGCCGAGAAGTGGCCGACGCCCGGAACGATCAGGCCACGCGCGCCTGCGATGTCCGCCGGCGACGCAGGGACGAGGAAGTCGGCACCGAGCGAGGTCAGCGCCTTCCTGACCGACGTCAGGTTGCCGGCGCCGTAGTCGATGAGCGCGATCACAGCAGCCCCTTGGTGCTCGGCAGCATCTTCGCGAGCCGCGCGTCCCGCGCGCAGGCCACGCGCAGCGCCCGCGCGAACGACTTGAACACCGCCTCGACCTGATGATGGCTGGAGCGCCCGTAGAGCACCTTCGCGTGCACGTTGGCGCGCGCGCCGGTGGCGAAGCCGTCGAAGAAGTCGTGGATCAGCTCGCTCTGCAGGTCGCCGACCCGCCGCACCTTGAGGCGCAGGTCCACGACCGCGTGCGGGCGGCCGCTGAGATCGATGGAGGCCAGCGCCAGCGTTTCGTCCATCGGCATCAGGAAGTAGCCCGCGCGGTTGATCCCCTTGCGGTCGCCGAGCGCCTTCAGCACCGCCTCGCCGAGCGTGATGCCGACGTCTTCGACCGTGTGATGCTGGTCCACGTCGAGATCGCCGGTGGCCTTCAGCGTCAGGTCGAAGCCGCCGTGGCGCGTGAACAGCTCGAGCATGTGGTCGAGGAAGCGGATGCCGGTGCGCACGTCGTAACGGCCGGTGCCGTCGACGACCAGCTTCCCGCGAATCTGTGTCTCGGTCGTGACGCGCTTGAAGGCCGCGGATCTGGTTCTCTTCATTGCGCGTGCCTCGTTGCCTGCCCTGAGCTGCGTCGAAGGGACAGCACCGACTCGAGCGCCTCGATCGCCGCATCCGTGTGCTCCACCACGCCCGCCGTGACGCGGATGCACCCGGGCGTCGTCGGATCCTTCGAGCGGTCGCGCACGTGCACCTTGCGCGCGGCCAGCGCCTGGATGAACGGCGCGGTCTCGCCCACGCGGACCATCACGAAGTTGGCTGCGCTCTCCCAGAACTCGAGCCCGAGGCGGCGGCACGCGGCGTAGAGCCGCGTCCGCGACTCCCGCACCTGCGCCGCGTAGCGGGGCAGGAACGTGGTGTCCGCCAGCGCCGCGCCGATCGCCGCCCGGGCGACCCCGTTGATGTTGAAGGGCAGCGTCACCGCGCGCACCGGGTCGAGCGCGGGCGGCTGGCCGATGACGATGCCGACGCGCATGCCCGCAAGGCCGTAGGCTTTCGAGAACGTCCGGCCGATGAGGACGTTCGGGTGCCGGGCGAGCCGCGGCAGGAACGTGGTGCCGCCGAACTCGATGTACGCCTCGTCGATCAGCACGATGGACTGCGGGGCGGCCTCCGCGATGCGCGCGAGGTCGTCGTGCGGGATGAGCTGGCCCGTCGGGTTGTTCGGCGTGTTGAGGAAGATCAGCGTCGTGCGCGGCGTGATGGCGGCGAGCACCGCGTCGGCCTGGAACACGTAGTCGCGCGCCGGCGGCACCCGCACCGCGGTGGCGCCGACGGCGGCCGTCGAGTTCGGGTACGGATCGAAGGCCGGGAGCGGAATGACGGTCTCCGCGTCGTGGATCTTCGCGCGCGCGATGTGCCCCACGGCCGCCATGAGGATCCCTTCGTCGAGGCCGTTGGTCAGCAGCACCCATTCCGGGTCCACGTCGAAGTGGCGGGCACACGCCAGCACGGCGTCGCCGTACGACGGATAGGTGGACACATCCTCGGGCTGCACGCGGCGGATCGCGTCGAGCACCGCGGGGGAACAGCCGCCCGTGTTCTCGTTGAGGTGCAGCCGCAGCCCGCCGCCCGGGTCCGGATATCCCTGAATCTTCATCGCGTCACCCGCACCGCAATCGACTCCGCGTGCGCGTCGAGCCCCTCGGCGCGCGCCAGGGCCATCACCGTGCCGCCGATCCGGCGCAGCCCGGCCGGCGTGAGCCGCTGCACCGTGAGCTGGCGCACGAAGTCCGCCGCCGACAGTCCCCCGCGGACGCGCGCGGCGCCAGCCGTCGGCAGCACGTGATTCGATCCGATGGCATAGTCGCCGGCGACCTGCGCCGACCACGGCCCCACGAACAGCGAGCCCGCGCACCGCACCTTCTTCGCCAGCGCGTCATCGTCCACGACGAGGTGCTCGGGCGCCGACAGGTTCGCCAGCTCGATGGCTTCGTGCAACGTCCGTGTCACGACGATGCCGCCGTGCGCGCGCAGCGAGGCGCGGGCGGGCCCGGCCGCCGGCAGGCGCGCCTCGACCTCGCGCGCGACGCGCGCGGCAAGCGCGCGGCTCGGCGTGATGAGGACCGCGCGGGCATCCGGATCGTGCTCGGCCTGGGCGATCAGATCGGCCGCGATCCAGTCCGCCGGCCCGCGCGCGGCGACGATGACGATTTCCGTGGGGCCGGCATAGAAGTCGATGCCGCAGTCGGAGGCGACCAGCGCTTTCGCCGCCGCGACGTAGCGGTTGCCGGGGCCGACGATCTTGTCCACGCGCGGCACCGTCGCGGTGCCGTAGGCGAGCGCGGCCACCGCGTGCGCGCCGCCGATGCGGAAGACGCGCGAGACGCCGGCCTCGAGCGCCGCCGCCATGACCACCGGCTCGGGGCGGGGACAGACGGCCACGATCTCCGCCACGCCTGCGGCGGCCGCCGGAATGGCGGTCATGAGGAGCGACGACGGCAGCGGATAGCGCCCGCCCGGCACGTAGCAGCCCACGCGGTCGAGCGGGACGACGCGCTGCTCGACGGTGACGCCGTCGGCGACGGTGGCGCGCCACCCCCGCGGCACCTGCCGGCGCGCGACGGTGCGGATGTTCCTCGCC
>VFYY01000145.1 GCA_016871375.1 Acidimicrobiia bacterium
CGGCCCCGGCAGCTACGACTCGCTGGTGCTGGAGTTCCGTGATCACATCATGCTGCTCGAGGCGGGGCAGTCCGAGGCTCGCGCGCTGGCGTACATCGCGGAGTCCAAGAAGCTCGTCCCGAACAAGCCAATCCGCTACGTGATGAACACGCACCCGCATGCCGACCATACGGGCGGCCTGCCGGCGCTCGTCGCGGACGGCGCCACGATCGTGACGCATCGCAACAACGCGGCGTTCCTCGAGAAGGCGCTCAACACGCCGCGCACGCTGCTCAACGACACGCTGGCGAAGATGCCGCGCAAGGCGCGCATCGAAACGGTCGGCGACAGGAAGGTCTACTCGGACGGCATGCGGACGGTGGAGATTCACCACGTCGCGCCCGCGCCGCACTCGAACGGCCTCATGGTCGCCTACCTTCCGAAGGAGCGCGTGCTCTTCCAGGGCGACTTCTCGCTGCCGGCGGAAGGGCAGCCGGCCAACGATCACGTCAAGGCGCTGGTGCCGATCCTCGAGCGGATCAAGGTGACGGACTTCGACCGCTACATCAACGTCCACACGTCCGCCCAGCCGCAGACGAAGGCCGATCTGTGGAGAGCGGTGGGGAGAACGACGGGCGAGTAGGCCCGGCGGGGTCACGAGCTTCGCATGAACAGGCTTGGTCCGGCTGAAGCCGGACACTACGGACGTCAGGGCAGCGGGCGGCGAGAGTAGCTCGAGACGCATGCGCTACCTCGTCACCGCTCGCATCAGGCCGGGACGACGCGCCGCGCTCAAGCGCGCCGTGGACGAGGGATCGCTCGGCCGCGGGTCGGTGGCCGGCGACGAGTACCTGCACGACATGGCGCAGGCCCGCGAGCTGGCCGACGGCCGCGTGAAGTGGGTGGAAACCTGTTTCTGCGCCACGCCGCTCGACGAGGAGCGGCCCTACTGGGAAGCCTACTTCGACCTGCTGAGCATCAAGGACGCCCACGCGCGCAGCACGTGCCGCCACGAGAACGGCACCGAGTACTGGGCGTGCTGCGACTGCGACTGCACGGTGCGGCTGGAAGCGCGGTTGAAGACCGAAGGCGCGGCGCTCGACCTATCCAAACCAGAACGCGCGGCGGACTGAGCGAGAGCTCGCCACCCACAGAAGTCGGGCGACCGTGCCGATAGCTAGAAAGGGAGCCACGGCCAGCCACCGCCCACGTGTGCGCATAATGCCCAGGTGAGCGATTGGTGTGCCGTAAGGAATTCGGTTAAATTAGAGGCCTGACCAACATGAAATACGGGATGATTGCGGCGGTCGCGGCGTTGGTCTGGCTCGTCGCCGAGCGTCCGGCCTACGCCTACATCGATCCGGGCACCGGCAGCATGATCTACCAGGCCGCGCTGACGGCGCTGCTGGGCCTCGGGCTGGTCGTCCGCCAGTCGCGCGACTCGATCACCCGGTTCCTCCGGCGCATCACCGGCCGCCACGCCCCGACCGACACCACTGAGTAGATGCGGCCCACACGGGTCCCCGGGTCCTTCCGCGATCCGGCCGGTCACCTGTTCGTTGCCGACGGCACGCTGTACAGACGGATCGAGCCGGCCGGGCGTGAGGGCTTTGACCGCCTCATGGATTCCGGCGCCTACGACGCGCTCGTGCGCGACGGCCTGCTGCTCCCGCATGAGGACGCCGGCGAGGACCAGGGCGCGCGGATCATCGAGCCCGAGCCGATCCAGTTCATCTCCTACCCCTACGAGTGGTGCTTCTCCCAGTTGCGCGACGCCGCGCTGCTGACGCTGCGCGCGCAGCGGACCGCGATGCGCTTCGGCATGTCGCTGAAGGACGCCAGCGCGTATAACGTGCAGTTCCGCCGCGGCCGGCCGGTGTTCATCGACACGCTGTCGTTCGAGCCGCTCGGCAGCGGGCCGTGGGTGGCGTACCGGCAGTTCTGCCAGCACTTCTACGCGCCGCTGCTCCTGTGGAGCAACAGCGACGGGCAGCTCGGCCGGCTGTCACAAGCGTTCATCGACGGCGTGCCGCTGCCGCTCGCCTCGTCATTGCTGCCGCGCGCGTCGTTCCTGCGCGCGGGGCCTCTCCTGCACGTGCATCTCCACGCGAAGGCGGAACAGAGGCTGGCGGCCCGTAAAGGGCCGCCCTGCGCGAGCGGGCCAGCGGACGCAGGGCGGGGCTTTACGCCCCGCCACAGCGTCTCGCGGCGAATGGACGCCCTCCTCGACAGCCTCGCATCTGCCGTGAGCAACACGAGCTGGAAGGCGGCAAGCCACTGGTCCGGCTATTACGCGGATCAGCCGAGCTACACGGACGAAGGACAGGCGGCCAAGATCGCGACCGTGACGCAGTGGCTCGATCGCCTGCGCCCCGGGACCGTGTGGGACATCGGCGCGAACACCGGCCGCTACAGCCGGATCGCGGGACAGCACGCGCCGCTCGTCGTCGCGCTCGACGGCGACCCGGCCTGCGTCGAGACGATGTACTGCGAGGCGCGGGCGGAGAAGCTCGAGTACCTGCTGCCGCTCGTGAGCGACATGTCGAACCCGAGTCCGGCGATCGGCTGGGCCAACGAGGAGCGCTTCACGCTCGAGCAGCGCGGACCGGCGGATGTCGCGCTGGCGCTCGCGCTGGTGCATCATCTGGCCATCGGCAACAACGTCCCGTTCCCCGCGATTGCCGCCTACTTCTCGCGCCTGGCGCGCCGGCTGATCGTCGAGTTCGTCCCCAAGGACGATGCGATGGTGCGGGGGATGCTGTCGGGGCGCCGCGACGTCTTCGACACCTACACGCCGGCGCACTTCGAAGAGGCGTTCGCCGCGCACTTCCGCGTGGAGGAGCGCGCGCCGCTGGCGCCGTCGAACCGCGTGCTCTACCTGCTGGACGCGCGCTGATCGTGGTGCGGCGACGCGTCATCGCGGCATGGCTCGGGTTCGCGCTCGCGGCACTGTTCTTCTACCCGCTCGCCGCCGCCATCCAGACCGACATCTATTACCTGCAGTGGCAGCGGCAGGATCTCGCCGAAGCGCTGGTCGCGCTGGCGGTGCTGGGGGCGCTCGCCGCGTGGGCCGTCTTCGCGATCTGGCCGCGTTCCGGCCGCGGCGCCACCCTGGCGCTGCTGGCGGTGGTCGCCGTGCCCGTGGCCTCTCTGGCGTCCGGCGTCGCGCGCCAGGCGCCGTTCGAGAACGAGCTGCGGATGGCCTGGGAGAACCGCCTGCTCGTCCTCGCCGTGTGCGGCGCGTTCGTCGTGCTGGTTGCGGCGGTCTTCGCGTTCTGGCCGGCGGTGTTCGACCGCTGGCTGCGGCGCGCGATCGTCATGCTCTCGCCGGTCTCGCTCGTGGTCGCCGGCACGCTCGTGCTGTCCGCGTGGCACGTGCCGCCGGTCCTGCAGGTTGACCGCGAGTCGCCCCTCGGTCCGCCGGCGGCTGCCTCGTGCGCGCCCGTGATTGCGTGGCTCTTCGACGAGCTGTCGTTCTCGTATCTGTACGACGACAACGGCAGCATCCGCGAGGAGTTCCCGGCGATCCGCCGTTTCGGCGAGTCGGCGACGCACTACATGGACGTCGATGCCCCGGCGCGCGAGACGCTCGTCGCCCTGCCGTCCTTCCTGACCGCGCGGCACCTGCGCGATACGCGCATCACCGAAGCGGGCCTGATGGAGGCCACCGACAACGGGTTGGCGCCGCTCAGCGTCGCGACGCCGGACGGGCTCTTTGGAACCGCGCGGCGGCTCGGCTTCCGCACGGAGATGGCCGGCTACTACCTGCCGTACTGCGACCTGCTGGGCGATCTGCTCGACGCGTGCCGGTCGCTGAGCTTCTATAACGTCTCCACCGCGCGTGCGCGCTTCGCGCCCGATGCCGCGGTCGCCACGACGCTTGTCCTGTGGCCGCGGCAGTTCCCGTTCGGCCTGCTCAAGAACCCGCCGTTCGCGGCGCTGCAGGCGGACATGGTCGAGGCCACCTCCGGTTTCGCCCGCCGTCCGCTGCCGCCCGGCCGTCCGGTGTTCCGCTTCGTCCATTTCAGCGTGCCGCACCTGCCGTTCGCGTTCGGCGAGGACGGCTACGATCCGCCGATGAACCCGCTGCGTACGATGCCCGACGACTACTACGTGCGGCAGCTCCGCTGGGTCGATCGTCTCTTCGGCACGCTGGTGGAGGAGATGGGCGCGGGCGGCACCTACGACAGCTCGACGATCGTTCTGCTGGCGGACCACGGCTACCGCTTCGGCGGCCGCGAGCGCGACGTGGAGCACATCCCGTTCATCGTCAAGAAGGCGGGCCAGTCGGCGGCGACGACGGACACGGCGCAGGTCGCGGGGGAGACGCTGCTCAAGCGCATCGTCGAGGACTCCTGCCGCATATAAGATAGGGGGCAATGCGCATCCTCACGGCTGGTCTTCTCGCTCTCTTCACGGCGACGGCTCACGGACAACAGACGCGGACCATCGCGCAGGTCAGGGGCGATCTCTACAAGGTGCAGAGCGGCCAGGGCGTGGCCGCGGTCACGGTGTTCCTCGTCACGCCCGAGGGCATCATCCTCGCCGATCCGCTGACGCCCGAGTTCTCCGCGTGGCTGAAGGGCGAGCTCGCCACGCGCTTCCCGGGGCGTCCGGTGCGGTACGTCATCAACAGCCACTATCACTACGACCATGCGCGCGGCGGCGGCATGTTTGCCGACACCGCGCGGTTTGTCGCGCACGCGAACATGCCGAAAAACCTGGCGCTCCCGATCGGCCGGGCGCGGCCGCCGGGCGACACCGAGGACACCAACAACGACGGCCGCGTGACGCGCGAAGAGGCGCAGACGGGCACGCGGGCGAACTTCGACCGCTTCGACGGCGATGCCGATGGCTTCGTGACGCAGGAGGAGATCAGCGCCGACATCCGCCGCCCCGACATCACGTTCGCCGGCGACCGCCAGACGGTGACGCTGGGCGGCAAGCGGGTGGATCTCATTCACGCAAAGAACCGGCACACCGACGACCTGATCGACATGTACTTCCCGGACGAGCGCGTGCTCTTCACCGGCGACTACGTCTGGACCAACCGCCTGTGCTGCAACTTCCAGTTCGACCGGCGGCCGATGACGGCGTGGATCAACTCGATTCGGGCGCTCGAGACGTTGGACTTCGACATCATGGTCGGCAGCCACTTCGAGCAGGCGACGAAGCAGGACGTGGTCACGTTCCGTCAGTATCTGGAAGATCTGATGGCGGCCGTGTCGGCTGGCATCACCCAGGGGAAGAGCCTCGAAGAACTGCAGAAGACGATCAGGCTCGAGAAGTACTCGCACTTTGCCGGCTATAAGGAGGCGGCGCCTGCCACGGCGACCTTGCCGCAGGTGATTCAGTCGGCCTATCTGAGCTTGACCCGGTACCAGTAGGCCGATTTTCGTCGGCCCGGTGTCTAACCACGCATGCCACGGCCGGCGCTCTTCGTCGTCGTCCTGCTGACAGCAGCCTGCGCTGCGCGACAGCCTGCGCCCGCGCCAGTGCCGGCGGCGCCGTCCGTGGACGTCGAGGCCCTCGTGCGGCAGGGCTGCTACCGCTGCCTCGAGGAGGCGTTCGAGGCCGTCAAGGGTCGCAACAGTCAGCAGGCGTTCGAGATCGCGCTGCTGCTGGCCGCCCGCTCGAAGGAGCTCGGGCTGCCGCACGATCCGTGGCTGGTCGAGGCGCAGACGGACCTGCCGCTCGTCCCCGACTGGGCCACCTACCTGGAGATCGTCACGGCCCAGCAGGTGGACCCGCTCAGCGGCGATCGCGATCAGTTGCTCGCGCAGACGCTCCAGCGGCGCCTGACGCGTACCGACTTCGACGGCTGGCGGGCCGTCCTCGGGGGCGGACCCGGCTCGCCGCTGCTGCGCGCGTACCTGGATCTCATCGTCGTCTGCCGGACGGAGTTCGGCCCGGCCCGCGCCACGCCCGAGGAGCGCGACGCCGCTGTCGCCGCCATCGTCCGGCAGTTCGGGACCACCCCGCTGATTCAGTACCGCGTGGGGCTCTGTGGCGGCGGCGAGTTCGAGCAGCTGGCCACGGTCCGCGAGGCGCACCGCGAGCTCGTCGATGCCGATCTCGAGCTCGGACGCCGGGCGCTGCAGAACCGCGTGCCGCCCGACGTGGGGGAAGGGCTCGCGCGGCTGCGGTCCGCGAAGGACGCGTTCCCGGCGTCACCAGTGGTGCCGGCGACGATCGGCGACCTGCACCAGACTCGCGAGGAGTGGCCCGAAGCGCTCGCGGAGTACGAGGCGGCGCTCGCGATCGTGCCCACACATCGCGACGCGCTGCTCGGCAGGACCGTGAGCCTCTCGCAGCTCGAACGCTACGAAGAGGCGCTCGCCACGGCGATCACGCTGATCGAGCTGCGCAACTGGTTCATCGGTCCCGCCTACTTCTGGAAAGCGTGGAACGAGTACCAGTTGAACATGATCCGCGAAGCGCGCGAGGATGCCGACCGCGCCAAGCCGTTGATGGTCAACCCGGCGCTGTCGGTCCTGTCCGGCATGATCGAGTGGCGGGAGCGTCGGCTGGAAAGCGCCGAAGCGGAATTCCAGCGCGCCATCGAGCTCGACTTCGGGCAGTGCGACGCCGCGTTCTATCTGGGAAGTGTCCGCTGGGAGCGCCGCATGTGGCCCGAGAGCCTTGCGGCGTTCCAGCACGCCGTGCAGTGCTTCGAGCTGTCGGTGGTCACGCGACGCGAGGCGCTTGCGAAGCTGGGACCCACGCCCGAGCTGGCCGCGCAGAACGCCAGGCAGATGGCGGCGCACGAGGACGCGATTGGCGTGGCGCAGAAGCGCCGCGGCGAGGCGGAGCAGAACGTCGCGTCCCTGAAGAAGCTGGTCGGCGGCACCGTCCAGTAGGCGTTGTCCCGGCAGCATCCGAAAACACCGCTTCCATCAAGTACTCTGGCGACTATGAAGGGGTGGACGCTCGAGCCGGCCGTGGCTGGGCTGGCGCTGCTCGTGGGACTGCTGCCGACGCCGGCGCCCGCGGTGGAGCGCTGGTTTTCGACCGGCGTGTATCCCCGCATCCAGCACGTGGTCACGCCGGTGTCGAACCTGGTGCCGTTTGCGCTGTTCGACCTGCTCCTCCTCGCCGCGATTGCCGCCATCATCGTCGCGCTGGTGAAGGTTCGTCCCGTGTGGAAGGCGCTGGGCCGGGTCGCGGTCGGTCTCGCGCTCGGCTATCTCATCTTTCTGTTGGTCTGGGGCCTCAATTACCGGCGCCTGCCGATGACGCAGCGGCTGGTCCTCGAACGCGAGGCGCCGTCCACGGAAGCCGTCGCTGACCTGGGACTCGAGGCCGTGATGCACATGAACGAGCTGCACGCGGCCGCGCACACGGAAGGCTGGGTCGAGGAGCAGTGGCGCGATCCCGGGATGCGCGACGCGTTCGCCGCGACGCAGCGATTGCTGACCGACGCGCCGACGGCGGAGCCCGGTCGGCTGAAGCGCACGCTGCTCGGACCGTACTTCCGCTGGGCGAGCGTGGACGGGATGGTGAACCCGTTCGCTCTCGAGGTGCTCGCGAACCCCGATCTGCTGCCGTTCGAGCGGCCGTTCGTCGCCGGGCACGAGTGGGCACACCTGGCGGGCTTCGCCGACGAGTCAGAGGCGAACTTCGTCGGGTGGCTGACGACGATCCGCGCGGGGGGGGCCGCGCAGTACAGCGGGTGGCTGTATCTGTTCTGGCAGGTGAATGGGGAAGTCGATTCCGACGTGCGCCAGCGTTTGTGGGACGGCCTCGATCGCGGACCCCGTGCCGACCTGGAGGCGGTGAGCGAGCGCGTCCGCCGCGGGCAGCTTCCCTGGCTGCGCACGGCGGGGTGGGCGGTCTACGACCAGTATCTGAAGGCGAACCGCGTCGAGGGCGGCGTGCGCAGCTACGGCGCGGTGATCACGCTCATTCTCCGGGCGCGCTTCGAGGACGGCTGGACTCCTGTCCGGCGCGAGGCTGCCGCCGGCCCTCGCTCGTAATCGCCGTGCCTACACGTCCACGACCTCAGCGGCCGCGCGCTGCAGGCGATCGCGAATCGCGCGCGCAAGGTCGTCGCCTCCGGTGGGGTCGCGCGCGAGGATGACGTCCACCCGCTGCGCGTCGAGCTCGCGCAGGGCCGCGTAGAGCCGCGCGGCAATGCGCGCCATGTTGTCGTCGGGTCCGAGATCCGCGAGGCTCACAGGAAGATCGCGCAGCATCCCGACGTCTCCGCTGGTGGCGAGGACGCCGACACGGCGCCGCTGCGCGAGCGCCCGCTGCGCGGCGTGTCGCAACGCGCGCGTCACCGCCGTCGCATCGCCGCGGAAGAGCGTCAATGGCGCCGTGGGCGCGTAGTGCTTTGCCAGGAGGCCCGGCGACCTGGGCTGCCCCGACGCGCCTGGCCCGCCGACGCCGCGAAGCGGCGAAGGCGGCTGCGCAAGATCTGGAATGACATCGCGCAGGGTGTCGATGCCCAGCATCCCCGGGCGCAGGATGACTGGCGGATCGACGGTGACATCGACGACCGTGGATTCGACGCCGACGTCGGTCGGGCCGCCGTCCACGATCATGTCGATCCGCCCGTCGAGGTCCTCGAGCACGTGTTCCGCGCGCGTCGGGCTCGGGCGCGAGAAGAGATTCGCGCTCGGCGCGGCAATCGGCAGGCGCGCTGCCTCGAGCAGCGCGCGCGCGACCGGATGCGACGGCACGCGGACGGCCACTGTGTCGAGGCCGGCCGTCACTTCATCCGGCACGGTGGGCGCTCGCCGCATCACCAGCGTCAGCGGACCGGGCCAGAACGTCGCCGCCAGCTGGTGTGCGGCGCCCGGGACCTCGGCGACCAGCCCGACGATCGCGTCGATGGAGGCGACGTGCACGATCAGCGGGTCATTGGCGGGCCGCTGCTTCGCCTCGAACAGGCGCAGGACGGCGGCGCGATCCAGCGCGTGGACGCCGAGGCCGTAGACCGTCTCGGTCGGGAACGCGACGAGCCCGCCGCGCCGCAGGCAGGCCGCGGCGCGCGCGATCGCGTCCGCATCGGGATGATCGCGATCCACGCGGACAATCTCGGTCTTCATCGGATGTAGGGGCCGACCTTCAGGTCGGCCCTAGAGGGAGCGTCCGTGGGCGCGCAGCCAGCGCCGCGCCTCTTCATACCAGGGGCACGCCGCGGCCACCAGCGTCCAGTAGGCGGGGGAGTGGTCCATCCGGCGCAGGTGCATCAGTTCGTGAATCAGCACGTAGTCGCGCACCGCGGCCGGCATCCGGACCAGGCGCCAGTTGACGCAGATGTGCCCGTCGCGCCCGCACGAGCCCCAGCGCGATCGCTGGTTGCGGACGGTCACGCGGCTCACCGTCAGCCCGTGCTGCGCGGCGAGATCGAGGAGCCGCGCCGGCAGCTCACGCCCGGCGCGCTCCTTCAGCGCGCGCCGCGCCTCGCTGGTGAGCGTGGACGGCGTCAGCCTCGAGCGATGGCGATGGATCCAGTCGAGGTGCCGCTCGGCAAACGCGTTGGCTTCGCGCTTCGACCCGCCGCGCGGGATCGTCACACGCACGCGCCCGTCGTGATCGACGCGCAGCAGGTACCGGCGCGCCCGCACGTGGCGGACGAAGTAGATGTCGGCAGGTGCGAGGGGCGGCGCAGCAGCGGTGTCAGGCTCGCGAGCGAACGGCAACCCCAGCTGCATCCGGCGACAGGATAACAGATGTAATCTAGGGGACATGGAAAGCCGCAGACAGTTCCTCACGTTCGCGGCGGTCGCCATCGGGCTCGGCCCTGCCGTCGCATGGTTCGGCTGCAGGCCGGGCGGTGAAGACGAGGCGGGCCTGTCAGGCTCGCCTGAGCGCGGCTTCCCGTTCCAGAAGTCCGACGCCGAATGGCGCGCGGCGCTCTCGCGGGAGCAGTACCGCGTGCTGCGCGCGCACGCAACCGAGCCCGCCTTCACCAGCCCCCTCAACGACGAGAAGCGCCACGGCATCTTCGTCTGCGCGGGCTGCGGGCATCCGCTGTTCGCGTCGGAGACGAAGTACGACAGCGGCACCGGCTGGCCGAGTTTCTGGGAGCACCTGCCGAACGCGGTCGGCACGTCCGTCGACCGCACCCTCTTCATGATTCGCACCGAGGTCCACTGCGCGAACTGCGGCGGACATCTCGGCCACGTGTTCCCCGACGGCCCGAAGCCAACCGGACTTCGCTACTGCATGAACGGCGACGCGCTCGCGTTCGTGGCGGGAATGGCCTAGCCGCATGACTGCGCAGCGCTGGATCCTCGCCGCCGCGATCGCGATCGGGACTGGCTATGCCTGGCTGAGCGGCGCCTTCGTCGGCGCCGGTTCATCGTCTGAGCCGCCGCAGGCCAGCGCATCCCAGGCACTCCAGGCACCTGAGGCACCCCAGGCACCCCAGGCACCAAACGGGCTCGAAAAGGCCACGTTTGCGTCCGGCTGCTTC
>VFYY01000146.1 GCA_016871375.1 Acidimicrobiia bacterium
CCCTACTCGATGATTTCGGAAATCGTCCCGGCGCCGACCGTGCGGCCGCCTTCACGGATGGCGAAGCGGCTGCCCTTCTCGATGGCCACCGGCGTGATCAGCTCGCCGACGATCGGCGTGTTGTCCCCCGGCATCACCATCTCCACGCCCTCGGGCAGCTTCAGCACCCCCGTCACGTCCGTCGTCCGGATGTAGAACTGCGGCCGGTAGCCGTTGAAGAACGGCGTGTGCCGCCCGCCCTCTTCCTTCGACAGGATGTAGACCTCGCCCTTGAACTTCGTGTGCGGCTTGATCGACCCCGGCTTGGCCAGCACCTGCCCGCGCTCTACGTCCGTCTTCTCCACGCCGCGCAGCAGCACGCCGATGTTGTCCCCCGCCACCCCTTCATCCAGGAGCTTGCGGAACATCTCCACCCCCGTCACCACCTTCTTCTCCGTCGGGCGGAAGCCGACAATCTCGATCTCCTCCCCCACCTTCACCTTGCCGCGCTCCACCCGCCCCGTCACCACCGTGCCGCGCCCCGAGATCGAGAACACGTCCTCGATCGGCATCATGAACGGCTTGTCGATCTCCCGCTCCGGCAGCGGAATATACGTGTCGAGCGCCTCCATCAGCTTCACCACGCTCTCGACCCCGTCCGCCTCGCCCTGCAGCGCCTTCAGCGCGCTCACCCGCACCACCGGCACGTCGTCGCCCTTGAACCCGTAGCTGCTCAGCAGCTCCCGCACCTCCAGCTCCACCAGATCCAGCAGCTCCGGGTCGTCCACCGCGTCCACCTTGTTCAGCGCCACCACCAGATACGGCACGTTCACCTGCCGCGCCAGCAGCACGTGCTCCCGCGTCTGCGGCATCGGCCCGTCCGTCGCGCTCACCACCAGGATCGCGCCGTCCATCTGCGCCGCGCCCGTGATCATGTTCTTGATGTAGTCGGCGTGCCCCGGGCAGTCCACGTGCGCGTAGTGCCGGTTGGCCGTCGCATACTCCACGTGGCTCGACGCGATCGTCAGAATCTTCGTCTCGTCGCGCCGCCCCTGCGACTCCGAGGCCTTCGCCACCTCGTCATACGGGACGAACTTCGCCCACCCCTTGTCGGCCGCCACCTTCGTCAGCGCCGCCGTCAGGGTCGTCTTGCCGTGGTCAATGTGCCCGATCGTGCCGACGTTGACGTGCGGTTTCGAACGATCGAATTTCTCTTTGGCCATCGAAGTCGCTCTCCGTTATTTGGTGCCCTGAATCCGGGCCACAACCTCTTCGCTGACGTTCTGCGGCGCCTGCTCGTAGCGGTCGAAGTGCATCGAGTAGGTGGCGCGTCCCTGCGTGCGCGAGCGCAGGTCGGTCGCGTAGCCGAACATCTCCGACAGCGGCACCCGCGCGTTGATGATCTGCGTGCCGCCGCGGTCCTCCTGCGACTGGATGCGGCCGCGCCGGCTGGCGAGATCGCCCATCACGTCGCCGAGGTAGTCCTTCGGCACCACCACCTCGACCCGCATCACGGGCTCGAGCAGCACCGGCTTCGCCTTCTTCGCGGCGTCCTGGAACGCCATCGAACCGGCGATCTTGAACGCCATTTCGGACGAGTCCACGTCGTGGTACGACCCGTCGTAGAGCACGATCCGCACATCGTCGATCGGGTAGCCGGCGAGCACGCCGCGCGTGAGCGCTTCCTTGATCCCCTCGTCGATCGGCTTGATGAACTCCTTCGGGATCGCGCCCTGCGTGACCTCGTTCTCGAAGATGTAGCCGGTGCCCGGCTCGCCGGGGAACAGGTGGATCTTCGCGTGGCCGTACTGGCCGCGGCCGCCGGTCTGCTTGGCGTACTTCATCTCGCCATCGGCGGGCCGGGTCAGGGTCTCCTTGTACGCGACCTGCGGCTTGCCGACGCTCGCCTCGACGTTGAACTCGCGCTTCAGGCGGTCGACGATGATCTCGAGGTGCAGCTCGCCCATCCCCGAGATGACGACCTGGCCGGTCTGTTCGTCGGTCTTCACGCGGAACGTCGGGTCCTCGGCCATCAGCTTCCCGAGGCCGACGCCCAGCTTTTCCTGGTCGCCCTTGGTCTTCGGCTCGATGGCGAGCGCGATGACCGGCTCCGGGAAGTCCATCGACTCGAGGACGACCGGATGCTTCTCGTCGCACAGCGTGTCGCCGGTGCTGACGTGCTTGAGGCCGACCGCCGCGGCGATGTCGCCGGCGTAGACCTCCTTGATCTCCTCACGCTTGTTGGCGTGCATCTTCAGGAGGCGGCCGACGCGCTCGGTGCGCTTCTTCGTCGAGTTGTAGACCGACGAGCCGGACGTCAGCACGCCCGAGTACACGCGGATGAACGTGAGCTGCCCGACGAACGGGTCGGTCATCAGCTTGAAGGCCAGCGCCGAGAAGGACGCGGCGTCGTCGGCCGGACGCTCGATCAGCGTCTCTTCCCTGGCGTTCGGGTCGAGGCCGGTGATGGCGGGGATGTCGAGCGGCGAGGGCAGGTAGTCCACCACCGCGTCGAGCATGGGCTGCACGCCCTTGTTCTTGAACGCCGAGCCGCAGATGACGACGGTGAACGGCGCCTCTTCGCTGCGCACCGAGCTGATCACCCGGCTGCGCAGCACGGCCTTGATCTCGTCCTCGGTGATCTCTTCGCCGCCGAGGTACTTCTCGAGCAGCTTGTCGTCGTGCTCGCTGACCTTCTCGATCAGCTTCTCGCGGTACTCCTTCGCCTCGGCCAGCATGCCGGCGGGGATCTCCGAGACGATGGAGTCGGCGCCCATCGTCTCGTCCTTGTAGGTGATCGCCTTCATCTTCAGCAGGTCGACCACGCCGAGGAACTTGTCCTCGCTGCCGATCGGCAGCTGGACCGCCACCGGGTTGGCGCCGAGCTTGGAGCCGATCTGCTCGAGCGTCCGCTTGAAGTCGGCGCCGATGCGGTCCATCTTGTTGACGAAGCAGATGCGCGGCACGCGGTACTTGTCCGCCTGGCGCCACACGGTCTCGGACTGCGGCTCGACGCCCGAGACGGCATCGAAGACGGCGCAGGCGCCGTCGAGCACGCGCAGCGAGCGCTCCACCTCGGCGGTGAAGTCCACGTGGCCGGGCGTGTCGATGATGTTGATCCGGATGTCCTTCCAGAAGCAGGTCGTCGCGGCCGACGTGATCGTGATGCCGCGCTCCTGTTCCTGCTCCATCCAGTCCATGACGGCGGTGCCCTCGTGGACCTCGCCGATCTTGTACGTGATGCCCGTGTAGAAGAGGATCCGCTCGGTGGTGGTCGTCTTCCCGGCATCGATGTGCGCCATGATGCCGATGTTCCGGGTCCGGTGCAGGGGTGTCTGACGAGGCATTGCTACAGAACAATCCTTACCAGCGGTAGTGCGCGAACGCCTTGTTCGCTTCGGCCATCCTGTGGGTGTCTTCGCGCTTCTTCACCGCGCCGCCGCGCAGGTTCGACGCATCCAGCAGTTCGTTGGCCAGCTTCTCCTGCATCGTCTTGCCGTCGCCGCGCGAGCGCGCGTAGCTGACCAGCCAGCGGATGCTGAGCGAGAGACGCCGGTTCGGGTTCACTTCCACCGGCACCTGGTAGTTGGAGCCGCCGACGCGGCGCGACTTCACCTCGAGGCTCGGCTTCACGTTGTCGAGCGCCTTCTTGAACACCTTCAGCGGATCGTCGCCGGTCCGCTCCTTGATGATGTCGAAGCTGCCGTAGAGGATGCGCTCGGCGGTGCTCCGCTTGCCGTCGCTCATCACGGTGTTGATGAACTTGCTGACGAGCGTGCTGGCGTACAGCGGATCGGCGGGCAGCTCGCGCTTCGGGATCTCTCGTCTACGAGGCATGTCTCAGTTCCTGCTTCCAGGTTCCTGGTTCGGTTACGACTTCGGGCGCTTGGCGCCGTACTTCGAACGACCCTGCTTGCGACCCTGCACGCCCACCGCGTCGAGCGTCCCGCGCACGACGTGGTAGCGGACGCCCGGCAGGTCCTTCACGCGGCCGCCGCGGATGAGGACGAGCGAGTGCTCCTGCAGGTTGTGGCCGACGCCGGGGATGTACGTCGTCACCTCGATGCCGTTGGTCAGCCGGACGCGCGCCACCTTGCGCAGCGCCGAGTTCGGCTTCTTCGGGGTCTGGGTGAACACGCGCACGCAGACGCCGCGCTTCTGCGGGCTGGTCTGCAGTGCTGGAGACTTCGTCTTGGTGACGATCTTCCTGCGTCCCTCGCGTACGAGCTGACTGATGGTCGGCATAAGGGGTCGGGAGTCATTTCTTCGAGGACACTCCAAAAACACGCGAAGGCTCGGGAGTGTCCTCGAAAAATGACTCCCGACCCCGTTACACGTACGAACGCGACCGGCAGCCAGCCGGCCACGTCGTCGCCCCAAGCCTGAAGACGCGGAGCGTCTGGCGCTTGGGACACTGACCCTATCTGTTAAGTCGCGACTGTCTGCGGAGAGGCTTTTCGCCGTCTCCACGAGGAACGGCGTCGAGCCGTTCCGGTAGACACTGTGCGGTTGGGGCTAGATAGGGTGTCCTAACCCCAAGAGAACCTGACGAATATACCATGTGGGCGCAAGCGGGCGCAAAGCCGGCCGGGGCCTGACTGCACGTTCTTCGGTGCTAACATGCGCCCGGCTGGCGGGCGAGTAAACGGCGAATGGTCGAGTATCACTTCGGCGCGTTTCGGGTGGACGTCGCATCGCTCCAGCTCTGGCGGGGCGACGAGGTCGTGGCGCTCACGCCCAAGGCGTTCGACACCCTCCTCGTCCTCCTCCGCAACAGGCACCGGCTCGTGCGCAAGGACGAGCTCATCCATGCAGTCTGGACCAATTCGTTCGTCTCCGAAGACAGCCTGACCCAGAACATCACGGCGCTCCGGCGCGCCCTGGGCGACGACCCGCAGGACCCGTCCTTCATCTCGACCATTCCCCGCCGCGGATACCGGTTCATCGCGCCGGTCGTCGAGCGGAACGTCGGGGACGCGCCCGCGCCGGCACCCGCCCCGGCCGTCGCCGATGCACCGCAAGCGGCGACGGTGCCGGTCGGCGCACCCCGGCGATGGGTGTGGATCGGGCTGGCGGCCGCCGCGGCCGCCAGCGCGGCGGCATTCGTCGCCACGATCGACCGGCCGGCGGCGGCTCCTGACGCGGGACTGCTGCGCTTCACGGTGGGCGCGCCGCCGGGGACGCGCCTCTCCTCGGGTGGAGCCGTGTCTCCGGACAGCCGCCGGCTCGCCTTCGTCGCCCGGGACGAGACGGCCGGCACGACCCGGCTGTGGGTCCAGGTGCTCGAGGACGGCCGCGCGGAGCCGCTCGAGGGGACCGAGGGCGCCTCGAAGCCGTTCTGGTCTCCGGACGGTCAGTCGATCGGCTTCTTCGCGGGCGGCCGGGTGAAGCGCGTCGGCGCCTCCGGCGGTCCGGTGCAGACGCTCGCCTCCACGGTCGGCCTTTCCGAGTCCGGTGGCGCGTGGGGCCCGAACGGGGTGATCCTCTTCGCCAGCTTCCGGTCCGCGATCAACGCGGTGCCTGCGTCGGGCGGACCGGTCACCACCGTCACCGAGCTCGACGCGTCAGGGCAGGAGACGGCCCATCGCTGGCCGCAGTTCCTGCCCGACGGCCGCTTCCTCTTCTCCGTGTATGCGGAGCGATCCGAGCGCATCGGCACCTACGTCGGGTCGTTCGACTCGAGAGAGCGGACGCGGCTCGTCGGCGACGTCGGCGGCATCTATGCCCCGCCCGGCTACCTGCTCTTCGTGCGCGACCGCGTGCTGATGGCGCAGCCGTTCGACGCGGCGTCGGCGACCGTCACCGACAGCGCCACACCCATCGCCGCCGACGTGTTCGCGCCGTATCCGAATACGGGGGCCACGCTCTCGGCCTCCGCCGGCAACCTGCTCGCCTTCGGCGGCCGCGCGCCGGAGGCGAAGCTCACCTGGTTCGATCGGTCGGGCCAACCGGTGGGCGCCGTCCACTCGCCCGTCACGCTGTTCAACCCGAGCCTCTCGAACGACGAGCGTTACCTGCTCGCGGGCACGGGCACCGAGATCTGGCTCGTCGATCTCCAGCGCGACGCGCCGACGCGGCTCGGCCCCGGCAACACGCCGCTGCTGTCGCCCGACGGCGCGCAGCTCGCCTTCACGTCGGGCCGCGCCAGCGGCATCGCCGACATCTACGTGCGGCCCACGCTCGGGCGCAGCGAGGATCTCCTGTTCCTGCGGACGCCGGAGAACAAGATCGTCAACGACTGGTCGCGCGACGGCCGGTACCTCGTGTACGCGAGCACGAGCCCGGAGACGAAGATGGACCTGTGGATGGTGCCGACCGGCACGAGCGGCGACGCCACGCCGGTACCGCTGCTCGTCTCCGCCTTCAACGAGTTCCAGGCGCAGATCTCGCCCGACGGTCGCTCGATCGCCTACGCGTCGGACGAGTCGGGCACGTGGGAGGTGTACGTGCAGTCGTTTCCGGCGCTCGGCGCCAAGCGCGCGATCTCGGCCGGGGGCGGGTCCGAGCCGCAGTGGCGGCGCGACGGCCGCGAGCTGTTCTACCTCTCGGACGATGGCGTGCTGATGGCGGTGGACGTGACGCCGGGCGACACGCTGCAGGTGGGGCGGCCGACGGCGCTCTTCCGCACGCCCATCCCGATTGCCGGCGAGATGTACACGCGCCGCAACCATTTCATCCCGGACGCCGACGGCCGCCGCTTCCTGCTGACGGCCGCCAGCGACGTGCAGGAGGCGATCACAGTCCTGGTGAACTGGACCGCCCGCCTGCGCCGCTGATCGCCTCAGAAGTCGAACTGCACGCTGATGCGCGCGAACCGCGCCTGCAGAATCTGCACGGGCTCGCGGTACCGTCCGTACGCCGTGGCTTCCTGCAGCACCGCGTTGGAGTTGAACGCGTTGTAGACGTCGAGCGCCACCGTGGAGCGTGAGCGGCCGACGCGCAGGAGCGTGGCGCCGAGATCGAGGATCGTCGCGGTGTCGGGCCGCGGATTCGGCGGGACCGTGTTCACGCCGTCGATCGGCACGGCCTTGTTGTCGTTCGACGAGACGGCGATCTGGACCGTCACCGCGGACGAGGACGCGACGGCGACGAGCACGGCAAGCAGGTGCTTCATGGCGCCGCGCACCCTACACCCATTCCGCTTATGATGGCGCCGCCATGAATCGACGCACCTTCCTCGGCATCGGCGGCGTGGCGCTGGCGGCTCTCCGGCTCGAGGCGCAGGCGCGAGCCGTTCCCGGCGCGACCATCGACATCGCGAGCGGGCGGATTCGCGGGCTCGCCGGCGACGGCGTGCACAGCTTCAAGGGCGTGCCGTACGGCGCCTCCACGGCCGGCGCCGCGCGCTTCCTCCCGCCGTCCAGGCCGCAGCCGTGGACGTCGGTGCGCGAGGCGTTCGAGTACGGCCCGCGCGCGCCGCAGCCCTTCCGCCCGATGATTCCGGAGATCGGCGACGCGCTCACCGGCACCGGCCCGATGAGCGAGGACTGCCTGACGCTGAATGTCTGGACGGCCGCTCCGGAGCGCAGCAACCGCCTGCCGGTGATGGTCTGGTTCCACGGCGGCGGCCAGCGCACCGGGTCGGGCAACTCGGTGTTCTACGACGGCAGCGCGCTCGCGCGCAAGCACCGCGTGGTGGTCGTCACCGTCAACCACCGCCTCAATGCGTTCGCCCACCTGTGGCTGGCGGGCCTGCCGGCGGCGGGCGGGCAGTTCGCGCGGACCGGCAACCTCGGCCTGCTCGACCTCGTCGCCGCGCTCGAGTGGGTGCGCGCCAACATCTCGCAGTTCGGCGGCGATCCCGGCAACGTCACCATCTTCGGGCAGTCGGGCGGCGGCGGAAAGACGGCGATGCTGACCGCGATGCCCGCGGCGAAGGGGCTGTTCCACCGCGCCATCGTCATGAGCACGCTGGCCGACACCGCGATTACCGGCCTCGAGCCGGCCCGCGCGGTGGAGGCGGCCGAGCTGCTCCTCTCGCGGCTCGGCATTCGTCCCGCGGACGCAGCCCGGCTGCAGCAGCTCCCGGCGAGCCAGATTCTCGACGCGCTCACCGGCGGCGGCGTGGCCGGCGGTCAGGCCGGACAGGCGGGGCCGGCCGCCGACCTCTCGCTTCGCTTCGTCCCCGTCGTGGACGGCCGCACGCTGCCGCGGCATCCCTTCGAGCCCGACGCCTCGGAGCTCTCCGCGGGCATCCCGATCATCTGCGGCTCGAACGAGACAGAGGGGATCCCGTACGCGAATCCCGAGGACGCGTACTGGACGAGCGAGCCGGCCGATGACGCGTCGCTGCGCGCGCACGTCAGGCGCGTCCTGCGGACCGACGAGGCGGACGCCGATCGGCTGATCGCGCTCTACCGGAAGAACCGCCCCCGCGACAGCCACGGCGACATCGCCGCCATCATCTCGGCCGACACGTCACCGCTGCGCCTGTCGTCGTACGAGATCGCGGAGAAGAAGTTCGCGCAGGGCAAGGCGCCCGTCTACATGTATTACTTCCAGTGGCGGTCGCCGGCTCGCGGCGGCAAGCTGCGGTCGATGCACTGCATGGAGCTGCCGTTCTTCTTCGACCACGTGGACGACGTGCAGTTCATGACGGGGACCGGCAAGGAGCGCTACGCGCTGGCGGACAGGATGGCGGCGGCGTTCGCGGCGTTCGCGCGCACCGGCAACCCGAACCACGCGGGGCTGCCGTCGTGGCCCGCGTTCGACACCAGGACGCGCGCGACGATGACGTTCAACGCGGAGTCGAAGGTGGTCAACGACCCGCACGGCGAGGAGCGCCGCGCGATGCAGGCGATCAGGGAGCGGGCGCTCACGAGTACGTCACCACCCCGATCATGATCGTCCGGTCTGCGCAGTCCTGAATCGCCTGGCGGGTAGCGTCGATCGAATACGTCCTCGTGATCATCGACTTCGCGTCGATGCGTCCCTTCTCCATCAGCCGGATCATGCGCGGCAGGTCGCGCATCATGTGCAGGCCTCCCTGCTGGCCGGGGTGAATGGTTCGACCCAGCAGCGCCAGGCTCACACCGGGAAAGCTCACGTCCTGCCGGACGAGCCCCATCAGCATCACGTGTCCGCCCATCCGCGTGCACTCCCACGCCTGCTTCACCGGGAGCACGCCGGTCGGATCCGGCTGCGCTTCGACCCGCGGCGGAAAGACCTGCAGGCCCGCGCACTCGACGGCGAAGTCGGCGCCGCGCGCCGCCGCCGCGAACCCCTGCTTCGTGTACGTGTGGCCGCCGGCGAGTTTCCGATCGGTTGGCGCCTTGCACAGCTCTCGGATGCGATCGACGAGCGTGTCGGGATCGACCGCCGGGTCGAGCACGGTCGTGGCGCCCATCTTCAGCGCGAAGTCGCGGCGGTAGCGGACCGGATCGATCGCGATCACCTGTCCCGCGCCGAGCACCTTGCCGGCCTGGATGACGCCGACGCCTACCGGCCCGGCGCCGAACACGACGACGTTGGAGCCGGGCTCGAAGCGCATCGCGCTGTGGCCCGCCGAGAACCCTGACGTGAGCTGATCGCCGAGCAGCGTCAGCTCGGTGGCCGGCAGGTCGGTGAACACGGGACAGCAGTAGTCCTCGAGCGTGACCATGAGCTCCGCCAGCCCGCCGACGCCGGCTGCCGCGAACACCGGCGTCCCGTCCGACATCTCCGCGTACGGGCTCCAGACGTCGCCGCCGAACGTGAACTGGCAGTAGTCCGGGTTGCCGTGCAGGCACTGGAAGCAGACGCCGCACTGCGACGTCCCGGCGACGACGACGCGGTCGCCCTTCTGGACGCGCCGCACCATCGCGCCGACGTCCTCGACGACGCCGAAGCCGCAGTGATTGGGCACCTGCGCCTGCTGCGCGGGCGTCGTGGCCAGCGACGCCGCGACGATCGTGTAGCAGGGCGCGGTCGCCTGCGTACGCACCAGGACCTGGCGCGGCTCCAGCGGACGCAGCCGCAGCTCCTCGACGCCGGCCGTCGTCCCGTGGCGGACGAACGCACGGAAGCGGCGCCCGCCCTGCGCGTTCTGCGCGATCGCCGGCGCCGCGGCAAACATCGCCGCGCCAGCGGTTACGCCGGCCTTCAGTGCGGACCGGCGGGAGACGCGTTTCCGAGCCATGTTCTTTCTCCTACTCGCGCCAGACGCGCGCACCCTCGCTGCGGAACGGCCCTTGGTACACCGCGCCGCCGCTGCCCATCGCCGCGCGCACCTTGCCGGCCAGCGCGGCCGCCGCCGCGTCGCCGTCCACGATGCCGTAGACGGCCGGGCCCCAGGAGCTCTGGCCCACGCCGGCGGCACCCCACTCGGACATGCGCCGCACGAGCGCGTCGCTCGCGCCCGGCGCAAACGTGCCCCCTTGCACCGGCGCGAACCACCGCCC
>VFYY01000147.1 GCA_016871375.1 Acidimicrobiia bacterium
CCGCTGCAGCCATGAGCCGCCTGTCGAGAAACATCGTGACGAATCTCGTGGCCAACGGCTGGGCGACGGTGCTCTCGCTCCTGCTCACGCCGCTCTACCTCGCCTATCTCGGCGTCGAGGGGTACGCGCTCGTGGGGTTCTACCTCTCGCTGACGGCGATCGTCAGCATCGTCGACACCGCCGTCGCCACCACCGCGCTGCGGGAGATGGCGTGGCTGGCGGCGCGGCCGGCGGAGCGGGGGCAGATCCCGTCCCTCATCAGGAGCCTCGAGACCGCCTACTGGGGACTGCTCGTCGTCGTCGGCCTGGCGCTCCTCGCCGCCGCGTGGTCGGTGGGCACGACCTGGTTCCAGGCCTCCGCCGTCGCCCCGGCGATCGTTCAGCAGGCGCTGCTGCTGATGGCGGTCTCCCTGGTCGTGCAGGTGCCCTCCGGCCTCTAAATCGGTGCGTTGATGGGGCTGGAGCGGCAGGTCGAGTGCTCGTCGCTCGTCACCGTGTTCGGCACGCTGCGCGGGATCGGCGCGGTGACGGTGCTGGCGCTCGGCGCGCGTCGAAGGGCGCAAACTCGGCTCGATTCAAGGGGTTAATCCTCATCGCGAGCGGGGAGTCTTCGCCAAACAGCGCACGATCACCCGCGATGGACCTCCTCTCGGGATGGGAGTACCGTTGTCCATCAGGGAAAAGGTGGTTTGAAATTCCTATACGCTCAGGGACTGGACATCGGATGATTGCCTCGCGAGCCATCACGGCGTGCCGGTACTGCGGCTCCGGCGATTTGACGCCGTTCCTCTCGCTTGGCGCGCAGCCGCCATCGAACAGCTTCCTGCGGCCGGAACAGATTGCGTCGGAGCAGCGATTTCCGCTGGACGTCGGCGTGTGCGCCTCGTGCCATCTCGTCCAGCTGTTGGATACCGTGCCCCCGGACGCGATCTTCGACGACTACCTGTACCGATCGTCGAGCTCGAAGGCGCTCGTCGCGCATTACGGGGCTCTGGCGGCACGGTTGCGGGAACGGTTCCACCTCCAGCCCGGAGATGTCGTCGTCGACATCGGCGCCAACGACGGCATTCTGCTCAACGGCTACGGCGCGGACGGGCTGGTCAAGGTCGGCGTCGAGCCGTCGAAGGTGGGGGCGCTGGCGCCGCCGGACATCCACGTCATCAAGGCGTTTTTCGGCCCCGACGCGGCGACGCAGATCGTGCGGACCTGGGGGCGGGCGAAGGTCGTCACCGCCACCAACGTGTTTCCCCACGTCGATGATATCAGCACGTTCACTCACGGCCTTGCCCAGTTGCTCGACCCGGCCGGCGTCTTCGTCATCGAGGCCCCGTATCTGATCGACCTCATCGACCAGACGCTGTTCGATACCATTTATCACGAGCATCTCGCGTATCTGAGCCTGACGCCGCTGGCGCCGTTCCTCGCCCGGCACGGTCTCACCGTGTTCGACGTCGAGCGCGTCCCGTTCGGCGCCTCCGGTCCCGCCATTCGCGTCTTTTCGGCGCCGGCGGGCGCGGCGCGCCCGGTCAGCGACGCCGTTGGCGACATGCTCGCGGCGGAGAAGGAGTGGGGTGTCGATTCGCTCGATGCGTACCGCAGTTACGCGCGCAAGGTCGAGGCGGTGAAGGAGCGGCTCCTGGTGCTCCTGCAGCGGCTCGCCGCGTCCGGCGCGCGCATCGGCGGTTACGGCGCACCCGCGAAGGGTAATACCCTGCTGAACTACGCCGGCATCACACCGGCACTCATCGGCTACATCGCCGAAGCGAATCCGGTGAAGCAGGGGCTCGTCACGCCGGGATCGCACGTCCCGATCATCAGCGACGAGGAGTTCCTCGAGCGCATGCCGGAGTATGCGCTGCTGCTGCCGTGGAACTACGCGGAATTCTTCCTGAAGAACAGCGAATACGTCCGCCGCGGCGGCAAGTTCGTCATCCCGATTCCCGAGCCCAGCATCGCGCCGTGAGCATCCCCGCCGACGCCCCGGCGCTCTCCGTCGTCATTCCGGTCTACAACGAGGGGCCCAACATCGAGCGCACGCTCCGGGCGCTGGCGCACGTGCTGCCGCTGGACCACGAAATCCTCATCGTCCACGATTCCGACGACGACACCACGCTGCCGGTGCTGGAGCGGCTACGGCCGCAATACGCCACGATGCGGGCGGTCCGCAACCGCGTGGCGCGCGGTCCCTCGGGCGCGCTGCGCACCGGCTTTCTCGAGGCGCGCGGCGCGTGCGTGCTCGTCGCCATGGCCGACCTCTGCGACGATTTCGCGCAGATTCCCGAACTGCTGGCGCTGGTCCCGGCCCACGCCGACATCGCCACCCCCTCCCGCTTCTGCGCGGGCGGTCGACAGATTCTCGACGCCGCCATCAAGACGTGGGCGCCGCGCACCGCGGGGCGGCTGCTGCACCTGCTGACCGGCGTGCGGACGCACGACCCGACCAACAGCTTCAAGCTGTACTCGGCCGAGGTGCTCAACACCTTTCCACTGCGGAGCACGGTCAGCTTCAGCGTGACGCTCGAGGTCGTCGCCAAAGCCCACTGTCTCGGCTACCGGTTCGCGGAAATCCCGACGACCTGGCGCGACCGGCAGGACGGCAAGAGCAACTTCAAGATCGGCCGCTCCCTGGTGACCTACTTCCCGTGGTTCTGCTTGATGCTCCTGCGCAACCGGCTCTTTGCCCTGCCCGGCTCGTGGATGCGCGCGTTGCTCGCCGCCGGTCCTGCGCCGAAGAACGCGCGGAATCCACTGTATGAGTCGTGAGGCCGACTACCTCGTGCTCGGCTCGACGGGACTGGTCGGCTCGGCGGTGGCCGCGCATCTGCAGGCGGCCGGCCGCTCGGTTGTCGGCGTGCACTCCCGCAACTATGCGGCGTCGATCGGCGCGTCGGCCCGCGTGCTCGTGAACTGCAACGGCAACTCGTACCGCTACAAGGCCGAGCAGGATCCCGCGTGGGACTTCGACGCCAGCGTCCGCAGCGTGGTCCGCTCGCTCGTCGACTTCCGGTTCGACCTCTACATCTACCTGTCGACGATCGACGTCTACGGCGTGCTCGATGATCCGGCGCGGAACGCGGAGGATGCCTCGATCGTGCCGGAGCGGCTGCCGCCCTATGCGTTTCACAAATGGCTCGCCGAGCGCTGCGTCGAGCGCTCCGCACGACGGTATGCGATTCTCCGGGTTGCCACTGTCGTCGGGCCAGGGCTGAAGAAGAACCCCGTGTTCGACCTGCTGCACGATCGGTCGCTCTTCCTCTCGCCTGACTCGACCTTGAGCCTCATCGACACGGACACCGTGGCCGAGGTCGTGGCCGCGATCGGGAGTGCCGATGCGCCGAGCCAGATTCTCAACGTCGCGCCCTGCGGGTCGGTGTCCGTACATGAGGTTGCGGCACGGATGGGGGTGACGCCGCGGCTCGCCGACGGCGGGAGCGACATCGTGTACCGCTACGACATCAATAACCGGCGGATTCAGCGGCTGCTGCCGATGCCGACGGCCCATCAGGTCGTCGAGCGGTTCGTCGAAGGAACGCGTTCGGCATGAGCTTCGCTCTCAAGCTGCTGTGCATGCTGGCGCTGGTGCTCGTCACCGGCGTGCCGGTAATCGAGACCTGGGAGGCCATCCTGCTGATGGCCGGGGTCATGGCGCTCGTCTTCGGATCGTGGCGGCCGGGCTGGTCGCGGGTCGCAGCCATGGCCGGGATTGTGGCCCTTGTCATCGGCCTCAAGGCGCTGCTGCCGCGCGCCGATATCGCGGAAGCGCACAACGCCTTTCTCGTGATCGGCGAGGGCGAACCGCTGCAACGGGAGCTGCCGCCGGTCATCTTCGCGCGCTGGAAGACCCAGTTCGACGCGATCTATCCGCCCGACCCCGGGCCGTACGAGCCGCGATCCGCGTGGCGGATGTCCGGAGTGCCGCGGACGCTCTTCACGTCTTCCACCGACGCGTTGTGGCGCACGCCGAAATACACACGGCAAGTGGACGACATTCGCTTCCGCACCCTCGGGCAGTTCCGGGCGGGATTCGCGAATGACGGCGCCTACAACTACTGGACCGGCGAGCTGCGCCGCGAGTCGATGCCGTTCTACGTCATGTACGAGCTGACGCCGGCTGCCGTGGGTAGCAGCCTGGCGTGGCGGGGCGAGGTGTTCTGGCAGCGGGGTGACGGCGGCTTCGACCACATCGTCCACGCTGACGTCGGCACCAGGCCGATCACCGACGCAGATGTCGGAAAGCTCGTGTACGCGGCGTTCTTTCCGACGCCCGGCGAACTGCTCACGCGCAACGAGGAGCTGTACTTCGAGCTGCGACCCTCGATGCGGCTTCGCCTCGCACGATGGGTCCAGGATCTCCTGACCATCCTCGGCGTGGTCTCAATCCTGGCGCTGACCGTCCGGCCGCGCTGGCCGTCGTACCTGCGGGCGCTCTCCATCTTGGCGGCGGCGTACGCCGTGATGGCCGGGTTCATCACCATCAGCCTCGGCAAGTTTCTCGGAAAGACGTTCCCCCCGCAGGGTGGCGGAGACGATGGGCTGGCGTTCGAGGCGTGGGGAAAGGCGATGGCGTTCGCCGCGCGCGCGGGCGACTGGTACGAGGCGATGCGGGGCGGGCAGGACATCTACTCGTTCACGCCCGGCATGCGGTACTTCCGCATGATCGAAAAGTTCGTGTTCGGGGACACGAACCACCTGTACGCGCTGCTGGTCGCCTGCGTCCCCATCGTCGTCTTCTATCTGTGCCGGCACTTGCTGCGCGAGCGTTGGGCATGGGTCGTGACCGGTGTCTTCCTGCTCCTGCCGGTCGGGAACCTGTCGTACCTGAAGTACCTGACCAATGCGAAGCTCGGCTACGGCGAAGCCGCCGCGATGGGCCTGCTGCTGCTCGGCCTCGTGCTGCTGCTGCGGACCGAGAGTGCCTGGGGCGGACGCGAGCGAAGTCTACCGACGGTATGGCTGGCGGGCCTCGCGCTGGCCGCCTCGATGATTCTGCGGCCGAACGTGTCCTATGCGGTGATCTGGCTCGGTGCCGCGTATTCCTGGATGTCGTGGAACCGCGGGGATCTGTGGCGCATCGTCGTCCTTGGTTGTGGACTCGCGCTGGCGTTGTGGATGCCACTGCACAACTGGATCTACGGCGGCCGCTTCGTGCTCATCATGTCGAACTCGGCCGACGTGTTTCCGATCGGCATCGGCGAATACGTGTCCGCGTTCGGCGATCTCCTGCGGGGGCGACTGGAGACGGAGCCCGTCAAGCTGGTGGCCGCCCAGATGAACGCCTGGCTGTCCGGACCTGGACCGGTGATCGTCGACGCGTTGTTGCCGGCCGCATGGGTGGCCTACATCGCCAGGCTGTCCGCGCTGGCCGTCACCTGCTGGGTGGCGGTGCGGTGGCTGCGCGGGCGCTGCGCAACGGATCTCGGCATCGTTGCGGTGGCGGCGCTCTGCGCCCATGTGCCGCTGCTGTTCATCTTCGACGTGCGCGACCGCTACGCGATGCCCGCCTGGGACTTGTGCCTCGTCACGCTGATCGTCGTCGTGGTGCGCCAGCTACAAGCGCGGCCGCGGGTCGTGCCCCGGCCCGCTGAACTATGACGCTCCGTACCGTCGTGTTTTCGTCGCCGTGGTGCCGGCTCGTGTCGGAGCCGCAGCGGGGCGAGCCGTACTTCCTCCTCGAGGTGCCGGATTACGTCGCGGTCGTGGCGCGGACCGGGGACGCCCGCATCGTCTTCGTGCAGCAGCACCGTCCGGCAGTCGGCTGCGACACGATCGAACTGCCGAGCGGCCTGGTCGATTCCGACGAGCGTCCTGAGGACGCGGCACGGCGTGAGCTGCTGGAGGAGACGGGCATGGTCGCCGATCGCCTTGAGCTGATCGGGACGCTCGCGCCCGACGTCGGCCGACTCGTCAACCGGATGTGGTGCTACTTTGCCGCGGACGTCACGCCGGCGCGTTCGTGGACGAGCGAACGGGGCATCACGCCCCTGACCGTACCGGAAGCCGAAGCGCTCTCGATGGCGGCGGACGGCCGGATCCTGCACGCGTTGCACGTTGCCGTGTTCTTCCTCGCGCTCCGCAAGCGATGCCTGAACCCCTAGAAGGAGACCACCCCTCGATGTCCGACTATCACTACGACATCTGCGTCGTCGGCGGCGCCGGCCATGTAGGACTGCCGCTGGCGCTCGCGTTCGCGGCGGCCGGGCAGCGAGTGCTCATTCAGGACGTCAACGTCGAGGTCATGGAGGAGATCAAGAGGGGGACGATGCCGTTCATCGAGGACGGCGCCGATCCGCTGCTGCAGGAGGCGCTGCGCGCCAACCGCCTGTTCTTCTCCGCCCGGGCGCAGGATCTCTCTGCCGCGCGCCACGTCATCGTGGCCATCGGCACGCCGGTCGACGAGTATCTCCACCCGACGCTGCGCGCACTGCCCGAGTTGTTCACCGGCCTGCAACCACTCCTGCACCCCGATCAGACCATCATCATCCGCAGTACGGTCTATCCCGGTACTTGCCGGCAGATCGCGCGGATGCTGGAGCGCGGCGGCCCGCAGTGGAAGGTGGCGTATTGCCCCGAGCGCATCGCGCAAGGGTTTGCGGTCCGCGAGCTGCGGGAGCTGCCGCAGATCGTGTCCGGCACGTCGGCGGCGGCGGCCGATGCGGCCGCGCGGCTCTTCGCGCTGATCGCGCCGGAGATCATCTGCGTCGACGTGGAGGAAGCGGAGCTCGCCAAGCTGTTTTCCAATGCCTGGCGCTACATTCAGTTCGGCGCCGCGAACCAGTTTTTCATGATCGCCGCCAGCCTGGGCGCGGACTTCACCCGCATTCGGGACGCGATGACACGCGGGTACGGCCGGGCGGCGAGCCTGCCGGGCCCCGGTTTCGCCGCGGGTCCATGCCTGCTGAAGGATACGATGCAGCTGCTCGCGTTCAGCGGCAACAACTTTCCCCTCGGGCACGCGGCGATGCTGGTGAACGAAGGACTACCGGCCTTCATCGTCGATGCGCTTCGCCGCAGCCATGATCTGTCGCGCACGCGCGTCGGCATTCTCGGCATGGCGTTCAAGGCGGACATCGACGACACGCGCGACTCGCTCTCGTTCAAGCTCGCGAAGATCCTGCGCTTCCACGGCGCCGAGGTCCGCTGCTCGGACGAACACGCCACCGATCCGTCGTTCGTCGACAAGGACGAGCTGGTCCGGTGGGCGCAGGTGGTGATCGTCGGCGTGCCGCATGCGGAGTACCGGATGCTGGC
This sequence comes from Acidimicrobiia bacterium, assembly GCA_016871375.1. Taxonomy (GTDB): domain Bacteria; phylum Acidobacteriota; class Vicinamibacteria; order Vicinamibacterales; family UBA2999; genus VFYY01. The sequence goes on from VFYY01000147.1 coordinate 7,249, forward strand.
CGTGCCGCCGGAGGTCGACGTGTACGACATGTGGCGTGTGTTGCCGGCGCAAGTGCTCGTGTCGTAAGTCCATGGCCAATCGCATCGCAGGGAAGCGCATCCTCGTCACCGGCGGCACCGGCTTCATCGGCAGCGCCCTCGTCCGCAGCCTCGTCGCCCAGGATGCCGCCGTGCGCACGCTCGACAACGATTCGCGCGGCGCCGCCACCCGGCTGGCCGACCTCGGCCGCCGGATCGAGCACATCACTGGCGACGTCCGGGATCCAGCGGTCGTCCGCGCTGCGGTGCGCGGCGTCGATTGCGTCTGCCACCTGGCGTACATCAACGGGACGCAGCACTTCTATTCACACCCGGAGCTGGTGCTGGAAGTCGGCGTGAAGGGGATGATGAACGTCCTCGACGCGTGCGTGGCGGAGGGCGTCCGGGAGCTGGTGCTCGCCTCGAGCTCGGAGGTGTACCAGTCGCCGCCGGAGATCCCGACCGACGAGACGGTGCCGCTGAGCGTGCCCGACGTCCTCAACCCCCGCTATTCGTACGGCGGCGGCAAGATCATCAGCGAGCTGCTGGCCGTCAACTACGGCCGCAAATTCTTCGACAGGACGCTCATCTTCCGGCCGCACAACGTCTACGGGCCCGACATGGGGCGCGAACACGTGATTCCGCAGTTCATCCTGCGTGTGCGCGAGGCGGCCGCCCGCCAGCCGGCCGGCGTGCTGGACTTTCCCATTCAGGGCACCGGCGACGAGACCCGCGCGTTCATCTATATCGACGACTTCACCCGCGGGCTGCTGTGCGTCCTGGACGCTGGCGAGTCGCCCGGGGTCTACCACATCGGCACCGGGCGCGAAGTGGCGATGGGCGCTTTGGCGCACATGGTCGCAGCCGCCTGCGGCCGCGAGATCCGTCTCGTCCCGGGCGAGCTCCTCCCGGGCAGCACGCTGCGCCGTTGCCCCGACGTCGAGAGGCTGGAAGCACTCGGGTTCCGCCCGGCGGTGTCGCTCGAGGAGGGCCTCCGCCGCACCGTGGAGTGGTACACGCAGCATTGCGCGACGCGAACGGGACCTCGCTGAGACACCAGCGGTCCGGCATGGTCTACCGGCGCGAGATCGACGGGCTGCGTGCCATCGCGGTGCTGCCGGTGATTCTGTTCCATGCCGGGTTCGCGCGCTTCAGCGGCGGCTTCGTCGGTGTGGACGTCTTCTTCGTGATCAGCGGCTATCTCATCACGACGCTGATCCTGACCGACGCGCGCGCCGGCCGGTTCACGCTGCTCGGGTTCTACGAGCGGCGCGCGCGCCGCATCCTGCCGGCGTTGTTCCTCGTGATGGCGGTCTCGATCCCCTTTGCGTGGCTGTGGATGCTGCCGACGGACCTGAAGGACTTCTCGGAGAGCCTGGCCGCGGTGGCGACGTTCTGGTCGAACGTGCTGTTCTGGCGCGAGAGCGGCTATTTCGATACCGCCTCCGAGCTGAAGCCGATGTTGCACACGTGGAGCCTGGCCGTCGAGGAACAGTACTACCTGCTGTTTCCGCCGCTTGTCCTGCTCATCTGGCGATTGGGCCGGTCCTGGATGCTCCTGATCCTCACTGCCGGAGCGCTGGCAAGCCTGCTGCTCGCCGAGCGCGCGTCCGGCCGATCGCCTGCCGCGGCGTTCTTCCTGCTGCCGACACGCGGCTGGGAGCTGTTGTTCGGCGCCGTCATCGGATACTACCTGCTCGACCGCACGGCGCCCCGCGCCACGGCGGTGGTTCGCGAGTCGATGAGCGTTCTGGGGCTGCTACTCATCGGCGTCGGCGTGTTCGCCTTCAATGCCCAGACCCCGTTCCCTGGCGTGTACGCGCTCGTGCCCACCGTCGGCACCGCGCTGCTCATCCTCTTCGCGACGGCGGAGACGCGCACCGGCCGCGTCCTCGGCGCCCGGCCCCTTGTCGCGATCGGTCTCGTCAGCTACAGCGCGTACTTGTGGCACCAGCCGCTCTTTGCGTTCGCGCGTCACCGCAGTCTCTCGGAGCCCGGCACCGGAACGCTGCTCGTCCTGTCGCTCGCGGCGCTGCTGCTCGCCGCGATCAGCTGGCGCTACGTCGAAGTACCGTTCCGCGACAGGACGGTGACGTCGCGCAGAACGATCGTCGCGGTGACCGCCGCCGGCATCATCGCCTTCAGCGGACTGGGGATCGCCGGGGCAGCCGCCGAAGGCTTCGGCGGCCGTCTTCCGCCCAATCTCACCTGGGACGGCTTCCGGCAGAAAGTCGAGACCCTGGGCGACGTCTGCACTGCCGGCCCGCTGGCTTCGTATCCCGGGCTGCGGGCGTGTGAGTTCGGCGATCGCACGTCGCCTTCGACGGTGGTGCTCTACGGCGACTCGCATGCGCAAGCCGTCTCCTACGCGCTGCACGAGCGGCTCTCGGCGATGGGCCTGAAGGGTGTGTTCGTCAGGGCCGAAACGTGTCAGACCGTTCCGACGGTGGTCGATCGCCGCCGCGCCGACCTCGTCGCCGGCTGTCTCGCCTGGTTCGACTCGCTGCTGGCCTTCGTCCGCGACCATGCGTCGGCGGTCGTGATCGTCAGCCGGTGGACGCACTGGCTGTTTCCCATCGACGGCACGATCACCAGTCTCGCGTTCGACAACGGGGAAGGGGGCAGCGAGGTCGAGTCGTACACGACCGAGTACGTGGCCCTGAATCCGGCCGCCCGCACCTTCGGGAACGATCCTCGCGTGAAGGCGGCAGCGGTCGAGGACATGCTGCGCCGCATGCAGCGGACCGGGAGCCGGATCGTGCTCGTGTATCCGATTCCCGAGCTGGGGTGGCACATCTCGAAGGTGAATTACCTCCACTACCGGCGAACCGGCCGCGTGCTCGACGTCATCTCCACATCGCACGACCGGTATCTGGAGCGGAACGCGTTCATCGTCGATGTCTTCGATCGGATTCCCGCAGACGCGCGGCTGATCAAGATTCGCCCCGACGAGATCTTCTGCGACACCTTCATTCCGGCGCGATGCGCCGGGCAGGTCGGCACGGTGCCCTTCTACGACGACGACGACCACCTGTCCGACGCCGGCGCGCGGCTGGTGGTCGATCGTCTGATGCCGCACCTCCACGA
>VFYY01000148.1 GCA_016871375.1 Acidimicrobiia bacterium
TCCCGACGCCATCGACGTCCCGGTGACCAACTACGGCGGCGGCGCGGCGCTGCGCAGCCTGCTCGTCAACGGCGCGGGGGACGTCACGCAGGTGGGGGAGCTCTTCAACGCGGAGGAGCTGCTCGACGCCGCGCGCGCCGTGATGCCCGACGCCGGCGTCACCGAGGCGGCGTGGCTGACGGACTTCGACGCCTACTATTACGGCAAGGGCCCCGACCGGCGGCTGCCGGTGCTGCGCGTCACGTTCAACGATGCGGACGAGACGATGCTGTATCTCGACGCGCACGACGGACAGCTCGTGCAGACGGAGGTGCGCCGCAGCCGCCTCGAGCGCTGGCTCTATCGCGGGCTGCACAGCCTCGACTTCCCGCGCGTCTATCAGAGTCCCTGGCTCTGGTATCCGCTCGTGCTCGCCCTCAGCGTGGGCGGGCTCGCGCTCTCGCTCTCGGCGGTGATTGTGTCGGTGCGATATCTCGGTTCCCTGTTGGTGCGATCCTGAACTCAGTCGGCGCGATGCGCCTGACGGCGGGAAAGCGCCGCTTCATCAGACCATACGACCGTGACAGATCGAGACCGGTCACATAGCCCTTCACGTGCGCGCTTCGGAGGGCGTCTCGCAGCTCGTTGAGCGACCTGCCGGAGATTTATCAGGCTGAGAACGTTGCAGAAAGTCGTAGTGTCCGGCTTTAGCCGGACCACGTTGATCGGCACCGCCGTGTGTGGTCCGGCTAAAGCCGGACACTACGAAGAAGTCGAAACCGCGCTAGTGTCACGACGTTGCGAAAAACTGCGTACCCGCACCGAGTGCGAAGCCGAATCGCACTGACAGCGAAGCGGCATCGCACCAACAGCGAGGCGGGAATTCGCACCTAGGGGATCTGTTTGACTAGTGGCGGTTTTCCCCGACGGAATTCCGTGGACTCGGTGAAGAAGCCCGACGTGCTGAGGCGGATCGTGATCGGCTGGCCGGTCTGGTTCTCGAACCACCATCCGTGGAGGCCGGTGAACTGCGCGTTGTAGACGCCGTGGTCGCTGGTCAGCTTGTTGGTGGCGAACCACTCCGCGTAACCCTGCGGCGAGCCGTCGGGGACGCTGTGCAGCTCGAAGTGGACCTCGCCGGTGGAGGTCCAGGAGTAGAGAACCGCCGCGCCCTTCTCGAGCCGGTACTTGTATTCCATCCCTTCCTTCGGCGCGAGCTCGATGGTGATCGCGTCGTTCTTGAACTGCTGCGTCTGGTGTGCGATCGACCACGGCCACTTCGCCAGCGTTTCCGCCTGCGTGGGCGTCTTGACCGCCGGCGCCGGAGTCTGCGCGGAGGCGAGGCCGGTCAGTACGAGCGCGAAGACGACGAGGGCAGCGGACGCTTTCATCTGTTCCGTCCTTATCAGCGTCCTGCCGACGACGCGCCACGCCAGCACGAGCGAGGTGACGCAGAGGGCAGTGCCGCCAATCATGAAGGCGATGACGACGATGTCCCAGGCGGGACGGTAGTTATAGAGCCAGGGGAAGTCGAGCGAGTGCAGGCCGTGGTAGACCCAGCGGGTCACCCAGTGGCCTGAGTTGTAGCTCCCCACCACACGCGCGGTCGCCGGGTCCACGTAGTACCGGCTCCGCCCCTCGTCGTCAATCTGCAGGCGGACCACGGGCAGCGGGCGTTCGCGGCGGCGATCGAGGTAGTAGGCGTCGTACTGATCGAGCGTCCGGACGTCGATGACGTTGAAGGGCGCCGCCGCGCGCGCGATCGTGTCCACGATGCGCCCGGCCGGGATCGCGGATTCAGGCGCGCCGGTCATGCGGACGATGCGCGTGTCGCCGCCGGCGAGCGTGGCGAGGTACATCGGCTCGCCGGCGATGGTGACCAATTCGAGCTGGCGTACGTCCAGGCCGGCGAGCTGCGCGAGCGCTTCGCGCGGATGCCGCGCCTCGAAGCGCGTCAGGTCGAGCGGGTCGCGCAGCGCGCGCTGCATGTCGCCGCCGCCGCGGCGTCCGCCGTCGGCGGGATCGGGCGGCGACGGAAACGGATCCATCGACAGCATGCCGCTGAACGCCCAGGTGGCCGTGAACACGCCGAAGACGAGGCCGAGCAGCATGTGCCAGCGCTTCTGGCCGTGATACGGAATGCTCGACGGCGTGCCGGCGGACCGGTACTGCCGGCGCGGCGAGTACATCCACGCGCCGATGACGACGCCGATGATCGCGGCGACGGTGCCGATCGCCGACGAGTAGATCACGACCTGCGACCATTCGGGCCCGTGCCGGCGCAGCGGCGTGAAGTAGAACCAGTGCGGGATGGGCCCGAGATACGCGCCGATGCGCGACGCCGTGGTCGTGTGCTGCACGACCTCGCCGGTCGCCTGCGAGACGTACACCTCGTCGCCGCCGGACCACGAGTATTTGCGCAGCGGGCCGAGGGTGCGGAACTGGCCCTGCACGGTCCACTGGTCCACGTCCTCGACCGGTTCGACGCGGGCGTCGCTGACGGCCAGTCCCGTCCACGCCGCCGCCGCGCGATGCACCATGGCGTTGGAGACGTCGATCTGCTCCTCGCCGGTGTCGGCGTAGACGATCGCCTCGCCGCCGCCGACGCCGAACCGGTACGCGGGCCGGCCGTCGAAGCTCGCCAGCCGCAGCTGGGCCGGCGAGGAGATGCCGGCCGTCTCGGCCGCCTCGCCAGGTGAGAGCGCGATCGTCGCCGGATCGAGCTGCGGCGAGCGCTCGAGCCGGTCGGACGGGCTCACGCCGGGGAAGTCGAAGTACATCATCCCGATCCCGGACGGGAACCACAGCAGGAACAGCACACAGAGCGCGACGCCCAGCCAGCGGTGCACGAAGATCAGCGAGCGCTTGAGCATGTCAGGCGGTCCTGTTCCGCCACATGGCGAGGCCCGTCACCAGGAGGGCCGGCGGCGCCAGGGCGAAGATGGCCCAGACGATCTTTCCAGTCAAGCCGCCGGGCATCCCCATATGAACCGGACGGGTCCAGGCCAGGAGCGTGTCGCCGGCGCTGCGCCGCGAGTGGTCGCGGGCCAGCAGCAGCTCGGCCGTGTACTGGTCGAAATGGAGCGTGACCTCATCGGTCGTGTCCACGTCGCCGTGCACGCCGCGGGCGAGGACCACGACGTAGGTGCCGCGCGCGTCGAAGGGAAACACGAAGCGGGCGAGGCGCGCCTGCGGAAACGCCGCGCGCGCCCTCGCGATGAGTTCCGCCGGTTGGACGAAAGCGCCGGGGTCTGATGGACTCGACTCGGGCGCGCGGACGACCGTGAGCGGCGCGACCGCGTTGACGGCGCGGCGGAACGGCTGCGGGAACGCGAAGTACATCCCCGTGAGCGCCCACAGCACGATCATCGGCGAGAGCAGGGCACCGATTGTGACATGCCACGACGCTCGGACCCCGCGGATCCACACGAAGAGGCCGCTCGCCGCCAGCAACAGCAGGAGCGCGGCGCCGATGCCGTTGATCGTCAGCCCCATGCGCGCGCCACGCAGGTTCGCGTGGAAATCCTGCAGCCACCGGATCGCATCGAACGGCAGCTCGCCGACCACCCGCCCGGTCTCCGCGTCCGCGAAGACCGTCCGGAACTCATTGCCGCGGCTCACGTACGCGAGGAACGTCCCGCGGCGATACGTCGGCCAGTCGACGCCGCTCACGCGGTACCCCGGATACGCCGCCTGCACCTCGCGGATGACGGTGGTGGCGTCCGCCAGCGTCCCGTCTGCGCTCACGCGGAAGTAATGCGGATACATCGCGGCCTGGATCTCCTGCCGGAAGACGAGCACCGCGCCGCTCAGCGCGATCGCGAGCACGTAGATCCCGGCCACGAGCCCGGTCCACCGGTGCGCCTGGAAGAGGAGCCTGCGCAGCACGCGCGGCGTACGATGCCACATCCCGCGCGCCGACGGCGCGTCGACACGGATCCTGACGAAGAATTCAGAAACTCTTCAGTTGGACGCGGATCGCGCACGCTACACTTGCACGCTCATGAAGATCGTGCGCGCGCTGCTCGTGCTCCTGCTCGTTGTTCCCTCACCGCTGTCCGCTCAAGACCGGGTCACGGTTTCGGGCATCGTCACCGACGTCTCAGGCGGCGTCGTGCCAGGCGCGCTCGTCGAAGCGCTGGCGGGAGGCGCTGTCGTGGCGTCGTCGACGACCGGCCAGGATGGGCGCTACCGGCTCGACGTGGCGCCCGGCGCCTACCAGGTTCGCGCGCGCCTCGCGGGATTCGCGGAGGCGGGCACCGACGTCGCGGCGACCGCGCCGGCGACCCGGGACCTCACGCTGCAGGTGGCGGCGATCGGCGACGCGCTGGTCGTCACGGCTGCGCGCAACGCGGAGACGCGCGCGAACACGACGGCGTCGGTGGCGGTGATCTCGTCGGAGGACCTCGAGGCCCTGGGCAGCGCGTCGATCGCCGACGCGTTGCGCATCGTGCCGGGGCTCAGCGTCGAGGCGACGGGACGCGAGGGGCAGGTGGCGTCGCTCTTCGCGCGTGGCGGGGAATCGGATTACAACCTCGTCCTCGTGGACGGCGTGCGCGTGAACCTGAACGGCGGGTTCTTCGATCTCAACCGCGTGTCCGCGTCCGAGGTGGACCGTGTCGAGGTCGTGCGCGGCGGACAATCGGCGCTGTACGGGTCGGACGCGATCGGCGCGGTCGTGCAGATCTTCACGCGTCGCGCCAGCCCATCGGCGCCGCCGCAGGTCTCCGGCGCGCTCGAAGGCGGCAGCTTCAACACGTGGCGCGGCAACGCCCGCGTGGCGGGCGGGGCGGCGCAGCGCCTCGATTACCACGCCGGCGTGTCGTACCGTGGGACCGACGGCGCGTTCGGCGACATCCTTCCCGAGGACGACCGCTTCGACCAGACCGCGTTCGACGGCAGCCTCGGCCTGGTGCTCGGCGACCGCGCGACCGTGCGCGGCGGCGTCCGCTACAGCGACGCGCAAGGCAAGTCGGTCGGCCAGATCGCGTTCGGTGTCCGCGACACGGGGCAGGCCTACGACTCGCGCGATCTGTCGTGGCACCTCGGCGCCACGCACCGCCTGGCCCCACGCGTGACCGGCACCGGCACGGTGAGCTACTTCCGCAACGACACGGATTCACAGGACCGCGTCGCGGATCCGGCGGTGACCGCGTTCGCCGTCCTCGGCGGCCGGATCGGCGCCGTGTTCCCGGAGAGCCCGCGGCTGGTCCGGCTCATCGATCGGACGACGTTCGAGGCGATTCGCACGGGGGCGTCGCCCCTGCCAGCCGGGCAGTTCCTGGCCACGACGCCGTTCGGCGTGGCGTTCGGCGATGGCACGTTCTCGAGCCGGACGCGCCTGCGGCGGCCGGCGTTCAAGTACCACGCCGACTACACCTGGCACGACGGCCAGGCGATGACGGCCGGCTACGAGTTCGAGCGCGAGACCGACACGCTCAATGCCGGGTTCCGCGTCTCGAACAACGCGTTCTTCGTGCAGCAGCAGCTCAGCGCGCGCAGCCGCTGGTTCGTCACCATCGGCGCCCGTGTCGATCGCAACTCGCATTACGGCACGGCGGTCAGCCCGAAGATGTCCGCGGGCGGGTTCCTGCTTCCGTTGACCGACGGGGCGGTGTCGTCGATGAAGATATTCACCAACGCCGGCCGAGGCATCAAGAACCCGCTCTTCGGCGAGTTGTTCGGGTCGCCGTTCTCGGACGGCAACCCGGACCTCAGTCCGGAGCGGGCGCGGACCGTGGACGCGGGCGCCGAGGTCACGCTCGCGGCACAGCGCGTGCGCGCCACGGTGACGTACTTCGACAACGACTACAACGATCAGGTCGCGTTCCGCTCGACCGGGGGCCGCGACGGGCGCCCCGACTTCATCAACATTGCCGGATCCGAAGCGAACGGCTGGGAGCTCGAGGCCGTGCTCCAGCGTCCGGTCGCCGGCGTCACGATTGCCGCCACCTACGCGCTCGTCGAGACGCGGGTCACCGCGACGACGAGCACGAGCGAGCAGTTCCAGCCCGGCCAGCCGCTGCTGCGGAGGCCGAAACACTCCGGCGTCATCCGCGTGGGCTACGCGCTCGGCCGGGCCGCGGTGAACCTGGACGCGCGCACGGTGTCAGAGCGTCACGACGCCGCGTTCATCGGGCTGTCCGCGGTGCCGTCGCCCGGTTCACCGATCGCGGTGAGCCGATCGGTGGACATCACGGTGAACCCCGGCTACACGGTGGTGGGTGTCGGAGGCGAGTACCGTGTTCGCGACGAGCTGTCCGTGTTCGTGCGCGTGGACAACGTCGGCAACGCCGTCTACGACAGCGCGCTCGGCTTCCCCGGGCTGCCACGCGCGGCCGTCGCCGGTGTGAGATTCGCGGCAGGCGGGAACTAAGCGTTACGGACGAGGTCCGCGCGACGGTCAGTACCAGTCGCGCTGAGCGCCCGGCCAGCTGGCGCGCGCCCAGACACTCTTCTGGACGACGCCGTTGATGACCCGTTGCACGATCGCCGCCCCCGCACGCCGCGCACGAAGTAGAATCGCCCGCAATGGAGTCTCCGATGATTCAGCGTGTGCTCGTCTACGTGTCTGCTGCCATTCTCATGTCCGTGTCGCTTGCCGCCCAGGGGCCGGCGCCCGCGACGACCAACCTGCCGCAGTACCTGCAGCGTGCCTACAACGGAATCAAGAACAACCTGACGCGCGCGGCCGACCTGCTCCCCGAATCGGACTACGGCTTCAAACCGAGCTCGATGCCGGAGATGCGTACGTTCGGCCAGCTCTTTGGCCACGTCGCCAACGCGCAGTTCGGCATGTGTGCGGGCGCCAGGGGCGTGCCGAACCCGAATATGGGCACCGATCACGAGCAGAAAACCAGCAAGGCGGAGATCCAGAAGGCGCTCGCCGCGTCGTTCGCCTTCTGTGACGATGCGTTTGCGGGGCTGACGGAGGAGAACGGAGCGCAGATGATGCCGCAGGGGCGCGGCCAGATGGCGCGCGCGGCGATTCTCGCCAACATGATCACGCACTCGAACGAGATGTACGGGTATGCGGCGGTCTATCTGCGGGCCAAGAACGTGGTGCCGCCGTCGACGGACGAGGCCCAGCGCGGTCGCGGAGCGGGCCGCGGCGGCCGGGGCCAGTAGACGTCAGGCAGAGGACAGGAGGGCGGGCCTTGACAGCCCGCCTAGCGGCAGGCGGCGTGCTGACAGTCGCAGCGGAGCTCGATCTTGTTCCCGGCCTGCCTGCAGTGGTCGCTGCAGTACTTCCCGTGGGGCCCGTTCGGTGGCACCATGCACTCGCACACCGGATGCGCGCATTTCACCGCATCAGCCATGAGGCACCTCTCAGGGGCCAATCTACGCCCCTCCGCCGCGCCGCACAAGGCACTTGCGGCGCGGCGCTGGCGGCGCTCGTCGTCGCCACGCCAGCGGCCCAGGCGCCGCCCGACCTGCCGGTCGATGAGCTCCTCACGAAGGTTGGTGAGCGGGTGGTGGAGTGGTATGCGCGTGCCCAGAGCATCGTGTCGCTGGAAACGGTTTCCATACAGCCGCTGAGGTCGGACCTCAGTCCGATCGACTTCCCCCGCCGGCTGGCGTATGAGCTGCGCGTCGCCTGGGACCCCGGCCGCGCGACGCCCGGGCTGCTGCCGGAGGCGACCGTGCTGCGCGACCTCATCTCCATCAACGGCCGGCCGCCGCGCGAGCGCGATCAGCCGCAGTGCATGGACCCCAAGTCGGTGTCGCCTGAGCCGCTGGCCATGCTGCTGCCTGCCAAACGTGGGCAGTTTGCGTTCACTGTTTCCGGGCGGACGCGCGCGGCCGGACGCTCCGCCGTCCTGATCGACTACAGGGGGGTCGCGCCGGGAGCGCCGGAGATCAACTGGACGCGCGAGTGCGTCAGCGTCTCGCTGCCCGGCCGTTCACGCGGGCGCATCTGGGTGGATGCGGAGACCTACGACGTGCTGCGCTACGACGAGCACCTGGTCGGGATGTTCGATTTTCCGGTGCCGCGCGAGCACCAGCGGCGCGGGGCGTCCAACCGGATGACGATCGAGCGCGCGGACTCGTCGATTCAGTTCAGACGGGTTGGGTTCACCGATCCGGACGAGACGCTGATGCTTCCCGCGTCAGTGGATACGGTGCAGGTCGTGCGCGGCGGCGGCGTCCAGCGGACGCGCATCACCCAGCGGTTCACCGACCACCGCCGCTTCCTGACCGAAGGCCGCCTCGTCGACTAACTGCCAATCTCCAACTTCCAATTCCCAAACATCGGGAGTTGGGTTTTGGGAGTTGGGAGTTGTTCAAGCCTTGACAGGGGAGACGAAGAGCCGCCGCGCCGGCCTGGCCATCAGCCGCGCCATCCGGTTGGCGCGCTCGCGCCGCGCGCTGTCGGTTGCAATGCCCGTGTTCGCGTACATCTGCCGGTAGAGCTTCGACATCAGCACGAAGGCGACCCGCGCCTTCATCGATTTCACGATGCGCGCCCGCCGCCAGATATTGGGCAGGCTGTAGAAGGTGTCCCAGACCTCCTGCGTGTGCCGGCGGATGTCCTCGGGCGTCAACTGCGGGTGCGGCATGTAGATCTTCGGCCGCTTCGGCGACGGCAGCAGCCAATGCCGCGTCAGCGGGACGTCGTCCACCTTCTGCGGGTCGGTCTGGCTCTTTTCCCAGCGCTCGAAGTCCACGGTGCCGGGGAACGGCGTCAGCAGGACGAACTGCGCGAACGCCACGTCCGCCGCGAGCGCGAGCTGCGCGGTCGCGTCGAAGGTCTCCCGCGTGTCGGTGGGAAGGCCGAAGATGAACGACGCGAGGATGTGCACGCCGTGCGTGCGGAAGATCTGGAGCTGCTTGGCGAGCTCCTCGCCCGCCAGGTTGAAGTCCTTGTAGATGGACTTGAGCCCTTCCTTGGTCACCGACTCGACGCCGACGAGCGCGCCCTTGATGTGCGCCTTGCGCATCGCGTCGAGGAAGGCGGGATCCTCGGCCGCCTCCATGGTGATCTGCGTGAAGAACGTCATGTCGTCGGGCAGATCCGCCATGCGCTCCATCAGCTCGAAGCGCTCGCGGCGCACGGCCTCGAGCTCGCGCAGGGCGGTCGGGTCGAGCCGGCGCCGCGCCATGGCCAGGTCGGCGAAGGCGACCGGATAGAAGTTGTCGTCGGCGAGCAGGATGAAGCGGAAGCCGCGGCTGCGCAGCTCGCGGATCTCGCCGACCACGTCTTCGACCGTGCGCATGCGCGCCTGCTGCCCGTCGGTGCGCCACACGGAGCAGAACGAGCAGTGCTTCGGGCAGCCGCGCACCGTCTGCACCGACGCCCACATGTAGCTGTCGGGCGGCAGCAGGTCCCAGCGGCCGCCGAAGAACGAGCGGCCGTCGATGCGTCCGCCTTCGTAGACGTCGTTCGGGCGTCCGGCCGCGCAGTCGGCGAGGACGCGGCTCCAGATCAGGTCGCCGTCGCCCTTCACCACCGCATGCGCCGCGCCGTGCTCGCGCGCCTCGGCGGGGTACAGCGACGAGTGGATGCCGCCGTAGACGACCCACGCGCCGCGCTCGCGTGCGGCGCGGCCGATCTGGTAGCCACGATAGGCGTTGGCGGTGTGGATGCCGAGGCCGACCACGTCGCCCTTCGCGATGCTGTCGAGGTCGAACTGCTCGAGCGTCTCGTCCACCAGATGCGGGTCGCCGTACTCGGCCGGCGTCGCCGACGCGAGCACGTAGAGCCACCGGGGGGTGATGACTGCGGTTCCGAATGAAATGTCGCTGGGATTGACGAGATGTACGCGCATGTCGTCCGCCTAACCTACACTAGTTGGCCATGCGAAGCTCCATTTTTCTGTCACTTTGCGGTGGAGTGGCGTTATTCGCCCTTCATCTGTCCCAGGGCGTGGGTGCGCAGGCACTGGCCAGCCCGACCTATACCGCGGCACAGGCTGCCGCCGGCAAGGACGTCTACACGCAGCACTGCGCGTCCTGCCACGGCGCGAACCTCGACGATGGAGAGTTTGCGCCGCCGCTGAGAGGCGTGGAGTTCCGGCAGCGGTGGGGCGGGCGCCCGGCGGAGGCGCTGTTCACGTACACGAGCACGCGGATGCCGCCCGCCATGCCGGGCGGCCTCGGCGACGAGCGCTACGCGCAGCTGCTTGCGTTCGTCCTCGAGCAGAACGGCGTCGCCGCGGGCACGCGCGCGCTGCCGTCCGATGCCGCCGCGCTGACGCCGATGGTCCTGCCCGCGGCGCCTCCAGGCGCGGGCGGCG
>VFYY01000149.1 GCA_016871375.1 Acidimicrobiia bacterium
GACCAAAGACTTTCTGTCCGTCCTGAATCTGTCGCTGGACGACCTGACGCGTCTGCTGGCGCTGGCGGCGCAGCTCAAGGCCGATCGGCGCCTCGGCGACCAGGCGCCCACGGCGCACGCGCTCGGCGGCGCGCACGTCGCGATGCTCTTCGAGAAGCCGTCGCTTCGAACGCGGGCGACCTTCGAGGTGGCGATTCGCGAGCTCGGCGGGCATCCGCTCCACCTGCCGCCCGAGTTTGCGAGCGGCGAGCGGGAGCGGCTCGATGATGTCGCCCGCAACCTCGAGCGCTGGGTGCATGCGCTCGTCATCCGCACCTACGCGCAGGAGAAGGCCGCGCTGATGGCGGCGGCGGCGCCGAGGCTGCACGTCATCAACGCGCTGAGCGACAGCGAGCATCCCTGCCAGGCGCTTGCCGACGTGCTGACGCTGCAGGAACGCTGGGGTGAATGCCGCGGGCGACGGATCGCGTACGTCGGCGACGGCAACAACGTCGCGACCTCCCTGGTCCATGCCGCGCCGCAGCTGGGCATCTCGGTGCACGTCGCCGCGCCGCCGGGCTACGAGCTGCCGGCGCGGGTCGTCGAGGACGCCGCGCGCGCGGCGCGCGAGGGCGCGGCGGTGCGACTCTTCACCGATCCGCGGGAGGCCGTCGCCGGCGTCGACGCCGTCTACACCGACGTCTGGACCTCGATGGGTCAGGAGCACCAGGCCGAGGCCCGCCGGCGCACGTTCGAGCCCTACCAGGTGAACGGGGCGCTCATGGGCGCCGCCCAGCCGCGCGCGCTGTTCCTGCACTGCCTGCCGGCGCACCGCGGCGAAGAAGTGACCGCCGACGTCTTCGAGTCGCCAGCCTCCGTCGTCTTCGATCAGGCGGAAAACCGCCTGCACACGCAGAAGGCACTCCTGTTGATGCTCTCGACGTAGGGCGTTCGGATCGTTCGGGATGTTCGGATTGTTCGGGACGTTCTCGTTCCACCGTTCGAACGCCCGCACGGGAACGACCCGAACCGGAACGACCCCAACCGTCCGAACGACCCCAACGTTCCGAACGAGTAGAATCCTTCTCCGTGAAACCCTGGCTGGCCCACTACGACCCCGACGTCGCCCCGAGCCTCGCGCCGTATCCCGACGCTACGCTCGTCGACGCCCTCGCGGATCTGGCGCGCGGGGGCGGCGATCGCCCGGCCCTGCTGTTCAAGGGCGCGTCGCTGTCGTACGGGGCGCTCGAGACCCTCAGCAACGCCTTCGCCGCGGCGCTGGCCGCCGACGGAGTCCGCCCGGGCGACCGCATCGCGCTGCTGCTGCCGAACTGTCCGCAGTTCCTCATCGCGCAGTTCGGCATCTGGAAGGCCGGGGCGGTGGTCGTCCCGCTCAATCCGATCTACACCGAGCGGGAGCTCGAGGCCACGATGACGGCCGTCGGCGCGTCGCGGATTGTCGTCCTGACGCCGTTCTATACACGCATCAAGAACATTCAGGCGCGGACCGGGCTCCGCCGCGTGATCGCGACGTCCATCAAGGAATATCTGCCGCCGCTGCTGCGCGTGCTGTTCACGCTGCTCAAGGAGAAGAAGACGGGCCATCGCATCCCGCTCGCCAGCGAAGACGTGTGGCTCCAGACCCTGCTCGAGACGCACCGGCTGTCGCCGCGGCCGGCGGTGACGGTGCGGCCGGACGACCGGGCGGTGATTCTCTCGAGCGGGGGTACGACCGGTACGCCCAAAGGCGCCGTCGGTCTGCACCGCCACTACGTCGCGGCCGGGCGCCAGCTGCTCGAATGGACGAAATCCGCGTTGACGCCGGGGACCGACGTCATCATGCTGCCCCTGCCGTTGTTCCACGTGTACGCCAACGTCGGCGTGCAGCCGCTGGCCTTCGTCGCGCCGGCGCCGCTGTCGCTCGTGCCGAACCCGCGCGACATCGCCGACCTGCTCAAGACGATCCGGCAGGTCAAGCCGGCGTTCTTCAACGGGATTCCGACGCTCTACACGGCGATCCTCAACAACCCCGCCGTACGGGCGGGCAAGGTGTCGCTCCGCTCGATCAAGCTGTGCTTCTCGGGCGCATCTGCGCTCATGGCGGAGACCAAGCGCCAGTTCGAGGAGGCGACCGGCGCGCGCATCGTCGAGGGATACTCCCTCACCGAAGGCATGATGGCGTGCTGCGTGAACCCCGTGAAGGGGAAGAACAAGATCGGATCGATCGGCCTGCCGCTGCCGGACGTCGAGGTCCGCATCGTCGACGCCGAGCGCGGCGAGCGCGACCTGCCGTCCGGGGAGGTCGGCGAGCTCCTTCTCCGCGCGCCCCAGTACATGGCCGAATACTGGAACAACCCGGCCGAAACGGCCGACACGCTGCGGACCCACGGCGACAGCGGGCCGTGGGTGCACACGGGCGACCTCGCCTACATGGACGAGGAGGGCTACATCTTCCTGGTCGATCGCAAGAAGGACATGCTGAAGACGAGCGGCCTGCAGGTGTGGCCCCGGGAAATCGAGGAAGTGCTGTCGGCCCACCCCGCGGTCATGGAGGCCAGCGTCGCGGGCATTCCCGATCCGCTCAAGGGCGAGGTGCCGAAGGCGTGGATCGTGCTCAAGTCGGATCGGACCGCCACGGAGGAGGACCTCCGCGCCTTCTGCCGCGAGCGCCTCGCGCCCTACAAGGTGCCCGCGCAGATCGAGTTCCGAAAGGACCTGCCCAAGACGATGGTCGGGAAAGTCCTGCGGCGCGTGCTGGTGTCTGAGGAGCGACGCTAGCGTCCAGCCAGAGCGGATACGCCGATCACGCCGACCCGACGGCCTTCACCACCACGCCCGCGTCGGTCAACGCCCCTCGAATCTGCGCCGCCAGCTCCGCGGCGCCCGGCGTATCGCCGTGCACGCACAGCGTATCGATCGCAAGCGCGACGCGAGAGCCGTCGACCGCCTCCACGACGCCCTCCCGCACCATGCGGACCGCGCGCTGCACCACGAGTGCCGGATCGTGAATGACGGCCCCCGGCTGCGATCGCGGCACGAGCGTCCCGTCGGCCTGGTACGCCCGGTCGGCGAAGCCCTCGCGCGCCGTCCGTAGCCCCGCGCGCGCGCCGGCCGCGACGAGCTCTGATTCCGGAAGCCCGAACAGCATCAGGGCGCGGTCGATGACCGCCGTGGCGCGGGCGACGGCATCGGCCAGCGCGGCATCGCGCACCGCCATGTTGAACAGGGCGCCGTGCGGCTTGACGTGCTGCAGGCGCACGCCCTGCGCGGCCGCGATGGCCGCCAGCGCGCCAACCTGGTACACCACGAAATCCTCGACATCGCGCGGCGACACCTGCAACGCGCGCCGGCCGAACCCCTCCAGGTCGGGAAACCCGGGATGCGCGCCGACGGCCACGCCATGCTCGCGCGCCAGGGCGACCGTCGCGCGCATCACGCCCGGGTCGCCGGCGTGGAAGCCGCATGCCACGTTCGCCGACGTAATGCACGCCATGATCCCGGCGTCGCCGGCAGGATGCCCCACGGCCCCGCTTCGCCCCTCGCCGACGTCCGCGTTCAGGTCGATTCGCATGTGTGGCCTCGCGACACACCTGTAATTCTTGCCACATTCTTGAAACCGGCGGGATCGTGAAACCGAGGGTTTTCGTGTGAACCGCGCGGGTACGGCGGTTGCCCTGACTCGGCGTGTCGGTCTGTGGTTTACGGCAGAAACGCCGTAAATGCTGGGGGGAGCCAGGCCGGCACGTCAGGACGGATCGCTGGCATCAGCGTCCGTCCTGTCTTTTCTCAGCTCCCAGGCCGCCACGTCCCAGCGCCCAGTTCACGCTGGGGAGCTGGAGGTTGGCAGCCGGAGCGTTACACGCCTGCCCCTTCGGGATACTCCAGCGCCAGCTTCAGCTCGCGGGCCAGCGTATCGACCGTCGTCCCCTGCCGCTTCCACGCGCCTTCGGTCTCGAAGCGCTGGTCGCCGATCCGGCGGCCCCACGGCGCAATCACGCGTCCGATGGCGCGGTAGTCGCTGCGATCGGCGTGATCCTGATCGAGCCGCCGCACCACGTCGGGCGACACGCGGACGAACGCGCGCAGCGCGGTGGCCGACTTGATGCTGTACTTCCGCCCGCCCCATGCGGCGCCGAACACCATCGACACCTGCTTGAAATAGTTCACGAAGAACTTCTTCGCGTCCTCGCGAAAGTCGGCCGACTTGCGCGGACCGCCGAACGCGTCGCCGGCGAACAGCCTCTTGAGCTCCTGCGCGAGCGGCGCCTGCGCCACGCGGCCGCGGCCGACGCCGAGCAGCTTGATCTCGCCGTGCAGCGGCGAGTCCTCGCGGTCATTCAGCGCGCGCACGACATCGTGCGCCACCGCGAGCGCCTCGTCGCGGTAGAGCTGCCGCCCCGAGAGGCTCACGAGGTGCGACGGGTTCAGCCGCGTGTGCTTGGCGTTGATCGTGACGAACATCTGCACGATGTGATCCTCGGGCAGACGGTCGAAAATGATGGCGGGCACGGTGAAATCGTGGCCGCGCATGTTGTCGATGTCGGCGTGCAGGGCGAGCAGCCGGTGCTGCCCGTCGATGGCCCGCAGAATGCCCTCGCGCTCGGGTACCTTGAGCCGCCCGACGACCGACCCCGCTTCGACCGGCTCGAAGGTGAGCCGCTCGTCGCAGGAGATGATGACGGCGCCGGGGATCGACGGCAGGTCGCGCGCCTGACGGCACTGCTCGTAATACTGGACGAGTTCGTCGATTTTTCGCCGGATAATCTGCCGCTGGTAGGCCTTCTCGCTCGCCGCAATTCGCCGTTCGAGCAAATCCCAGTTCACCTTGGAGGGGACCTTCTTCGTCGCGCCCCGCACCGGCTGGCCGGCCTCGCCGTAGCTCAGCACCTCGAACCGGACCAGTTTGTCGATGTCCTCGGCCGTCAGCGATGCCTGATAGAACTGCACGCCAAACTGCTGCATTCGGATGGCAGCAACGCTTATCATGTGGGGTCCTCTCCGGCCTCCCGCTCAGGGGCGCAAGGAAGAGGCGAATTGTATCGGCCTGCGGTCACCTTCCTCAACCCGTTTTTTCGGTTTTTGTTCGAAATTCGGGAGGGCGCGCATGGCCAGGTCCGTGTATCTGGCGTCGGCACAAGGAGTTACGCATGGTCCGTTTCGATGCCACTTCGTGCGCAGTGGTAGTCGCACTCATCAGTACCCTCGGCGGCTTTTCCCCGAACGCGGCGGCGCAGTCCCAGAATCGCCTGCAGAACACCAGCCGGGACGGGTCGGCGACGGCGATCGACTACGACACCGCGCGGCTCGATCGGCGCCTCGAGGCGGTCCGGGCCGCGGGGCCGATCACGCTCGACGGCCGGCTCGACGAGCCCTCGTGGGCGAGCGCGCCGATGGCGACCCATTTCATCCAGAACGACCCCCGCGAGGGGGAGCCGGCGACCTACGACACCGAGGTGCGCATCCTCTACGATGACGAGGCGCTCTACTTCGGCGTGTTCGCGCGCGACGGGGAGCCCGGGCGCCTCACCATCAACGACCTGAAGAAGGACTTCAACACCAACGCCAGCGACGGCTTTCGCGTCGTCCTCGACACGTTCCACGACGCGCGCAACGGCTACACGTTCGCGATCAATCCCTCGGGCGCCAAGTACGACGCCCAGATGGTCAACGAAGGGCGCGAGCGGAACGCCGACTGGGACGGCATCTGGGACGTGGCGACCGACGTTGCCGAGACGGGTTGGTACGCCGAGATCCGGATTCCGTTCCGCACGCTCAAGTTCGAGAACCGCGACACGCAGACCTGGGGCATCAACTTCGAGCGCAAGCTGCGCCGTGTGAACGAGGACAGCTACTGGTCGCCGCTCCCGCGCATCTACGATCTCGACCGGGTCTCGATGGCCGGTACGCTCGAAGGGCTCCGCGGCGTCCGTCCGGGCATGAACCTGCGCTTCAAGCCGTACGCCGCCACCGCCTCCACCACGAACCGGGGCAGCCGCACGACCGGGGAGCTCGACGCGGGGCTCGACGTGAAGTACGGCGTGACGACCGGGCTCGTGTGGGACTTCACGGTGAACACCGACTTCTCGCAGGTCGAGGTGGACGAGCAGCAGATCAACTTCACGCGGTTCAGCCTCTTCTTCCCCGAGAAGCGCGACTTCTTCCTCGAAAACTCGGGGATCTTCCAGTTCGGGAGCCAGGTGCAGGGCGGGGCCAACCGGCAGAACGAGATGCGCCTCTTCTTCAGCCGCCGCATCGGCCTCTCGGACGAGGGCGAGCCCCTGCCGATTCTGGCCGGCACGCGGTTGACGGGCCGCCAGGGACTGTATTCGGTCGGCGTCATCAACATCCAGCAGCGGGCAGCCGGCGCGGCGGCGGCGGCCAACATCACCGCGCTCCGGCTGCGCCGCGACATCCTCGCGAACTCGGACATCGGCGCGGTCTTCCTCAACAAGGACGCGAGCGGACCGCACTTCAACCGCGTGGCCGGCATGGACGCCAACTTCCGGTTCGGCTACCTGAGCCTGAACGGGTACGCCGCGCGCACGTTTTCGCCCGAAGCGGCGACGCCCGGGCGGGGCAATGCCTTCTCGACCCGCGCCGGCGTGGACTGGGAGAACCGCGAGTGGCGCTTCCAGGTGGGACACGGGAGCATCGGCGAGCAGTTCAACGACGAGCTCGGCTTCGCGCCGCGGCTCGGCGTCCACAACGTCGACGCGTGGGTCGGCCGCCGCCTGCGCCCGGCCGCCGTGTCGGGCTGGCTGCGGCAGATGCAGCCGCACTGGGAATTCGACATGTTCACGCGGCAGGACGACGGCGGCCTCGAGACGCGGTTCGTCGGCTACCACTACAACTTCAACTTCCAGGACGGCTCGAACGCCGAAGTCGGCGTCAACCACTACGCCGAGGAGGTCCCGACCGCCTTCACCATCAACCGCGGCTCCGGCACGCGCGTCAACGCCGGCCGCTACGAGTATCCCGAGTACTTCGGCTTCTGGCGGACGAACGAGGCGGCGCGAGTGTCGCTGCTCACCCGCGTGAACGCGGGCCCCTTTTACGACGGCGACCGGCGGTCCATCGCCGTCGGGCCGTCGGTGCGGGTGGACGAGACGTTCAACGCGGCGGTCAACCTGCAGGTGAACGACATCTCGCTCTCCACCGGATCGTTCGTCACCAAGCTCGTGACGACGCGCGTGAACTACAACTTCAACACGAAGATGTTCTTCAACGCGCTGATCCAGTACAACAGCGACAACCATCAGTGGACGTCGAACCTGCGGTTCAACATCATCCACCGGCCGCTCAGCGACTTCTTCCTCGTCTACAACGAGCGGCGCGACGAGCGGTCGGGGATTCTCCTGAGCCGCGCGGTCATCGCCAAGATGACCTATCTCATGGCCTTCTGAGGGCGCAGGCTCCAGGCCCCGGGCCTCAGGCGCTGGTTCTTCAGTCGGACCAGGCCGAAGAGGGCGCGCTCAGAAGGACGAACCCCAGGTAGGCCACCTCGAGCGGCAGGCGGCGGTGCAGCGTCACGCTGACGACGCCGTACGCCATCTCCACGTGGATCCACTAGACGAAGAGCGACGAGCGGCCGAACTCGCAGAGCCAGGATCGGCCGCCCAGCCCGTTCCAGGCGTAGGCGAGCGCCACGAGCGCCGTCGACACCCCGAGCCGCACGAAGAAGAACGTCGGCGAGCTGGTCCAGAAGTCCGCCGCTGCGACGATCGGCGGCAGCAGCGACGCCGCGTAGCCGCCAAGCGCGAGGGCGGCGCCAATGACGGCCAGCGCGAGATTGATGCGCTGCTCCTCGTCCGTGGTGCGGGCGGCATCGAGCCAGACGCCGACGGCCGCGCCCGCGAAGACGAACCCGCCCACGGCAGCAGCGTGAACGCGGCCATGCTGGAGACGGGCCGCAGGTAGGCCTCGACGGGATCGGGGAGAAGGGCCACCCACGCCGATGCCCGCACGAGCGGCGCCGGCATCGCTGTTGCCACGGCCGCCGACGTCAGCAGCAGCGCCCGCGACGATCGGCTGCGGCCGGCGCTCCACAGCAGTGCGCCGCCGAGCATGGCGAGACCCATCACATTCAGGATGTCGACCTTCAGCAGCGCCCAGGGAGAGCCGCCGCTGATCACCCATGACTGCAGCCGGAACAGGAATGCGAGGCCGAAGATCTGCCAGCCGCGGCGCCGGGCGAGCGCGGCGACCTCGCGCGCGGAGCGGCCGCGACGCATGCGGGCACCGGCGGCCAGCGCGAGCGCCACGCCGGCCAGGAAGAGGAAGATGGGCGCGCCCCCCAGGCCGCCGACGAAGGAAATCCACTGGTACGCCGCGCGCGCGCGATCGTCAGCCGTGGTCCAGGCATCCATGACGTGCCCCTGCACCATGACCAGCACACCGACCCCGCGCAGCCAGTCGAGGTAGCCCTTCCGATCGCTGAGACGCCGCCGCGGCGGCCGGGCCCGGGCGAAGGCGGGGGATCACGGATGCGCGTCGAACGCGGTCGTGAACGCGATGTCCGGCCGCATCGAGTGCCACACGGAGCAGTACTTCTCGCGCGAGAGCGCCACGGCGCGCTCGACGGCGTCGACCGGCACCGCGCCGGACACATGAAAGTGAAGGGTGATGCGGACGAAGCGGCGGGGCGGCTCGGTCGCACGCTCGCCCGTGAACGCCACGCGCAGGCTCGTGAGCGGGTGCCGTCCCCTGCGGAGGATCTCGACGACGTCGGCGGCCATGCAGCCCGCCAGCCCGACGGCCGCCAGCTGCATCGGCGACGGCCCCGCTGCGCCGTCGGCGTCGACGACAATCGCCGTGGAGCCGCTCGTCGCGCCGAAGCGCAGGCCGTCGGCCCAGAGCAACTCGGCGACCAGGGGAGGCTTTGCCATTCTCACATCACACGTCAGAAGTCACAAGTTTGGGACTTGGGTGTTGAGACTTCTGACTTCTGACTTGTGACTTCTGACTTGTGACTTCTGACTTGTGACTTGTGAAGTCGTCAGGGCGCCGCGGTCTGCACGGGCGGCGGCGGTACGGCCTGCTTGCCGCCGCGCAGGCCCGCGACGACCAGCCAGAGCGTCGGCAGCAGCACGAGCAAGTAGCTCAGATACTGCCCGTAGCGGCCATCCGGCCCGTACGGCTCGGTCGCCCAGTGCAGCGGCTCGCTGTAGGGGAAGATGTTCGCCTCGGTCAGCTCGTGGAAGCCGTAGATGAGGAGCTGCACGACGAACACGCCAAGGAACACCGCCGTGACCTGGAAGAAGAGCGCCAGGTTGATCCGATGGCCGTAGCGCGACCACATCCACGCGACCGTTGCCGCGCAGAGGGTGCCGGCCGCCGCGCCGGCGATGACGTCGGCGGCCTGGACCTGAAACAGCAGCGTTCCCATCAGCATCGCCGTCTCCATCCCCTCGCGCGTGATCATCAGCAGCGTGAAGAGAAAGACGCCGAGAAACGCCTTGGCGCCGGCCTGCAGCGCCGAGTGCTCGAGCCGCTCCTCGATCTCACGCTTGATCCGGCGGGCGTGCCGCCACATGTGCACGATGAGCGTGGTGACGAGCACGGCCGCGGCCATCGCGAGCACGCCCTCCCACAGCGCCTGATTGGAGGCCCGCTGCAGCAGGATGCCGGCGCCGATGCTGAGGAGCACCGACACGCCGATGCCCCAGTGGACGGCGGGGATGAGCTGGTAGCGGCCGCTCTTGCGCAGGTAGGCAAGGCTGATGGCGATGATCAGAAAGGCCTCGAGCCCTTCGCGCAGCGTGATGACGAATGCCTGAAGCACGCGAACCCCTCGAAAATGAGATTGAGTCGCAATACTAGCACTACGGCCGGCAGGGCGGGTAGCGCCGTCCAGGCAAGGGCCGGACGCAGTGCGTGGGCGGGCCACTTCGTCGAGTCGCCCAACGGCGTGCAGCTCAGCCCGGACGAGCGGACGCTCTATGCGACCAACGGCACGCACATCGTCCCGTCAACTGTCAACGACATCGCTACTTGATGGGCACCGTCCAGAGATAGATCGTCCGGCCGTTGACGTTCTGCGTCTCCTGCGGCTTGATGTCGCCCATGTCGAAGGCGTGCGACACGACGCGCGTGCCCGGCTTCAGCTCGGCGTTGAGCTTCGGCAGCAGCTTCAGGTTGAGCGACGGCAGCAGGTACAGCGTGACGACTGTGGCCTCGCTGATGTTGCTCGTGAAG
>VFYY01000150.1 GCA_016871375.1 Acidimicrobiia bacterium
CGCCGACGCGACACCTCCGCGGCCATCGCCGGGAGCGGCGACCGGCAGCGTGAGCGCGCAGCACGAGAGAATATGACTTTCACCGCGATTACTCGGACGGACTCCTAGTGGCGGTGTGCGGGAATGTCAATGCGCGTGTGCACCCGCAACGCACTCTACGGAATTCAGCGGAACAGAATCCAGCAGAGCGCGGCGCCGACCACCGACATCGACAGCCCCCAGACGAGCAGGCCGTTGAAGAGCGACCGCGTGTCGGACCCGGGCGGGGCGCCGGCGAGAAACAGCGCGCCGACCGTGGAGAGCGACGACAGATCCACGAGGCTGGCGCCGATGTTCATCGACCACGCGATCGGCAGCGGCGGCAGGCCGCCGACGCGCTCGGCCAGCTCCGGCGCCATCGGCAGGAACGCGGGCAGCACGACGCCCGACGTGCTGCTGTAGACGGAGATCACGCCCGTCCCGAACGCGACGATCGGCGCAATCGACTCGGGCGTCGAGATGCGCGCGAGCCCGGCGGTGAAGAGATCCATCCCCTTCGTTTCCTGCAGCAGCGCGATGAGCACGCTGACGCCCGTCACCATCAGGATGACGCCCCACGGCATGCCGTGAATCGCCTCGCCCTCGTCCACGGCGCGCAGCAGGATCAGCAGGGTCGAGACGACGAGCGCCATCATCCCGACGTTGACGCCGAAGATCGCCACGCCGGCGATGAGGGCGACGATGCCGGCCAGGGTCAGCCAGTGCGGCGTGGTCATCTCGCCCGCATCCGGCTCCGCGCTGTCTACCGGAACGCCTTCACGGCGTTCCCCCGCCGCCGCGCCTTCGCGCCGCGTGAAGAGACGCAGGCCGCCGAGCACCAGGAACCCGCCGATGCCGACGAGCGCGTGCGCGAACGCGTTGTAGGCGTAGGTCTGCCACTCCACCCCGCCAAGGCCGATGCGCGCCATCACGCCGTTCGCCACGATGCCCGTCGGCGCGAAGGGCGACAGCGTGCCCGCCAGCGCCCCGTTGCCGGCCATGACGGCCATGACGAGCAGCGGGATGCCCGCGCGCGACGCCACCGCCATCGCCGGCGGCGCCAGCAGGGCGCTCGTCGGCGTGGCCCCCGCGCCAATGGTCGCAATGACGAGGCCGAGCACGAAGAACATCACGGGCAGCAGGCCCACCTGCCCGCGGCACAGCCGCACGGCGCGCGCCGTCACCCGCGCCAGCGTGCCGTTGGACTCGGCGATGCTGAAGAGCAGCGTCACGCCGACGAGCGTGATGAGCAGGTCGGTCGGGAACCCCTCGAGCACGGCGGCCGGCGACATCCCGCCCAGGTACACGCCCACCAGCAGCGCCAGCGTCAGCGACAGGATCCCGACGTTGATCGTCGTCGTGCAGCTCAGGCCGACGGCGATGACGAGCGCGGCGATCGAGATCCAGGCCAGGGTCATGATGGCTCAGGCGGTCGCGGCGACAGGCTTGGCGGATGAGAGCGTCTTCACCAGCGCGGTCACGTCGGGCAGCGTCTCGAGCGACTCCACCATCGTCACCGTCTCGTCCATCGCGGCGGGCGGCAGCACGAGCCCGGCGCAGTCGGTGAACTTCTCCAGCAGGTCCTCGCGCGTAAACGGGTGATCCGGGCCGCCGCGATAGCGCTCGTCCGCTTCCTGCACCAGCCTCCGGCCGTCGGCGAGATCCACCTCCACCGTGCTCCGGATCTTCTCCCAGCCTTTCGCCTCGATCTCGGGATCGAGCACGGTCTCGCAGCGCCGCATCATCTCCTGCGCGGGCGCGCTGCGGACGAAGGCGTCCGTGAACTCGTGGATGCCGGCCTTCCGCCGCAGCGCGATCGCCGACACCATGAACGGCGGGCAGAACTTCGCCTCGAGCTCGTTGGTGGCAATCGTGTAGCGCAGCGGGTTGAGGATGTTCGAGCCGGCGCGCACGCGGATCGCCCTGATCTGCTCCGGCTTCACGTCGTGCGTCGTCACCAGCGTCCGCATCGCGTCCATCGTCGGGTGCCCGAGCACGCCGCACGGGTACGGCTTGATCGAGACGCCGGGGGAGACGATCGTGAACGGCTTCCCGAGCGTGCCGACGAAACGGTCGAGCTCGGCGCCCTCGCCGTGGCTGAAGACCTGGAAGAAGCCCCACGGCGGATCGAGCGCGTCGCGCCCGCCGGTGAAGCCGCGGCTGGCGAGCTCCGCGGCGGTGATGCCGTTCTGCGCGGCGCGGCCGACGTGCAGCGGCTTGGTCATCGATCCGAAGTTCACGCGGATGCCGGAGCTCAGGCTGGCGGCAATCGCAAGCGCGTGCGAGAGCTGGTCCTCATCCAGATTGAGCAGCTTCGCGGCGGCCGCCATGGCGCCGAAGGTGCCGATGGTCCCGGACGAATGGAAGCCCTTCTTGTAGTGGGCGGGCGAGATCGCCTCCGCAATCTTGCACTCCAGCTCGAACCCGACGAGGAACGCCTCGAGGAGCTGCTGCCCGGACACGCGCAGCCGCTCGCCGACGGCGAGCGCGGCGATGAGCGGCGGCAGCGTGGGATGCGTGAGCAGGCCGAAGATCCGGTCCGGCGTGGTGGACAACTGCGTGTCGTCCCAGTCCATCGCATGGCCGGCGGCGGCGTTCAGCAGGGCCGCCGATGCGGCGGTCGTCCGGAAGGGCGCGGCGCCGAAGACCGTCGCGTCGGCGGCGCCGGTGCCGCTGCCGCGGATGTAGTCGCGCAGAATCGTGCTGCCGTCGGTCGTCGTGCCCGCGAGCGTGACGCCGAGGCCGTCGATCGCGCAGCGTTTGCCGATGGCGACCGCCTCCGCCGGAAAGTCACGGAACGTCGTCTCGCGGATGAAGGCCACCGCCTCCGTGGTGGCGCGCAGGGAATCAGCCATGAGCTTCTTAGACTACATTAGACGGCGGGCCGTAAAGGCCCGCCCTACGGAGCGCTTGATGTTGACACGACGCGCGTTCGTCTCCGGAGCCACGCTCGGATCGCTGACGGTGTTTTCGCGCACCATCCGCGCGGCTGACTTCACCCTCACGCAGTACCACAACCAGGCGCCCGACAGCCCCCTGCACACGCGGCTCGTCGAGATGTGGGCGGCGATTGGCAAGGACACCGGCGGCCGCGTCGAGACGCGGGTGCTGCCGGAGAACAACAAGCACCCCGGCAGCGACCCCGCGGTGCTCACGATGCTCGTCGCCGGCGAGATCGAGTTCTTCACGCTGATGGGGGGCATCCTCGGCAACGTCGTGCCGGTGGCCGAAGTGCAGCAGGTGCCGTTTGCCTTCCGCTCGGCCGAGCACGCCCACACGGCGATGGACGGCCCGCTCGGCGCCTACCTGCGCGCCGAGATGGCGGCGAAGGGAATCGTCGGCTTCCCTGTCGGCGCGTTCGACAACGGCATCCGGCACATCGGAGGCAACACGCGCGCGATCGTCACGCCGGCCGACCTCGCCGGCATGCGGATGCGCATCCCCGCCGGCAAGATGTTCGAGGACACCTTCCGCGCGTTCGGCGCGGAGCCGGTCCTCGTCAACAGCAGCGGCATCTACGCCGCGCTGAAGAGCGGCGACGTGGACGCGCAGGAGAATCCGCTCGGCTACATGAACCTGTTCCGCCACTACGAGGTGATGAAGTACGTCAGCCTCACGAGCCACATGTGGTCGGGCTTCAACATGCTGGCCAACCAGGCGGCGTGGCGGCGGCTGCCCGAGGACGTCCGCGCGATCATCGAGCGGCGGCTGCCGCAGGCGGTGCGCCTGCAGCGCCGGGATCAGGAGGCGGAGAACGCGACCGCGCGCACGGCGATGGCGGGCCGCGGCCTCGCGTTCAACGAGGTGGACACGGCGCCGTTCCGGGCGCGGCTGTCAGGGGTCTACGAGAGCTGGAAGAAAACGCTCGGCACGAAATGCTGGTCTTTGCTGGAAACTGAAGTCGGCACGTTGTAGCTGGCGGTGGGTCGGTCTCTGTCGCCGCAGAATCGGCACTGCCGGACGAACCCTTAATTCAACGCGGCCAGGTAGCTGACAATCTGGCGGACCTGGTCGTCGCTGAGCGTGGCCGGGCCCGTGGGCGGCATCTCGCCCCGGCCCTCCCGGACGATGGCCAGCACCTCGTCGGGGGATTTGGCGAACGGGACAAGCGGCGGTCCGGCGAGCCCGCGGCCGGCCGGTCCGTGACACGCCGCGCAGGCGCGGGTGTAGGCGGCCTGGCCCTGCGGCGGCGGAGCCGCGTCTTCTTTCACCGCAAACGCCAGCAGCGCGTTGTCCGCGCCGGCGCCGCTGGCAACGACGATGAACTGCTTCCCCGCGCGGGTGCGGTACGTCATCGGGTTCGCGACGTTGTTGTAGGGGATCGTCGTCCGCCACACTTCCTGGCCCGTGCGCTTGTCGAAGGCGTAGAAGTAGCCGTCGCCGCCGCCGATGAACACGAGGCCGCTGCGCGTGACGAGCGTGCCGCCGCGATTGGTGTTGGAGCCCAGGCGCGCCGGGAGCGCCACGCCCTTGAGCAGCGGGTGGTTGCGGACCGACGGGTTCCCCTCGCCGAGCGGCGACTGCCACGCGATCTCGCCGCGATTCAGGTCGATCGCGGTCAGCAGCGAGTACGGCGGCGAGATCAGCGGAATGCCTCCGGGCAGCGTCGGCGCCGCGCGCGCATACTGCGCGCCGTCCGGTCCGGCATTTTTTTCGGCGACGGGGTTCCTGCCGCCGTTGTTCAGCCCCAGCGAGTGGTTCGCGCGCACGTAGAGGTAGCCGAGCTCAGGATCGAACGACGCGCCACCCCAGTTCGCGCCGCCGTACAGCTCCGGCAGCTGCAGCGTCCCGTTCAGCATCGGCGGCGTGTAGAGCGGTCCGGTCCGGTACTGCTTCATCACCTCCTGCGCCATGCGCCTGATCTCCGGCGTCAGGTTGTTCGCATCGTCAAGCGTGATGCCCTGCGTGACGAAGGCGGGCGGCTTCGACGGGAACGGCTGCGTCGGATAGACCTTCTCGCCGGGGATGTCGGTGTCGGTCGGGACGCTGCGCTCCTCGATCGGCCACACGGGCCGGCCGGTGACGCGGTCGAAGACGAAGGTGAAGCCCTGCTTGGTGACCTGCGCGACCGCGTCGATGCGTGTGCCGTCCACGGTGATCGTCACCAGGTTCGGCTGCGCGGGGATGTCGTAGTCCCAGATGCCGTGGTGGGTGGTCTGGAAGTGCCACCGCACCTTGCCGGTGGCCGCGTCGAGGCACACGAGCGACTCGGCGTAGAGGTTGGCGCCCGGCCGCGCGCCGCCGTAGTAGTCGTTGTTCGGCGTGCTCGTCGGCAGGTACAGGAGACCGCGCGCCTCGTCGAGTGCCATCGGCGCCCAGACGTTCGCGTGGCTCCCGTTGCGCCACGACTCGTTCTCCCACGTGGCGGCCGCCGGATCCGCTGCCGAGCGCGGCACGACGGAGAACGTCCACACCAGGCGCCCGCTGCGCGCGTCGAACGCCTGCACCTCGCCCACTTCCTCGCGCCCGATCAGGCGATCGGGAATCTGGCTGCCGATGATCACCAGGTTGCCGTAGACCATCGGCGGCGAGCTCTGCGACAGGTGCGGGCTCTCGGTGAGCGCCAGCACGCCGCGGTCGCCGAACGACGGCACGAGCCGGCCCGTCTGCGCGTCGAGCGACACCAGCTTGCTGCGGCTGTTGAGGAAGATACGCGTCTGGTTGCCGTCGCGCCAGAACGCGACCCCGCGGTGCTTGAACCCGCTGCCGGAGAGCACCTGCCCGAGCTTGTAGGCCTCGCCGTCGTACCGCCACAGCTCCTTGCCCGTCGCCGCATCCAGCGCGGCGACGCTGTTGTACGGCGTGGTCACGTACAGGACGCCGTCGATCATCAGCGGCGTGCTCTCGAAGAAGCCGGGGATCGTCTTGTACTCGTCGAGCGGCGTTTCCCAGTGCTTCCACTGCCACGCCAGCTCCAGCCGGGAGAGGTTCTGCGGGTTGATGTCGGTGAGGGCGCTGTACTTCGTGCCCGCGAGGTCTCCGCCCCAGTAGCGCCACTCGACTTGCTGGTCCGGCTGCTGGGCAATCAGCGCGGTCGTAGCCACGACGAACACGAGTGAGAGCAGACGCTTCATGTCGGGAGATGGTAGCTGCCTTCAGGTGGTAGGTGGTAGGTGGTAGCCGAGATTCGCGTCCTAAAGCGGTTTCTGAAACGTCGTAGTGTCCGGCTTCAGCCGGACCAAGTTGATCGGCACCGCCGTGTGTGGTCCGGCTAAAGCCGGACACTACGAAGAAGTCGAAACCGCGCAACAAGCCGAAGAAAGCGCGCCCGAAGTCGAAGCCCGGATGCGCGAAGCAGCTAAGAGACTCGACCTACCACCTACCACCTGGCTGAGGCCGCCAGTGGTGCGCCTTGTGCGCGAGGACCCGCTTGCGGTTCTCGAACACCTTCACCAGCACGACACCGGCGATGAAACCGCCGATGTGCGCCCAGAAGGCGACGCCGCCGCCGCCCTGCTCGGCGACGATGCTGGTGATGCCGCCGGCGAACTGGAGAAACATCCAGTAGATCAGCATCCCCCAGGCCGGCAGCGCGATGTTCTGGATGAAGAAGCCGAGCGGGACGATCGTGTAGACGCGCACGCGCGGGAAGAGCACGAGATACGCGCCCATGACGCCGCTGATGGCGCCCGACGCGCCCACCATCGGGATCTCGGACGCCGGGTTCGCGAACGTCTGCGCCAGCGCGGCGCCGAGGCCGGTCAGCACGTAGAACGCGACAAACCGCGGCCGCGCCATCGAGTCCTCGATGTTGTTGCCGAACAGCCACAGGAACCACATGTTCCCCAGCAGGTGCATCCACGACCCGTGCAGGAACATCGACGAGATCAGGTGCAAGTACTGCGGACCCGGATCGGTCAGGCAGACGAGATCCTCGCCCATCGGGAAGCGCACGCCCGGCGGCAGCGACCCGGTGAGCTCGCCGGGAATCAGCCCGAGCTCGCAGACCGCGCGCGCCAGCGCCAGCTCGCTGCCCGCGCCCTGCACGAGCACCCACACGAGCACGTTGATGGCGATGAGCGCCATCGTGACGACCGGCGTGCGCTGCGTCTCGTTTTCGTCGTGATAGGGAAACACGCGTCTACCAGTAGCCGATCATGCGCCCCGCCGCAACCGCGGTCAGCCAGGAGCACAACGAGATCCCGCCCATCACCGCGAGCTGCCGCCGCTCGGCGCCGGTCAGCTCACGCGCGGACCGCGCCCGCCACGCGCGCGAGCGCATGAGCAGCGCGATGTTCAGCAGGCCGAACACGATCGCGGGAAACTTGATGAGCAGGAACGGATTGCCGGCGTACTCGGTGGCGTTGGCGGTGATGAGCGCCGTACCGGAGGTGAGCGCGATGGCCAGGCCCGCACCGCCGACCGGCGCGGTGGCCGCCGCCAGCGAACCGAGCGGGACGTGACGGAAGCAGCCGAGGAGCCGCAGGTCCATCACCAGGATCGCGCCGAACAGCGAGGCGATCCCGAGAATGTGCGTCAGGTTGACGATGGCGTACGTCCAGGGACCGGACTCGCGCATCATGTGGCCCAGCGTGGATGCTTCCATCCACGCCAGGACATCATGCACGCCGGCCCCCAGACGTGATCGGCGTCAGTGCCGGTCGGGATAGACCGCGTAGGTCTTGTTGTTCCAGACCACGCGCTCGGTCTTCATCTCGTAACGGCCCGTGCTCTTGTTGCGGTGTCCGTGCACGGTGACCGTCGCGCCGACGGGGATGACGCCCTCCTTCAGCCCGGCGCCCGCGGTGCGCGCCGCCGGCGCCAGCGTGATGTCCCACACCTGGCCTTCCGCACGAATCCGCATCGTCGCGTGCGGGCCGGCGAGGCTGACGGCCGTTTCGACCGTGCCGGTCAACGTGGTTTCCTCAGTGGCGTTGCCGCCCCACCCGTGGTGGGCGCTCAGAGAGAGCGGAGAGATGACGGCGAGGGCAAGGGCAATCAGTACGAACTTCTTCATCCCTACCTCCGGTATATGCGGTACGTATCGCGCTAGAATCGTACCATGAAGCGGGTGCTGCCGGCGATGGCCGCGGCCTTCGGCGCCCTGGGCGCGGCCGAGGCCCACCACTCGCTGTCCGGCGTGTACGACAGCTCCCGGCAGACCACGGTCGAGGCCGTGGTCACCGAATTCCAGTTCATCAACCCCCATCCATTCCTCCTGGCCGAGGTCCGTGACCGGGACGGCAGGGTCCGCGCATTCCGCTTCGAGATGGACAACCGCCGCGAGCTGATTGACGTCGGGATGAGCGGGACCACGTTCGCGCGCGGCGACCGCATCCGCGTGACCGGCAGCGTGGGACGGACCGAGGAGACGCACATGTACGTGCGGCGACTCGAGCGGCAGACCGACGGGTTCTGGTACGAGCAGGTGGGCTTCAGCCCGCGCGTGGGGCGGCGGCCATGAGCGCCCGCACCGCGACCCTCGTCGCCGCGTTGCTGACGCTGCCGGCGCTGGCCGGGGCGCAGCAGGTTCCGGAGCCGCCCAACGTCCTGAGGCCGGATCGTCAGGATCTGTTCCGCACCGGGGCGGACACCTACATGCCGAAGCCGCCGGACGATCTCGGGTTGTTCTTTCCGCAGAGCGCGACGGTGTGGCCTGTGTGGGGACCGGCGTACTATCCCGAGGTGTATCGCCGCGCGGGCGAAGTGCGTCCCGAGCCGCAGACGGTGAGGATCGTCGTCGAGCACGTGCTGCCGCCCCCCGCGCCAGCAACGCCCGTCGCACCGGCGGCGACGATGCCTGCTGTCGTGGCGCCGCAGCCCGGGCACACGCGGACGCTGTATGTGATTCCCGGCTGCTATGCCGGTGACAGGCTCCCGCGCGCCGACCAGCTGCGCGCGGGATGCTCGCTGCGGGACGTCCGGACTATTTCGCCCGCCCTCTGAACCCTTCCGCGATCATCGGAATCCTGAAGATCGACTTCGCGTTGTTGCGCACGCCGGGCGGCGTCGTCATCTCGCGGCCGTTGGCGTCCACTCCTCCACCGCCGACGACGTAGAGCGTCTTCTTGTCGGGTCCCGAGAACGCGACGCTGATCACGTTGCGCGGCGTGGGGATGAGACCCAGGTACCTGCCGTCCGGCGCGAACACCTGCACGCCGGGCGCGGACGTGACGTAGAGGCGGCCGGCCGCGTCAACCGCGAGGCCGTCGCCGTTGCCGCCCGCCTCCAGCTTCGCGAAGTCGCGCTGGTTCGACACCACGCCGTTGGCCCCGACGTCGAAGGCGACCACCGTGCCGCCGTTGGTGATGTACAGCGTCTTCTCGTCGGGGCTGAGCATGACGCCGTTGGTGCGGAGGTTCTGTCCGATCGCGCGTACGTCGCCGGCCGGGCTCACGTAGAACGCGCCGCCGGACGTGAAGTAGACGCCGCCGTCGCGCGCGACGACCGCGTCGTTGATGCGGCCGAGCGGCTTGCCCTGCAGGTTGTCGGCCAGCAGCTTCCGCTCCGCCGCCGGATGAATGATGCTGATGTTCGGCGGATCGGCGCAGGGCGACGCGAGCCGCAGCCCCGGGTCGGTGCACGTCCGCTGCACGGCAATGAGCCGGCCCTTCGCGTCGAGCGCCAGCGAACCGGCGCCGTTGGTGTTCTCGGCGTAGACCGACACGCGGTTGTCCGGATCGAGCCTGCTCACGCGCCGCGGCTGCTCCTGCGCGAACAGCAGCCCGCCGTCGGGCGTGCCGAGGATGCCGTCGGCGTTGTCGGTGCCGGCCCACGCCTGCGTCCACGTCGCGCCGGCGGCAACCACGCCCGGAATGGCGGTCACCGTCACCGGCCGCGCCGGCTGCGGCTGCCCGAAGTCCTGCTGCGCGCCGCGGCCGCGTCCCTGTTCCTGCGCGAGCACGGGAACCGAGAGGCACACACCGAGAGCGATGAGATGAACGAGCTTCATGCGCCGCATTCTATCGTGTGCACTCGTTCGCTCCGTCCCCTCCGCTTCCTCCAGGTCGGACACTTCTGCCGCCACCGCGAAGGAGTTCGCGGTCATGACGGCTGGATCGTCGATCCACGGCAGAACCGCGCGGCAGCGGCGTGGCAGTCTTCCCTGAC
>VFYY01000151.1 GCA_016871375.1 Acidimicrobiia bacterium
CGCGCCCCACCGCTTCAGCGGCGCGTCCTCGGCGCGGCGCGCGGCGTCGGTGGCCGCGCAGACCTCGAGCGCCTGCTCCACCAGCTTGCCGACGAGCGCCGCGGACGTGTCCTCGGCGGCCCTGGTCCCCTCGACGGCGCGCGCCTCGACGGCGCTCATGAGCGTCGCCTGCAGGCCGGGCTCGTGCTCTTCCAGGTAGAGCGCCACCTGTTCGTCGCCGACG
The DNA here is from genome assembly GCA_016871375.1 of Acidimicrobiia bacterium. Classification (GTDB taxonomy): domain Bacteria; phylum Acidobacteriota; class Vicinamibacteria; order Vicinamibacterales; family UBA2999; genus VFYY01. The sequence continues at coordinate 224 of VFYY01000151.1, forward strand.
CGGCGCCGCAGCGGCAGCACCAGGAAGTAGAAGAGCGACGCCAGCACGGCGACGCCGATCAGCACGCGGGCGGCGATGATCGACGTGGCGCTGAAGCGCGCCCACTCCATGCCGTAGGCCGCCGCGAAGAGCAGCGCCAGCACCACGATCACCGCGCGCACCAGGCCGCGCAGCGCCAGCTTCAGGCGCCAGCGCGAGCGCGCCTCGCTGATGATGTCGGACAGATCGGCGGGCGGGGTGGACCGGCGGCGGAGGTAGTCGGTGTACTCGGGCATGGTTGCCTCAGAATACGCCCAAAGGCGGGTATTTGTTACGTTTTCGACAAACGGTTCGAGATGACCGTATCGGCCGCAAGTAGCACGATTCCAAGCAGAAGCAGGTACCACCACAGCCGCTGGGAGCGCTCCTGCGCGTCCGGCGTCTGCGGCACGTCGGCCACCGCGCCCGACGCGTCGGCGCTGCCGCCCACGGCCGCGGCGACGATGTCCTTCGGGTCCATCGGCGTCAGGTCCGACTCGGCCGGGTCGACGTTGCTGGCCACGACGTTCAGCACCGCGTCGCCCGACTGGCCGCGGACCTCGTAGAAGCCCTGCTCGGCGAGCTCGAGCACCTCGGAGCCTTCCTCGTCCACGGGCAGGCGGCGGCCGCTCGGGGTGAGGACCACGCGTCCCTGCTGCGCGGCCGATCCGGTTGACGCGTCGAGCACCTGCCCGACCGTCAGCCAGGGCGCCGGCTCCGCGTACGCCGCGAGATGACGCGCGGCGCGATGGATGAAGGGCAGGAACACCGGCTTGAGCGGCAGGTCGCTCCACGACAGGTCGAGCGTGGACGCCCAGAGCAGCACGCGCCCGGTGCCGACGCGCCGTTCGAGCAGGGCCGGCGCACCGCCGTCGAAGCGCGCGAGCACCTGCACGTCGGGCTTCGCCGTCACGGCGCGGTAGCCGTAGAAGCGCGCGCCCGCGAAGTCGCCGCTGCGCGGGGCGCGGAACGGCTCGAACACCGCGTGCCCGTACTCCAGCGCGCCGATCCGCGCGCTCTCGCGCGTCCGGTCCACGGGCATGCCGATGTCCGCCGGCAGGAGGTCCGCCTCGGCGGGCCACGCCGCGCGCGGGCCGGAGGCGACGAGCACGCCGCCGCCGCCCTCGACGAACCGCTGCAGGCGGCGTCCCAGCCCGGCCTGCACGGCCACGTCGTTCACGATGACGAGCGACGCCCGCCGCAGGTCGTCGTCCGAGAGGGTGTCCGGCCCGCGGACGGTGGTCTCGAAGCGCGGCGCGTCGCCGATGGCCAGCGCGCGGGTGAGATACAGCGCCGGCGTCGCCGTGCCGCTGCGATCCACGACGACCACGCGGACCGGCTGCGCCGGCGAGAGGACGAAGTTGAACGCGTTGTCGGCGGCGAGCGCGTCGGCGCCGACACGCACGGTGCCGCGCGTGCTGCTGGTGACGGTCACCGGCTGGAACGTCACCGACGCGGAGCCCTGGGCCTCGACGTCCAGGCGCTCGGTCTCGATCGCCCGCCCCCCGATCTCGAGCGTGATCTGGCCGCCCGAGAGCGACCGCGTGCTGCGGTTGACGACGGCCGCCGTGACCGCCACGCGCTCCTGGCTCTCGAACGCGGTGCGCGCGAGCGAGACGGCCGTCACCGACACGTTCGGCTGGTCCACGGCGCCGCCGATGGCGACCGGCGTCACCGTGGTGCCGCGCGGCAGGCGCGCGCCCTCTTCGCCGCGCCAGCCGTTGCGCTGGAAATCGCTGATGAGGACGACCTCGCGCCGCGGCAGCGGCGAGTCGGCGAGGATGCTGCCCGCCACCTTCAGGCCGGGCGAGAAGCGCGTCGCCATGTCGTTGGTCTTCGCGGCGGCGACGGCCGCCGTCATCTGCGCGCGGTCCGCGGCGGTCGAGGAGCGCAGCGCGATCTCCGCGCCCGACGAGAACAGCACGACGGACGCGCGGTCGTTCGGCCCGAGCCCGTCGATCGCGTCGTAGGCGCCCGCGCGCGCGCGCTCCCAGCGGTCGCCGTAGCCGATGCTGTAGCTCTGATCGAGCAGGATGACCACTTCCCGCGCGCCCTGGCCCACCGGCCCGCCCGCGTGCTCCCGGAAGACGAACGGCCGCGCGAACGCGAGGATGATGAGCGCGAGCGCCGCCAGCCGCACGCACAGCAGCAGCCAGTTGTGAATCCGGCGCCGCTGCACTGACCGGTACGGCACCTTCTGCACGAACATCAGCGACGGGAATCGCTGGATCTGCTTCTTCTCGCGCTGAATCAGGTGTATCAGTACGGGAATCGCGAGCGCGGCGAGGGCGGCGAAGAACAGGGGCGCGATGAATGACATGGCTTACCGGCTGCGGAGTTTCTTCTCGCGGCTGCTCAGGTACCTGAACAACGCGTGGTCCAGCGGCTTGGAGGTATCGAGCAGCGTGTAGTCGACGCGGACCTCCGAGAACTTCTGCCGCAGCGCTTCCGTGTGGGCGTTCACGAGCGCGACGTATTCCTTGCGCATCGCGTCGGGCACGACCGGCATCTGCTCGCCGCTCTCGAGATCCTCGAACGCCTGCGCGTCGGTGAAGCCGAAGTTCAGCTCGGCGGGATCCATGACGTGGAACACGATGATGTCGTTGCCGCGGAAGCGCAGCGGCGTCACGGCATCCACGATCGTTTCCGGGTCCTCGTAGAAGTCCGACACGACCACGATCACGCCGCGGCGGCCGAAGTGCTCCGCCAGCTTGTGCAGCGGCTCCTTCAGGCTCCCGGGACGCCCGGGCGTCAGCCGATCGAGCACGTGCAGGATGGTGTCCATGTGCTTGGCCGACGGCGGCACGTGCTCCACGATCGCGCTGTCGAAGGCGACGAAGCCGACGCGGTCACGCTGGTGGTGCACGAGGTTCGTCAGGCACGCGGTCAGGATGCGCGCGTAGTCGAGCTTCGTGATGCCGATGCTGCCGTAGTCCATCGACCTGGACACGTCCAGCAGCACCGAGAAATTCATGTTCGTCTCGGCCTCGTACTCCTTGATGTAGTACCGGTCCGTGCGCGCCCACAGCCGCCAGTCCATGCGGCGGATGTCGTCGCCGGGGACGTAGCCGCGGTGCTCGGCGAAGTCGATGGACGCGCCGAAGTACGGCGCCTTGTGCAGGCCGTTGATGAAGCCGTCGCACACCGCGCGCGCCACGAGATCCAGCTGCCCGATGCGCGCGAGCACGACGGGATCCATGAAGCGCGCGCCGGAAATGGCGCTCGGCTGATGTCCGCCCAGCAGGCTCATACTCGCCCCACCCGCCCCACTCGCCCTACCCGCCCCACCCGCCTCACATGCCCGATCGCGGCAGCGGCACGGCTTCGAGCAGCCGGTCCACGAGGATGTCCGTCGTGATCCCTTCCGACTGCGCGTGGAAGTTCGTGATGATGCGGTGCCGCAGCACGGGATGCGTCAGCGCGCGGATGTCGTCGAAGCTCACGTGGTAGCGGCCGCTCGTCAGCGCGCGCGCCTTGCCGCCGAGCACCAGGTACTGCGCCGCGCGGACCGAGGCGCCGAACGCCACCCACTTCTTCACGCTGTCGGGGCAGCTCTCGTCCCTGGGCCGGCTGGCGCGGACGATGTCGAGCGCGTGCCGCATCACCGGCTCCGCCACGGGCACCTTGCGCACCAGCCGCTGGAAGCTGATCAGGTCCTCCCCCGTCACCGGACGCGCCAGCGCCGGATCCTGCAGCGCCGTCGTCGTGCGCACGACGTCGTACTCCTCGCCGTACGGCGGGTGCTCGATCACGATGTGGTACATGAAGCGGTCGAGCTGCGCCTCGGGGAGCGGATAGGTGCCTTCGAGCTCGATCGGGTTCTGCGTGGCGAAGACGTAGAACGGCTCGTCGAGCTTGTAGGTCCGCCCCTGGATGGTGACGCGGTGCTCCTGCATCGCCTCGAGCAGCGCCGACTGCGTCTTCGGCGGCGTGCGGTTGATTTCGTCCGCGAGCACGATGTTCGCGAAGATCGGCCCGGGCGCGAACACCATCTGCCGCTTGCCGGTGGCCGTGTCCTCCTGCACGAGGTCCGTGCCCGTGATGTCGGACGGCATCAGGTCGGGCGTGAACTGGATGCGCGAGAACTTCAGGTCCAGCACGCGCGCCATCGTGTGGATGAGCAGCGTCTTGGCCAGGCCGGGCGCGCCGACCAGCAGGCTGTTGCCGCCCACGAACAGCGTGTTCAGCACCTGCGAGATCACGTCTTCCTGGCCGACGATGACCTTCCGCAGCTCGGTGAGGATCTGCTCGCGGCCGACCTTCATCTTGTCGGCAAGGGCGATGTCGTCCGGCGACTCGAGGTCGACGACGTCGGTATAGGGGTTCGTCATGACTCTGTCACTCATTGCTTCTGTGCTCCCTCGAGTGTCCGGATCTCACGGGTCTTGAGCGCCAGCTCGGTCACGAGCCGTTCCAGCTCGCTGGTGTACTTCTGCGGGGGCATGCTGTCCTTGAGCAGCCGCAGCGCCTCGACGCGCCGCTCCAGCTCGCGGCGCTCCAGGACGAGCGCGCGCAGCTTCGGGTCGTCCGGCAGCGGCGCGGCGTCGGCCGCCGAGCCCAGCGACATCGCCGCCGCCAGCTTGCCGTCGGCGGCGGTGGCGGACGGCTCCTGCGACGCCTGCTTGTCGCCGTTGTCGTCGAGCGTGGCGTGCTCGGTGGCCAGCAGCCCCTCGCGCTCGTAGGCGCGCGCGGTCTCCGCCTTCGCGTACGCGAACGCCTCGAGCATGCTCAGGCGCTGGTTCTTGTCCGCGTCCGCGCTGGCCGTGGAGAACGCCTCCACGAAGTAGCCGCCGAAGAGCGTCGTGAACTGCTCCGCCCCGCTGCGCGTGGCGGTGATGATCGTCCGTCCCGGTCCCGACAGCTCCTCGACCCACGGGCCGCTCGAGCTCGCCGCGTTCACCAGCACGATGTTGCGCGTCGGCAGCTTGCGGAAGATGGCGTTGAAGTCCGCCGGCCCCATGTCGGGCCCGGGCAGGTTGAAGCGCGCCATCTGCCCGTTGTAGCTGCCGTGGCCGATCAGCACCACGTACACCGCATCGTCCGCGCCGGCGGTCGTGGCGAAGCCCCGGAGCGCCTGCTGGATTTCGTCGCGCGTGGAGCGCCCGGTGGCGCGCGCGTCGGACTCCTTCCTCTCGTCCACCAGGTAGACGAGCCGGTCCTTCGAGACGCCCACCTTCTCGGACGCCTCCGCGAGCGCTGCCCCCCATTTGTGGAACAGCTCCCCGTGCTCGGGATCGCCCGCGAGCCCGACGACAATCAATAGAAATGCTCTCAGCATTTGCGATTTGTGATTTGCGATTTGTGATTTGTGATTTGCGATTTGCGATTTGCGATTTCGAATTGTGATTTCCGTCATCACAAATCAACGATCACACATCACAAATCACACATCACAAATCACAAATGGCCTAGCTCAATCCCACCGCCCGACGGTACCCCCACTCGGCACAGACCAGACCCATCAGCGCGATGAGGATGATCGGCATGTTCCAGAGCTCGCGCTCTTCGACGGACGTGACGCCCCGGCCGGCGTAGCGGACGTCTTCCGCCATGCCCATGGCCGCCTCGGGCGTGTAGTACCGGCCGCCGGTCTCTTCGGCGATGCGCCGCAGCGGCCCCTCGTGCATCGTCGGGTCGAAATACTCGGAGTCGCCGGCGCCGGCGCGCACGTAGGCGACGCCGCTGCCGATGATGGTGGACGCGCGCGAGCTGTCCGCCGTGATCTCGTAGGCGCCCTGCTCGCTGGTGACGAACGTGCCCCGGTACAGGCCGTCGCGCTCGCCCGTCCACTGCAGCGGCACGTCGAGCGTGGTGCCGCCCGGACGGTGCACGCGCGCGGTGACCGACGCGTCGTTCAGCTCGACGTACGACTTGTCCACGATCGTCGCTTCGATCGTGACGGCCTCGCCCGGTTCGACGCGCTCCTGGGTGGTCCGGACCTCGACGACGCCCGGCGCGCCGTCGGTGACCCAGCGCAGGAGCTGGCGCCAGTAGTTCTCGTGCGTCTGGTCCTCGAGCGCGATGCTGGCGTGCATCTGCCACTGCCAGGTGTCCTGCAGCGTGAGCGCCACCGCCTTGCCGCGCCCGTACTGGTGCCACGCGAGCACGTTCTGCGTCCGCCCGCCCTCGTCGGTGCCGCTCAGCAGCACCGTGGCGCCGGCCTTCGGCGTGAGCGGCGCGTTCACGCTCGTCACCTGCGGCAGGTCGCGCCACCGCGCGATGGACGCCGATTCGCTGTCGCCGATCTGCGTGGAGGCGTGCGCCTGGCCGGCGCGCGTGGGCGCCACCCGCAGGCGCGCGAGGCCGGCCGGTTCCGACGCGCGCGTCCGCGGGTCGATGGCCAGCGGCAGCGCGTCGGCCACCGGCGTGCCGCCGTAGCCGCCCTCGCCGAACGAGCGCGCGCCGCCGAGCATCAGCAGGCCGCCGCCGCGCCGATCGACGAAGTCCGCGACCATCTGCAGCTGATCTGCCGTGAACGCCGCGGCCTCGACGCTGCCGAGAATCAGGCCGCGATACGAGAACAGCTCCTCGCGCGTCTTCGGGAAGCCGCCCAGCAGCTCGTCGGGGTCGTCCACGTCGAGACGCAGGAACTTGTTGTCGGCGGTCCGCTGCAGCGCGACGACCTGCAGGTTCTTGTCCTCGACGACGGCGCGGCGCAGGAACTTCATCTCGAAGCGCGGCTCGCCCTCGAAGTACAGGATCTTCTCGCGCACGTCGCGGACGTTGATGAGCGCCTCGCGCACGTTGTTCTGCGGCACGAGCTCGTCCTGCTGCGGCGCGACGCGGAAGCGGAACAGCCGCGGGCCGGGCTCCGACGCCGTCGCGCGCACGCGCGCGGTCGCGGGGCTGCCGTCGTTGGGGAACGTCACCTGCTGCGAGCCGACGATGCGCCCTTCGTCCTCGACGTCCACCGTCACGGTGCGGCCGGCGTAGCCGGTCTGCGTGACGACGATGTCCACGAGGAGCGAGGCGTCCTTCAGCACCGTGCGCGGGGTGCTGACGCGATCGACCTGGATGTCGCGCGGCAGCCGCGCGCTGCCCACGCCGACGGTGAACACCGGCAGCCGCTCGGCCTTCATGCCGAGCAGCGCGTCCGCCAGCGACGCGTCGCTCGTGTCGGCGCCGTCCGAGACGAGCACGACGCCGGAGACCGGCAGGCCGGCGAGCTCCTCGCGCGCGCCGTCGAGCGCCGCGCCGAGGCGCGTCTGCGAGCCGCCGAAGGTGAGGTCGTTGACCGAGTCGAGGCGTCCGGCGGTGCTGGAGAACCGGAACACGCGGACGAGGAAGCGCTCCGAGAGCGCCTTGACGATCGGGCTCTCGACACCCGCGAGGTTCTGGCGCACGAACTCGCCGCGCGGCTGGCCGTTGACGTCCGGAATCTGCATGCTGCGCGAATCGTCGAGCAGCACGGCGACGACGTTCTGCTGAGGCACCGCGGCGCGGACGATCAGCGTGGGACGGAACAGGCAGAAGAGGACCAGCGCCAGCGCGGCCATGCGCAGCGCGGTGAGCACGACGCGGTCGCGCAGCCGCCCCTTGCCGCGCACGCCGCGGTAGGTGATGACGGCCACGATCATGACGGCGAGGACCAGTCCGGCCGCCACGAGCGACCCGGTGCTCACGTTGAAGCGGAACTCGCCCTGCTGGAAGACGACCGGCCGATATGTGAAGAGTGCCGTGAAAAGTGCGTCAAACAAAAGGTGTACCCCCGAGTCCCCCGCCCGTCGGAGCGCCGATCATACATGGATCTAATGAGTCATCGCATAGAGAAGCACGTTGATCCCGAGCGCGTAGCCGCTGGGCGAAAACTGCAAGAAAAACGCCGCATCCTCGCCCTCGCGCTCCCAGGAGTCCGCCACATCCGTGTTGTGCGTCATGGCCACCATGATCCGCCCCTGCGTGTCGCGGATCGCCCGGAAATGCGCCTCGCGGCTGTCGGGCCCCCGCTCCGACGTCGTCCTCCCGCGCACGCCGCGCCAGAACTGGATGTTCGTGATCTGCGGCACCTTCGTGACCACGAACTGCGTGCTGAAGATCGGATCCTCGAGCGGCACGTCCTCGATCGGATACTCCGACGGCGGCAGCACGCGCGCGATCTCGCGCGACCACTGCTGCCACGCGGCGGTGCCCCAGAAGTCGTCCACCCACAGGAACCCGCCCTTCAGCAGGTAGAGCCGCAGCCGCTCTGCCTCGGCATCGCTCAGCCCGATGGTGCCGACGTCGGACGCCACCGTGTAGGGGCAGTTGAAGAGCTGCTCATCAGTGAGCCGCACGACCCAGGCGTTGGGCCGGTGCGCGCTGGTAAAACTGACAGGGGTCTTGGTGAGCTCGGAGAGGCGGATCATCAGGTTGATCTCGCCGTAGGGAAAGTCGGTGCGCCAGCCGCCGCCGTTCGGCTCGCGGCGCACGCTGGTGTACATGATGCGGCAGACGGTGAAGTTGCCGTCCGGCATCAGCGCGGGCGCGAAGCGGACCGACTCGCCGAAGCCGAAGTCGCGCTGGCCTGCCCCGCCGAAGCCTCTGGCGAAGGCGGGCGCGAACGCGTAGCCGGCGGACGCGAGGAGCGTCAGCAGGATCGCGACGGCCGTTCGTCCCCGCGCGCCGGGCATAACACCCCTAGTCCCCTGGATCGGTGATTACTGACAAAAGTCTGGTCACTGCGCATGCACCTGTTGAGTACGCAGACCAAACCGTCGCATCTTGTCGAGGATCTCGTCTGCGGTCTTTGTCCATTTGAAGGGCTTGCCCTTCTCATTGTGCGCGGCCACGTACGCGAGGATCGCGTCTCGCAAGGCCGCCACGCTGGTATGCGAGCCGCGGCGCAATGCTTTCTCGGTGAGCATCCCGAAGAAACGTTCGACGAGGTTGAGCCAGGACGCGTAGGTCGGCGTGAAATGCAGATGGAAGCGCGGATGCCGCAGCAACCAGCGATGCACCACGGGCGCGCGATGGGCCGAGAGGTTATCCAGCACCACGTGGACCTCCTGTAGCGGCTCGACGCTCGCGTCGATCTCGCGCAGAAACGCGACGAAATCGGCGGCGCGGTGACGCGATTTACATCGCGCGAGCACCTCCCCGGTGGCCACGTTCAGCGCCGCGAACAGGTCGAGCGTGCCGTTGCGCATGTAATTGTGCGTTCGTCGTTCCGGCTGCCCGATGTCCATTGGCAAGATCGGCTGCGCCCGCTCGAGCGCTTGAATCTGGGACTTCTCATCGAACGAGAACACGGCGGCATTGGTCGGTGGATTCATGTAGAGCCCCACGACGTCGCGCACCTTCTCGATGAGCTGCGGATCCGGCGAGATCTTGAACGACTCGGTCAGGTGGGGCTTCAGGCCAAAGGTGCGCCAGATGCGGCCCACGGTGGTGTGACTCATGCCCGCCTGGGCCGCCATCGACCGGGTACTCCAGTGCGTCTCGCCCGGCGGCGTCGTTTCGAGCGTCTTGACAATCACCGCTTCAACGTCCCCGTCCATAATCGTCCGCGGCGCGCCGGCCCTGGGCTCATCGTAGATGCCCTCCAGCCGCCGCTCGATGAAGCGCTGGCGCCACTTCCCGACCGTCGCATTGGTGGTGCGGTACCGTCGCGCCACCGCGCTGTTCAGCGTGCCGGCCGCGCACGCCAGCACGAGACGCGCGCGGAACGCCAACGATCGATTCACGCGAGCCCGCTTGGTCAGACGGACCAACGCGTTCCGCTCGTCATCGGTCAGGACCAAGGCTTTCTTGGGGCGTCCAGTCTTTGGCATGCCCCTTTTAGATCACAATGCGCGTTCTATTTCCAGCTATTTCGTTTCCGGGGTACTAG
>VFYY01000152.1 GCA_016871375.1 Acidimicrobiia bacterium
GATGCGCACCAAGCACCTCGGGCTTGACGACCCGACCTCACCTGGGGCATCAGATCCACCGGCCAGAATTTCCGGAATCCAGCGGCCAGAATTTCCGGAACCCACACACGTTGCGTACGTACAATGGCAGGAGACTCAGCAGCGTCGTCGGGTTCAATGTCGGGGACTTCTACAACGGCACGAAGCATACGTGGAACGTCGCGACGGAATTGCGCCCGAACAAGAACATCTCGTTCCAACCCAGTTACAACTTCAACAATATCGACGTGGTCCAGGGTTCCTTCAACACGCACCTCGCCGGGCTGCGTTCGAACGTTTCCATCACTGCGAATCTTCTGACGTCCGCATACGTCCAGTACAACAGTGCCGGACAACTCGCAGCGCTCCAGGTCCGCCTGAACTACATTTTCCGCACGATCGACAACTTCTACATCGCCTACAACGAAACCCATTACACCGATGGCCCGTTTTCAGGACAATCCAACCAGTCGCTGGTCCTGAAAACGACGTATTCGCTGCATCAATAAAAGACCCGGTCTCGTTTGATGCCGCAGCCGTAACGCGTTACGGTTGGCGTGCTCCGTCGAACAGTGAGACGGCAGCAACATGCCTGCACCGGCTGAACGAACGAGGATGATGCGTGAGCGGAGACGCGGTTCGATCACCAGCCGCGCGCATTACGTATGATCACGGGATGCGCGGCCTGCTGAAATTCCTCGTCATTCTCGCCGTACTCGCCCTCGTCGTGGTCGGCGGGGCCTGGCTCTACGCCGGTCGCCTCGACGGCCCCTCCATCGACCTGCGCCAGCCCGGCCGCTTCGTCGGCCAGGCCACGCCGCTGGAGCTCGTCGTCGAGACACCGGGCGGCCGGTTCTCGCGCGTGGACGTGACGCTCGAGCAGGGCGGGCAGAGTCATCCGGTCTTCAGCCTCGAACAGCCGGCGCAGGGATCGGTGAGGCAGGAGACGGCCGACCGTCTGTTCGTGATCCGGCAGGTCGGCAAGCGCGACATCCCCGCGCTGCAGCCGGGGCCGGCGCGCATCGTCGTCCGGGCGGCGCGGCCGGTCGTCTACGGGCTCCGCGAAGCGGAGTCGGAAGCGACACGTGACGTCGACGTGCGGCTCGAGCCGCCGCGCGTGGCCGTCCTCTCGAAGTTCCACTTCGTCAACCACGGCGGTGCCGAGTTCGTCGTCTACCGCGCGACGCCGCCGGACGTGGAGTCGGGCGTGCGCGTCGGCGACGTGCGCTATCCCGGCTTCCCCGCGTCGGGCGCCGGCGTCACCGGCGACGAGGCGCTGCGCGTCGCCTTCTTCGCGCTGCCCTTCGACCAGGACCTGACGACGCCGATCACCGTGTTCGCGCGTGACCCGGCGGGCAACGAGGTCACGACGCCGCTGGATCACAAGCCGTTCCCGAAGCCGTTCCGCCGCAGCCGCATCGAGATCGACGATCGCTTCCTGCAGCGCGTGGTGCCGGCAATCGCCTCGGCGAGCCCCGAGGCCGACATCCCGGCCTCGGGCGACCTGGTGCCGTCGTTCCTGACGATCAACCGCGACATGCGGCGGGCGAACGGGCAGACGATCGCCGCGCTGGCGGCGAAGACGTCGCCGCAGATGCTGTGGAAGGACGCGTTCCAGCCGCTCGGCAACGCGTCGATCGAGGCGGGGTTCGCCGACAACCGGACCTACTTCTACAACGGCCAGGAGATCGACCGGCAGGTACACCTCGGCTTCGACCTCGCGGTCACCGAGCGCATTCCCGTCCTCGCCGGCAACACGGGGGTCGTCGTCTACGCGGACGACCTCGGCATCTACGGCAACTGCGTCATCGTCGACCACGGGCTCGGCGTGCAGACGCTGTACGCGCACCTGTCGTCGATGGACGTGAAGGCGGGCGACACGGTGCAGAAGGGCCAGGCGCTCGGGCGCAGCGGCATGACGGGACTCGCCGGCGGCGACCATCTGCATTTCACCGTGCTGGTGAACGGGCAGGCGGTGAACCCGGTGGAGTGGTGGGACCCGAAGTGGATGCAGGACCGCGTCTTCCGCAAGATTTCCGAAGTGCAATAATGAGGGGTTGGAGATCCCCTGATGCTACGACTGGTCGCTGTTGTCCTGGCGCTCGCCGCTGCAGGGTGCGGCGGCTCGCAGAGCGAGTCGAACGCCCCGCCGCCGCCCACCACGAACCCCGTCGATCCCGCGACCGCCGGCACCATTGCCGGACGCGTCACCTTCGAGGGCACCGCGCCGCCGGGGCAGCCGATCCGCATGGACTCGGACCCGAACTGCGCGCGGCAGTCGTCGGGCGCGACCGAACAGCAGGTCATGGTCGGAGCGAACGGCGCGCTGCAGAACGTCTTCGTCTACGTGAAGGACGGCCTGGGCACCCTGCGCTTCCCCGTCCCGACGGTCGCGGCGGTCCTCGACCAGAAGGGCTGCGTCTACACGCCGCGCGTGCTGGGCGTGCAGGTCGGGCAGGCGATGGAGATCGTCAACAGCGATCCGACGCTGCACAACGTGCACGCGGTCCCCGTGTCGAACCGGGAGTTCAACATGGGGTACCCCATCCAGGGCATGAAGCACACGCACACCTTCAGCACCAGGGAAGTGATGGTGCCGTTCAAGTGCGACGTGCACGGCTGGATGCGCGCGTGGGTCGGGGTGCTGGATCATCCGTACTACGGGGTGACCGCCGCCGACGGCGGCTTCACGTTCGAGGGGCTGCCGCCCGGCACCTACACCGTCGAGGCGTGGCATGAGTCGCTCGGCACGCAGTCGCAGACGGTGACAATCGGGGCCAGCGAAACCAAAGGCGACGTCGCGTTCGTGTTCACGGCCACATAGTCGGCAGCGGGCAGTGGGCAGCCGGCAGGAAAAGCAATGCTTCTTCATGCGTTCGCGGTCCTCGTCGCGATCTCGACGGCGATCCTGATCTTCGCCGGCGGGATGGTGACCAGCACCGGCTCCGGGCTCTCCGTGCCGGACTGGCCGAATACGTACGGCTGGTTCATGTTCACGTTCCCCGTCGAGAAGTGGGTCGGCGGGATCTTCTACGAGCACAGCCACCGGCTGATCGCGAGCACGGTCGGGTTCCTGATCGTGGTGCTGGCGGCGTGGCTCTGGCGAGTGGAGCCGCGCGCGTGGGTGCGGCGGCTCGGCTACATCGCGCTGGCCGCCGTCATCACGCAGGGCATCCTCGGCGGCATCACGGTGCTCTTCTTCCTGCCGGATCCGATCTCGATCGCGCACGCCGGCCTCGCGCAGCTCGTCTTCTGCCTCACGGTCACGATCGCGCTCGTCACCTCGCCCGGCTGGAAGCGGTCCGCGCAGAGGGCCGACGACCGCGTGCTGCGATCGCTCGGCGTGGCCACGACGGCGATCGTCTACGCGCAGATCCTCGTCGGCGCGACGATGCGCCATACGGATGCGGGGCTGGCGATTCCGGACTTCCCGCTCGTGTTCGGCGGGCTGGCGCCGCCGGTGTGGAACGCGCAGATTGCCGTGCACTACGCGCACCGCGTCGGCGCGCTGGTCGTGTCGGCGGCCGCGCTCGCCCTGATCGGCCACGTGCTGTATCACCACGGCCGCCACGCGCGGCTGCGCAACCCGGCGCTGCTGCTGCTCCTGCTGCTCGTGACGCAGATCACGCTCGGCGCGCTGACGATCCTCAGCGGCAAGCACTACATCATCAACTCGCTGCACGTCGTCTGTGGCGCGATGGTGCTCGGGACGTCGCTCGTGCTGACGCTGCGCGCCTGGCGCCCCCGGTTTGCGGGGTCAGACCCCATATACGGATCGACTCAAGGGGTTGAGTCGAGTCGTATATGGGGTCTGACCCCCGGAGTACGATCGTGAAACCGGCGGCGCACGCCATGCCGCTGCCGCCGGTCGCGACACCCGCGAGCCGCGTGGCGGACTTCGTCATCCTCACGAAGCCGCGCCTGAACCTGCTCGTCCTGCTGACGACGCTGACGGGGTTGTACCTGGCGGCGCCTGAAGGCGTGCCGGCCGCACTCGTGCTGCACACGCTCGTCGGGACGACGCTCGTCGCCGGCGGCGCGGCGGCCCTGAATCAGGCCTGGGAGCGCGAGACCGACGCGCTCATGCAGCGCACGCGCGTCAGGCCGGTCGCGGCAGGGCGCATGCGCGTCAGCGAGGGCGCGCTGTTCGGCGGCATCCTTGCCACGCTCGGCATCTTCGAGCTGTGGCTGGCCGTGAACATCATGTCGGCGGCCGTCGCGGCGCTCACGCTCGTCACCTACGTCTTCGTCTACACGCCGGCGAAGCGCCGCACGTCGCTGTCCACGCTGATCGGCGCCGTGCCCGGCGCGCTGCCGCCGGTGATCGGCTGGGCGGCGGCAACCAACAGCATCACGCTGCCGGCGCTGGTCCTCTTCGGCATCGTCTTCTTCTGGCAGATGCCGCATTTCCTCGCGATCGCCTGGATGCACCGCGAGGACTACGCCGCGGCCGGCATTCCGCTCCTGCCGGTGCTCGAGCCCGACGGCCGCCGCACGGGACAGCAGACGCTGCTCTACTCGGCCGCGCTGTGGCCGGTGAGCCTGATGCCGGTGCTCCTCGGCCTCGGCGGCATGCCGTACCTGCTCATCGCGAGCGGCCTCGGCCTCGCGCTCATCGCGCAGAGCGCGGTCTTCGCCCGCCACCGCTCGATCGCAGAAGCGCGGCGCCTCTTCCTCCTGTCGATCACGTACCTGCCGCTGCTCTGGGGAGCGCTCGTCGTCGATCGTCTCTGGCTGTAAGCGTCGAGCTTCGATGGGCGTCAGCGATCTGCCAGCGCTCAACGCCACGTTGAACGCCATCGCGACGGCCTTCCTCCTCACCGGCTACGTCCTGATCCGGCGCGGCCGGCGCAAGGCGCACGAGCGCTGCATGCTGGGCGCGCTGGTCACCTCGGCACTGTTCCTGACGAGCTACGTGGTCTATCATGCCAATGCCGGGTCGCGGCCGTTTTCCGGCGAGGGCGCGGTGCGGGTCGTGTACTTCGCGATCCTGATGACCCACATCCCGCTCGCCGCCGCCATCCTCCCCCTTGCGCTGACGACCACCGTCCGGGGGCTTCGCGGACAGTTCGACCGCCACACGCGCCTTGCGCGGTGGACGCTTCCGCTCTGGCTCTACGTCTCGGTGACCGGCGTCGTCATCTACGTGATGCTGTACCAGATGTACTGACTACGGGCGACGCGTGCGTCGCCCCTACCGTGACTGAACGACCGAACTGCCCATGCCCGAGGCCGGCATCCCGTCGCCCGCCGTCATCTCGATCGCGCCACAGGTGTTTGCCGCCTACGGGGCCCTCGTGGCTGCGGGCATGCTCTCGGTGCTCTATCTGTACCGCGGGCGCGCGTTCGTCGTGTACTGGATCGGCAGCTGGGTGCTGATCGCGGCGTCGCTGCTGCTGCTCGGCCGCGGCTACGCCGACGTGCAGCTGGGCGGCGTGATGCTGGGGCTCGCGCAGCTGCTGCGCGTGTGGTCCGCGGGCCTGACGCTGCTCGCGGGCGAGGCGTTCCCCGAAGCGCCGCTGCGATGGGACCGGCCGCTGCGCCTGGCCGCGGCGGCGGCCGTCTGGTTCCTGGCGGCGCCGTTCGTGCTGCCGCTGACGTTCATCCTCTCGACGGGTCCGGCGGTGGCGGCCGCGCTCTTCGGCTGGTCCGCGCTGCGCTATCTCTCCCTCATGCGGCGCTCGCGCTACGCGGGCGCGTCCGTGGTGGCGGCGGGACTCGTGCTCATCGCCGTCGGCAACGCCGCGCAGGCGGGCGCGGCGCTCCAGATCGGACCCGGCGACGACGCGCTGAACCGGCTGATCGGCTTCAACATGATCGTCTACATGTTCGTCGCGCTCGGCATGCACGTGCTCGTGTTCGAGGACATGACCGACGAGCTGCGGCGCGCCAACCGCAGCCTCGAGACCGCGAACGAGGAGGTGCGGCGCCTGGCCATCACCGATCCGCTGACCGGCTGCCACAACCGGCGCTTCTTCGAGGAGATCGAGCGCCGCGAAATGCAGCGCCACGCGCGCTACGGCACGCCGATCTCGATCGTGTTCGTGGACGTCAACCGCTTCAAGCAGCTCAACGACACGCACGGCCACGACACGGGCGACGCCGTCCTCCGCTTCCTCGGGACGATGCTGCGCCGCCTCGTGCGCCGGTCCGACTACGTGATCCGGTGGGGCGGCGACGAGTTCGTGCTGCTGCTGACGTGCAGCATCGAGGAGGCGGAGCTGAAGGCGGAGGAGCTCAAGGCCGCGTTCGACCGCGAGCTGCCTCCGTCCGGGCTGCCGGGCGGCGTGGGGCTGAGCGTTGGCGTGGCCGCGATCTCGGGCGAGGCAGACGGGCTGGCGGAGACGATTCGCGCCGCCGACAGCCGCATGTACAGGGACAAACAGGCGAAACCGCCCGCCATTGAGCTGCTATAAGATATGGCGCGCCGCCGTAAGATAGAGGGGCCCATCCCAATGCGACGACTTTCGCTCCTTGCCGCCGCCGTTCTCGTCGCCTCCGTTGCCCCCGCCGCCGCGCAGAACGGGCGGGTCCAGGGCGTCGTCAGGGACCTGAACGGCGAGCCGATCAAGGGCGCCATCGTCAAAGCCACGCATCCCGAGGCGGTGCCGCGCGAGTTCACCGCCGTCACCGACGACCGCGGCCGCTTCGCGATCATCGGCCTGCGGACGACGCTGACGTGGACGTTCGTCGTCTCGGCGCCCGGCTACTTCGACGTCGAAGGCAGCACGCTCATCCGCAGCCAGATCGGTCCGCCGCTCACGTTCGGCATGCGGCGCGATCCGGGGCCGATTCCCGGCGCGCTCAGCAAGGACATCCAGGACGCGCTCACGGCCGCGCAGGAGATGCGGACCGGCGGCCGCTACGACCAGGCCATTGCCGCCTACCAGTCGATCCAGGCGCGCAACGCCCGGCTGACGGCGGTGAACTTCGTGCTCGCCGGCACCTATCGCGACAAGGCGCGCGGCGAAGCGAACGCCGCCGCGCGGCGGACGCTGCTGGAGCGCGCCGTGGCCGCCTACGACACGCTGCTCAAGGAGGACGCGGCCAACGAGCGCGCCGCCGCGGAGCGCACGGCCACGCTTGCCGAACTCAACGCTGTGACCCGGTAGGTCGCAGGGATCCTCATGGCACATCGCCCGCCCGCTGCTCGCCTCCGGCGGTGGCGCGCCACCTTCATCGTCACCGCAGTCTGTGCCGCCGTCGCCGGCGCCGCGCTGGCCGGCTGGTGGTACGCGCGCGAGTCGCCGCCGCATCAGGGCCCGCTCGTGCTGATCTCGGTATCGGGACTGCGCGCCGATCGGCTCGCGGCCTACGGCGCCGACGTGCCGGACGCCCCGTCCATCGACGCGCTCGCCGCCGACGGCATCGTGTTCGAGCGCGCGTACACGCACTCGCCGCTCACGCTGCCGGCGAACGTCTCGCTGCTGGCCGGGCAGCTTCCCTTCGAGCACGGCGTCCGCGACGAGGTGGGCTTCGCGCTCAAGGACGATGCGCAGTCGCTGGCGGAGCTGCTGCGCAACCGCGGCTTCCAGACAGGGGCGGCGGTGTCGTCGTTCGTGCTCCGCCGCGAGTCGGGCGTCGCGCAGGGGTTCACGTTCTTCGACGCGGACCTTCCGGCGGCCACCGTACGTCGCGACGGCGGGCTCACGGCCGACGCGGCCGGCAAGTGGGTGCGCGGCCAGAGCGGGCAGCGCTTCTTCCTGTTCGTGCAGGTGGCGGACGAGGACGCGGAAGCGGTCGTCGGCCGGCTGATGCAGCAGCTCGAGGACCTGGACCTGTACGACGGCGCGACGATCGTCCTCACCGCCGACGGGGCCGACCCGGGCGTGGTGGCCGCGCTGAACGATTCGTCGCTGCGCGTGCCGCTCATCGTGAAGCAGCCGGACCTGGCCGGCGCGGGCCGGCGGGTGATCGAGCCCGTGCAGCACATCGACATCTTTCCGACGCTGCTCGACCTCGTGCGGGCGCCCGTGCCGTCCGGACTTCGCGGCCGGTCGCTGCGCCCGGTCCTGGACGACGCACAGGGAACGCTCGGCAACCGGCGGCTCTATGCCGAGTCGCTCGCGGCGCGGTTCCGCGTCGGCGGGCAGCCGGTGATGGCGGTCGTCGATCTCACGCAGGGCACCTCGGGCGTTGCGCCGGTCGAGACGCGTGAGACACGGGGCCTGCGCCCGTCGCTCGAGGAGATCGTCGAGGCGCAGACGATCGACGTGCCCGACGAGATTCCGGCCGCGAGCGAGGACGAATACGCCGCGCTCGGTTACCTCGGCGGCGGCGCGGTGGCCGTCGCGCAAACCGCACCCATCGATCCGGACGACGAGGCCGAGCTGCTGGACGCGCACCGCGCGGCGGCGCTGCTGGCGAGCGAGAAGAAGTACGGCGCCGCCATCGACGGGCTGCGCGCGATTGCCAAGACGCACCCCGACGTCGCGGTGGTGCGCTACCAGCTCGGCCTGCTGCTGGCGCGCGCCGGCCGGTTCCACGAAGCCGACCGCGCCTTCCGCGAGACCGCCGCGTTGCAGCCCGACAACCCGCACGTCCGCATCGCGATGGCGAAGGCGTCGCTGCGGGCGCGCGAGTACGAGGCCGCCGGTGAGAGCTCCACGCTGGCCGTCGCGCTCGCCGAGCGGCACAGCGACCGCGCGCTGGCCGCCGCGCACGAAATCGCCGCGCGCATCGCGCTGGCGCAGAGCGACGCGGCCGCCGCCGAGCTGCACGCGACCGCGGCGCAGGCAGAGGGCACGACGCTGCCGCTGCTGCCGTATGTCCGCGGCCGGATCCTGCACGAGGAAGGGAGCTACGAGGCGGCGCTCGCGGCCTTCGAGGAGGCCGCCGCCGCCGAGCGCGAGTCCGGCCGCCCGTTCGAGGACCTGCACTGGTATCTCGGCGACACGCTCGCCAGGCTCGAGCGCTACGCCGACGCCGAGAGCCAGTTCCGCGACGAGCTGCGCGCCTTCCCGCGCAGCATCCCGACGTACTCCAGCCTGGCGATGCTCTATCGCGCTTCCAACCGCGAGCGGAGCGTGGAAGACGTGATCGACGAGCTGCTTGCCGCGACGCCCACGGCGGAGGGCTACGCCACGGCCGCGCGCCTGTGGACGATCCTCGGCGACCGCGACCGCGCCGCCGCGGTCAGGGCCGACGCCCGCGCCCGCTTCCGCGGGGATCCCTCGCTCGCGCTCTTCGAGCGGGCGCGCTAGAGCGGTTTCTGAAACGTCGTCGTGTCCGGCTTGAGCCGGACCACGTTGATCGGCACCGCCGTGTGTGGTCCGGCTAAAGCCGGACACTACGAAGAAGTCGAAACCGCGCTAGGGCGGACCTGACAAGGTCCGCCCCACGGGCCGTCTTCATCGCCCGAGGGCGTGGAGCTCCGTGTAGCTGTGACCGACGCGGACGGCGTTGACGCGGATGCCCTCCTCGGCCACTTCGCGCGCGAGGCCGATCGTCATCGTATCGATGGCGCCCCAGAGCGGTTTCTGAAACGTCGTAGTGTCCGGCTTGAGCCGGACCACGTTGATCGGCACCGCCGTGTGTGGTCCGGCTAAAGCCGGACACTACGTACGTTTTCCGGATGCTGTGGATGCGCGGCAATGATGGCGAGCCCGACGCCCGCCCATGCGAGGTTGCGGATCTTGCGCACGACGGCGAGCGCGACGCCGGCGGCGGGGTTCACGGCCAGCAGCGGCGCCATCGCGCCCGTCAGCGCCTCGTCCACGCCGAGGCGGAACGGCACGAACTTGAAGGCGACGGTCACCACGCGGTTGAGCGCCTCGAACACGATCGCCTGCGCCAGCGTCGGGCTGCCCGCCCCGAGCAGCCACTGCAGCGTCAGATAGATCTCGAACACGGCAAGCGCGTGGAAGACGAGGTCCAGGCCGAACGCGCGCGCCAGCCGCGCGCGGTGCCCGGTCGAGGAGCCGAGGACCGCGACGCGGACGCGCGCGAGCCGCTCGC
>VFYY01000153.1 GCA_016871375.1 Acidimicrobiia bacterium
ACAGCCCTCCGCCTGGGCCGGTATACACCCCGCCGCCGGGACCGGTATAGAGGCCCCCGCCGGGTCCCGTGTACAGACCGCCACCTGGGCCGGTGTAGAGTCCACCATCCGGACCGGTATAGAGCCCGCCACCGGGCCCGGTGTACGCGCCACCGCCTGGTCCCGTATACATCCCGCCGCCGGGACCTGTGTAGAGTCCGCCACCAGGTCCCGTATATGAATCTCTCGGCCACATTTGCTAGCTCCCATTTAGGTGTCGAACGATCGAAAGGCGGCGGCGACTAACGATCGTCCTGACGAGGCTAAGCCTACCGAAGAATTTGTTCTTACGGTACAACTACATATTTTTTATCGAGGTACGTGAGCCAGTGTCCGATCGTCCGGGAGGCCACCAAAGTACTCATCGATTACACGATGGAACACGGACCCCTCAGGCGCCACTGCGACGAACAGCGTCGCCGACGAGTGGAGCTTCAGGTCGTCGGGCGACCCGAAGATCTCGTTGGCCGACCGGCCGTTCACCCGCAGGACAGCCTCCGCGCACTGAATCAGCCGCGGCCCGAGAACCGGATGCGCGAGATACGCGCGCGCCTCCGCGAGGCTCTTGATGGCGAAGTGTTGTGACGTCGGGCTGAATCCAAGACCCGCGAACTGCGGGAACACGAACCACATCCAGTGCGACCGCTTGCGCCCAGCCTTGATCTCGGCCAGCGCCCGGTCGTAGACGCCTTCTTGCGCATCGACGAACCGCTGGAGGTCGTGTGGGTCGTCGTCCACTGACGTGGCAGCATAGACCAGGTGTCACTGATCATCGACTTCGTGGCGCCCACACGCCTGCTGAAGGAGCAGAACCGGCCGTCGGGGCTTCCAATCATCCGAAACGGATTCCCCGGCACCTTCGTCGTCTTTCCAGGCGGGATGGAGTTCGTCGGCGTCGAAGACGGTGCGCAGGATGGCCGTCTTGTGTGGTCCGCCTGGAGCGGTTTCTGAAACGTCGTAGTGTCCGGCTTTAGCCGGACCAAGTTGATCGGCACCGCCGTGTGTGGTCCGGCTAAAGCCGGACACTACGAAGAAGTCGAAACCGCGCTAAAGGCGGACACTACGACTTATGCGACGCTGATCGCCGCTCATGTGGTCCGGCTCCCACTGCGTACAAGAAAAACTCCCAACCCCCAAGCGTGTTGGGAGTTGGGAGTTGGACGTTGGACGTTCCGTGTTACCGCGTCGCCGTCGCGTTGACCGCGCGGGTCGGCGCGCCGATCAGGCGATTGCGGTCCGCGCCCTGGCGCGGGCGGAACTTCTGCGGCCGCCCCACGTGCACGTCCGCCGTGTAGAGGCTGCCTTCGCTGTCCACGTGGAACTGGTGGACGCCCCAGAAGCCGCCGGGCATCGCGCCGTAGGTGCCCCACGCCGCCAGCAGACGGCCGTTGAGGTCGTACTTCGTGAACTTCTGCGTCTGCCCCGACGCCGACCACAGGAACTGGTCGTCGGTCATCAGCAGCGAGTAGGGGAGCGGCACGCCCTGCCAGTGGTCGAGGAACTTGCCGTTCTCGTCGAAGATCTGGATGCGGTGGTTGGCGCGGTCGCTGACATACAGCCGGCGGTTCTTGTCGGCGACGATGGCGTGCACCGTGTTCATGTAGTACGGCCGCGTCTCCTTGCCCGCCTCGCCGCGCATGCCCCAGGAGGTGACGTACTTGCCGTTGCGGTCGAACTTCACGACGCGCGTGTTGACGTAGCCGTCGCTGACGAAGAACGTCCCGTCGGGCAGGAACGCGATGTCGGTCGGCCGCGCGAAGTGCGTCTCGTCGTTGCCAGGCACCCGCGGCGTGCCGATCGTCTGCACCAGCTGCTTGCCGTCGCGCGTGAACTTGAACAGCGCATGCGCGCCGTCGTCCACGAGCCACACGTGCCGCTCGGGGTCGTACGGGCTGACGAGGATGCGGTGCGGCCGCACGAACAGCTTGTTGTGCTGCTCCCACGACTCGATGAGCCGCCCGTTGCGGTCCACCACGTTGAAGATGTGATCCCAGCGCGGGTGGCGGGCCGGGTCCTTCTGCGACAGATCGAACCCGGACGCGTTCCGCGTCGGGGTCAGATCGCCGGGGTTCTCGAGCTGCGGCAGGCAGCCGCGCGCGAAGATGTAGACGCGGTCCGGCGATTCCGCCCAGATGCCGGCGGTCGACCCGATGACGTAGCCGGGCCCGCACCAGTTCTGCGGCCAGCCGGTGACGAGCTCGTACTCGCCGGTGACGTCGCCGCCGCCCTTCTGCCGCGTCTGCGCGAAGCCGCCGACGCTGAGGAGGACCGTGATTGCCGCCGCAGCGGCGCAGAGTCTCTTCATCGCAACCTCCTAATTGGTGCCTGGTCGCCGCGCGCCCGTGTACTCGAGGACGAAGAGTCCCGCGCCGGTGCGGTCCGACGCGTACGCGAGCCCGCGATGGTCGATGTCGACATCGTTCATCTGGATGACGCTGGGCTGTCCCTTTTCGATGGGATGAGAGTGCTTCGTGGTCTTCGGCAGGTAATAGCCGACTTCGTTCAGTCGGAAGGGGTCCGTGAGATCGACGACGCGGACGCCGGCGTTGAAGTAGGCGATCCACGCGAGCTTGTCGGCGAAGCGGTTGATGCGGCCGTTGACGGTTTCCGCGTGCTGGTGCGGGCCGAAGCGCCCGCCCTTCTGGCAGAAGGTGCCGACCGGCACCTCCCACGTGGAGACCGGGAACGGCCTGGTCTCGACCGTGATGTCCATCATGTACGCCTTCGACCGTACGCCGCGGCACGGCGACATGTCCTCGGCGCCGCCGGCCTCGTCGGTGACGAAGGCGTAGGTGCGCGGCAGCGCGTCCTTCATCATGTTCGGCTGCGCCGTGTAGGTAATCGGCGAGACGGTGTGCGGCCCGCGGTGCGGCGGGTTCATGTCCACCATCCACACCATCTTCGGCTGCGCCGGATTGGAGATGTCGAACGAGGCCGTGTGCCCGGCGCCGCGGTAGCCCACGTAGACGCGCCTGTTCTCCTCGTCCACGTTCGGATGGTGCGCGTACTGGCCCTCGTAGCCGGCCTCGCCCTCCTTCTGCCCGGGGATCCACATGCGGCCGACGAACTTCGGGTTGCGCGGGTCGCGCAGGTCGAAGATCTGCGCGAGCGTGCTGCGGAAGCCGGGCTCGCCCGCGGCCGAGTAGAAGTAGCCGCTCTCCTGCGACCACCAGCCCTTGTGCGCGCGCTCGATGAACGCGCCGCCGCAGCCCTGGCCGCAGGAGTTCGGCGGCGTGCCGGTAATCTCCGCCACCAGCCTGATCTGCGACGGGTCCGTGCTGCGCGACGTGATGTCGAAGATCTGGAACTCGAGCGTCTTGCCGAATTCGGAGTTGCGAATCAGGTAGTCGCGCCCCGAGCCGTCGAACGTGTAGTCGTAGACGACCGAGACGCCGCGCGAGCTCGCGTTCTCGTCGTTGGGGATGTGCCACACGAGCCGCGGCTTCGCCGGGTCCGCGATGTCGAGGATCGACGTGCCGTTCCACTCGTCGCGCTTCGTCAGCGGGTTGAACTTCGGCTTCTCGTCCCAGAAGTTCTCGTGGTGGCCGACGTAGACCCAGCTCCCGTTGGCCTGGTCGGCCTTCACGGTGACGACGAGCGACTCGCGCCCCTGCAGATCGTGGTGGCCGACCAGACGCACGTTCTGCGCGCCCTCGGCCATCGGGTCCGCCGCCCGCCGCGCCTGCGCGTGTAGGAGCACGCCGGACGCGGCCGCCGCCAGTCCCGCTGCCACGACGAATCGATGCATGGCCGCGGATTGTATCGGATCTAGAAGCGGAAGAGCCGGTTCACCTTCACGACCAACGCCCGGGTGGTCATCTGCGGAAATCCGCTCGCGCGTGTGTCGCGCTCGTCGTTGTAGACGATGAAGAGCTCGCTGCCGGGCTGGTATTCCCAGCGAAAGCGCGCGTTGGCCGCGGTGGCGTTGTTGCCGGAGTTGAACTGGACGAGCGCGCTGACGAACATCCGTGGCGACATGGTGTAGGTCACGCGCGAGCCGGCGAGGTGCTGGGTGAAGCGTCCCTGTGTCAGGCGCACCCGGTTCACCGTGTAGGTCGGCTCGAACGAGAACTTCGGCGTCAGGTTGAGGCGGCCGCGGCTCATCGCGAGCGAGCTGCGATGACCGTTGTAGAACGTCCCGTGCTCGACGGCGACATTCGCCGTGAGCCGCCGCTGCTGGCTGGCGTTGAACGCCACGCGGAGGGTGTCCCACCAATAGCCGCCCACCGGCAGCGTCACGGTGGACGCGATGCGGAACGGACGCGGGATGAACTCGTACGCATTCGTGTAGAGGACGCTCAGGCGATCGCCGTTCTGGAGCTCGAGCGCGAACTCGCCCGCGCGATCGCGCGAGTCGAGGCGTCCGCCGCCGTCCTCGAAGTAGTCGAGCGACCCCGCGAACACGTAGCGGCGGATGGCCTGCGCCCCGCGCGGCCTCGGGCTGAAGCGGAGCGACGCCTGCGAGCGCTCGATGTCCGCGCGGCGCACGAACCCGACCTCGGGGTTGAAGTCCTCGCCGATGCGCATCCGCTCGAGCTGCACGCCGTAGCGGTCGCCGGCGTAATCGAGCTGCGCGCGGTAGCTCGTGTCGTTGCCGCGCAGGGCACGTGCCCCGAGCGAAGTCGAGGGGCTGGTGTCGGTGCGTGCCCAGTAGGTGTTGATGCCGAGGTAGTTGAAGAAGTTGAACGTGCCGTCCACGCCGTAGGCGGCGTTGCTGCCGATGCCGCGCTGCCCGACGGAACGTCCCGTGAGCAACAGGCCGACGCTGCTGCGGCGCAGGATGTCGCGCTTCAGGCGGACGACTGAGAAATTCGTTGGGCGTGCCCCGAGCGAAGTCGAGGGGTCCGTCTTGATGTCGAGCACGCCCACGCTGTACCGCCCGACGCGGCCGGTCAGGCGGCCGCCGGCCTCGATCGGCACGGGACGGCCGGCGTCGAGGCCGATGCGACGGCTGTAGAACAGTACCGGCGCGTCGCCGCCGCCGGAGGTGACGCCGCCGAAGTGGAAGAGTCCCTGGTTCTCCAGGAAGAACTCGCGCTTCTCGGGGAAGAACAGGCTGAAGCGCGTCAGGTTCACCTGCTGCTCGTCGGCCTCGACCTGCGCGAAGTCGGTGTTGTAGGTGAAGTCGGCGACGAGGTTCTGCGTGACCGCGTACTTCACGTCGAGCCCCGCGTCGCGCCCGACGTCGTTCGAGATGCGCGGCGTGGCGCTGCGGTCCGTCGTCAGCGTCGAGATGGCGTACGGCTTGATGTCCAGGTTCCTCGCCGGCGGCGGCGCCTCGATGCCGACCACCGTGCCCGCCAGCGACGCGTGCTGGGCGCTGCTCATGCCCATCCCCTGCGGGACCGGCGAGAGCACCGACAGCTCGTTGCGCCAGCGGACGGCGCGCAGGGCGTTGAGTCCCCACGTCTGCTCGCGTCCGGGCCCGTAGCGCAGCGACCGGAAGGGCAGCGCGTACTCCGCCACCCAGCCGCCCTCGAAATCCGCCACCGCAAAGTCCCAGATCGGGTTCCAGTCGCGGTTGTACTGGTCGTTGAACAGCTGGCCGTCGTTCCTGCCGCCGATCGAGTTCACGGTCAGGGAGATCCCGTTCCGCCGGTCCAGGAACGGATCCACGTACAGGTTCACCACATCGTCGGCGTTGAAGAGGACGTTCCCGTCGCGGCGCATGTCGGACGCCACGCGCCGGCCGGGCTCGCTCTCCCAGTTCCTGAAGGTCACGTAGAAGTGGTCGTCGTCAAACGCGACCCAGACCTCGGTCCGTTCGGCGGAGGGAACACCGACCTGCGGCTCCACCTGCACGAAGCCGGCGACTGGAGTGACGGCGGTGTAGAGCGGGTCATCCAGGCGACCGTCAATCCGCAGCGGCGCGGTGCGAACCGCGCGGATGGTGACGCGCCCGTCGCCGTCCCGCGTGGCGACATCCTGCCCGGCCAGGGCGGGGGAGGTGACGAACAGCGCGGCGAGAAAAAGGAAAAGGACCCGACGAGGTCTCACGCCGAGCGCATTATCTCCTGTCCCGCCCGGATTGACATGTCACCTCGATGGATCCACTTCTCCTCAGCGCCTCGGTGTTCCGTGATCAGGATTCCGCGTCGGCCTTGAGCTCCCGCATCATCCAGTCCTGCAGCGTGTCCGGCCGGTCCTCGCGCGGGCCGCCGGCCTTCCACGCATGGTGCGGATGGCCGAGGCCGGCCATCATCTGCCGCTTCGAGTTCACCGCCGCGCGGTACAGCCGCAGCGCGCCGTTGGGATCCATGATGCGATCGTCGGCGCCGTAGCCGATGATCATCGGGCACTGGATCTTCGACGCCACGGCCGCCGTCGTATAGTCCTTCAGCTTCCTCCGCGCATCGTCCTGATCGCGCGCGCCGATGATCCAGCGCACGCGCTCGCGGATGGGCGGGTAGTAGTCGAAGAGGTCGGAGCCGAGGTCGAGCGAGCCGCTGGCCATGACGACGGCCTTGATGCGCGGCTCGCCGCTGGCGGCGCGCGGCGCGCTCCAGCCGCCCATGCTGATGCCCTGCAGGGCGATGCGGTTCGGGTCCACGTCGTTGCGGCTGACCAGGTAGTCGACGAGCGCCTTGACGACGCGCTCGGTGTCGGGCGGGAGCGCGAGGTTCTGCAGGCGCATGGCGTCGCCCTGGCCGGGCACGTCCACCGCCAGGTAGCCCATGCCGCGCGCGACAAACGATCCGCCGCCGCCCATGATGGTGTTCTCGGCCATCGAGTCGGCGCCCTGGAACCCGATGACGACGGGCACGCGCGAGCCGGCGGGGCGGCCGCCCGGCTTGCGGAAGTAGCCGTTGAGCTGCTTGCCGTCCCACGCGATCTTGACGCGTTCGAACGGCGGCCGCTGCATCGTCCACGCCTTGTCGAACATCTCGCGGTACTTCCTGTAGAGGGGGAGCTGCCTGGGGTGCTCCTCCGCCGCGTAGAGCGTCGCGTTCGAGTAGAACTCCTGCGCGCGGCGGTAGTGCTCGTGCGCGGTCACCTTGAGCCCGGCGGCCGCGTACTCCTCCGCGAACTTCTCGTTGCGCTCGGCCACGCGCGTCCACTCGCTGATCCACGACTCCATGTCGTAGGGCTTCATGCGCACGGCCACCTCGAGCTCGTCGGGGTCGGCCGTGTGCAGGGAGGCGACCATCCGGATCTCGGTCTGCGCGCCGCCCGGCAGGCCCGGACCTGGCATGAGCGCGCCCTCGTCGCGCCCGCCGACCTTGCCCAGCGATTCGGCGCCGGGACCGAAGTCCTGCGCGAATGAGCGTCTGCCGAACAACGATGCGCCGGCAGCGGCGATGCCGGTGCCGAGAAGTCGTCTACGAGAAAACATGGTCAGCTCCTTTGAACTACGACGATCACGACGACGATTCTAGCCACGAAGGTCACGAAGGTCACGGCCCTCGGGTAGAACTGCTGGCGTCAGTGACGCCGCACTAGCGCGGTTTCGACTTCTTCGTAGTGTCCGGCTTTAGCCGGACACTACGACGTTTCAGAAACCGCACTAACCACTGGCATGTGCACCCGCCGCCGCCGCCAAGATTGTCAGCCACTGAGATCTCGGACTTCACCGAGGACGATGTCGAACGGCTCATCTTCGTGTCCTTCGTGGCTACGTACGTCTCCGTGATCTCAGTGGCTCACTGCTTACGAAGTCTCCCGTAGCGGCCCGAACTCCGGCGGCGGGACGCGGCGCTTCGAGGCCGCCTCGTACGCCGAGGCGACCCTCAGGATGCGGTCCTCCGCGCCCGGCTCCGCGCGGAACACGAGCGAGAAGGGCAGCCCCGGCGCCGGCAGCGTCGTCGGCGTGGTGGCGGCCTGCGCGATGTAGCGGCGCCGATCGGGGCTCAGCACGAACGAGGGATCGTACACCGTCCGCACGTAGCCGGCCGGGATCAGCACCTCGGTCTCGCCCGCGTAGGGGCCGAAGCGCAGCTCGCCGCGCGTGTCCCCCTGCGGTCCCGGCGGATTGGCGCCGCCGATCTTCCCGGGCGGGATCGACGTGTGCAGCCGGACGACGACGTCGAGCCTGTTTTCCTGGATGACCTTCATCTCGACGCGGCGGAGCAGCTCGCGGAGCTGGATGCGCTCGGCGGCGGGCGAGCGCTCGCCCACGGGCGCGCGGACGCTGTCCACCTCCTCCCAGTTCTTCCACCAGGCGCGCTGCTCGTCGCTCCAGAACTTCGAGCGCGCGTTGAGCGCCGGCCAGTCCACGAGCGTCTCGGTGAAGCCTCGCGCCTTCCAGTCGGCGGCGCGGCGCTCGAGGTACTGCGCGACGTGATAGCGGAAGAGCCGCTCGTCGGCCAGCGTCTGGATCGTGCGGATGTTGAGCGCGCGCGGCGGCGGGATGCGGCCTTGCGCCATCGCGAGCATGTAGTCCACCGGCTTCATGGTTCCGGCGCCGAAGGTGCGTCCGGGCGCGAACTCCGTCGGCACGATGGCGTCGGCGAACTCCTGGAAGATCGGACGCCCGGCGCCGTTGAGGCGGTAGAGCAGCTCGGGGAAGAAGATGGGGACGAACTCGGCGAGCGCGCGCGTGTAGCTGGTGCGCATGTTCTCGACGTCGGGGTCGTCCTGCCACAGCGGGTCAGTGGACTCCACGAGCGTGGCGCCCAGCCGGCCGCCGAGGACCTCCTTGATCTCCTTCGCGGCCGCGTCGGCGATCGGGACGTCCGCCATGACGCCGGGGAACTTCAGCATCGACTCGCGGATGACGCCGATGCGGACGCCCGTGAGCGAGCCGGGCGCGCCCGGCGACGCCGCGCTGGCCGCGAACGATTCGTCGCGCACGCTGGCGCGCGACACGGTCGTGAACGGGTCGCGCGGGTCGTAGTAGCCGTTGACCGGATCCTCGAGCGCGTCGAGCACCTTCGCGGAGTCCGTGACGCTGCGGCAGTGGATGCCGGAGCGGTCGTTGTGGATGTCGGCGCCAATCGCGCCGCCGAGGAAGGAGACCATCGCCTTGTGCGGCAGGACCAGCGCCACCGAGTTGTGGTTGGCCGGGCCGCGGCACGACATGCTCGTCTCCTCGCAGATGCTGCACATCACGAGGTTCGAGCTGACCGAGGCGCCCGACCCCGAGCTCGAGCCGAGCGAGGCGGCGCGCGTGCCGTCGTAGGCGCTGTGCGGGTTGCCGCTCCAGCTGCTGCGCTGGTAGCCCAGGTCGGAGACGAGCACCTTCTCCGGCTCGTGCCGGCCGCCGTCGGGCGGCGCGGGCACGCCGTTGTACTCGGTGTTCACCGCCTTGGCGTAGATGATGGCGCCCTTCGCCCGGAGCTGGCCCACCAGCGTGTGATCGCGGGCGGGGAAGTCGATGTCATAGCGGGTGTCGGCGGCCGCCGTCGTCCGCATGTCCATCGTGTCGAAGGGATCCTTGAACGAGAACGGGATGCAGTACATCGGCAGCTTCGCGAGGTCCGGGTTCCGGCCGAACTGCGTGTCGAGCTCCGCGGCGCGCTCGAGCGCGTCGGGCTGCCTGCGGAACTCCTCGCACACGGCGGGGGAGCCGGCCGGCAGCGCGCCCCGTGACGGGTGCCGGTCGCGGTCGCCCTTGCAGGTGACCGAGCGCTCGCCGCGCAGGTTCAGCGTGCCGAGGGCGTTGATCTGGCCGGAGTTCGGCGTGCCGACCGTCATCCCGTACTGCTGCTGCACGTCGGGGTCGGACGCGGTGGGCTCCATGCGGCCGAACTCGATCGGCGGTCCCTGGTACTGATCGAAGCTGGGCAGCAGCGTCGAGACCGCGACCGTCTCGGTGGGGAAGCGCAGCGGCGCGCCGGCGCGCACGGTGCCGCGCGGCGCGGGAATCGGCGCGCCGTCG
>VFYY01000154.1 GCA_016871375.1 Acidimicrobiia bacterium
GAGCGGGTAGGCGTTCATCCGGTGCTGCAGGCCGACCCACTTCAGCACCTGGAAGGCGCGGCGCCGCTGCTGCGACGGCGGCACGCCGAGGACTTCGGGCACGAAGGAGATGTTCTCGAGCACCGTGCGCGAGGGGATCAGCTTGAAGTCCTGGAAGACGAACCCGATGCCGCGGCGGTATTCCTGGATCTCGCTGCGCGACAGCCTGGAGAGATTGTGGCCGTTGACGTAAATCTCTCCTTCGCTCGGACGCTCCTGCATCAGCAGGAGGCGGAGGAACGTGGACTTGCCGGCGCCGCTTGGCCCGGTCAGAAACACGAACTCGCCCTTGTCAACGGTGAGCGACAGGTCGCGCAGCGCGTACAAACCGCGGCTGTAAAGTTTCGAGAGGTGATGCGTCTCGATCACGCTGCCTGTGCACCCGGGGCCAAAGGCGTAATGTGTTGGAGTGAATTCAGTATAGCACCCGACGGCCCGTACGGGGCCGCCCCTACGTATTGCTGAGTTCCCGCTTCAGGAGCTCGGTGGCGAGCCTCGGATTGGCCGTGCCGCCGCTCCCCTTCATCACCTGCCCGACGAGGAAGCCGAAGGTCTGTGCCTTGCCCGCACGGTACTGTGCGACGGCGTCCCCGTTCCCGGCAATGACCCTTCGAATGATTGACAGAAGGCTCTCCTCGTCGGAGTTCTGTGCGAGACCCTCGGTCTGGACGATCTCACGTGGATCGCGTCCCGACTCGACCATCTTCCCCAGGACATCCTTGGCCACCGTGTTGCTGATGACGTTGGTGTCCAGCAGCACGAGCAACGTGCTCAAGTCAGGCGGTCGAACCGGGAACTCGTCAATCGTCATGTTCCGGTCCTTCAGCATGAACATCACGACACCGCTGATCGTGTTCGCCGCCAGTTTTGCCCGCTTCGATTCCGCGGCGACCGCCTCGAAATAGTCCGCGAGTTCCACCGACTGCGTGAGCACGCCGGCGTCGTACTCGGACAGGCCGTACGCCGCCACGAACCGCTGCTTTCGCTCCGCTGGCAGCATGGGCATCGACGCGCGCACCGCCTCGATGCGCGCCGCGTCCACGACGAGCGGCGGCAGGTCCGGCTCCGGGAAGTAGCGATAGTCGTGCGCCTCTTCCTTGCTGCGCATCGAGTGCGTGCGGTCGGTGGCGGAGTCCCACAGCCGCGTCTCCTGCAGGACGCGGCCGCCGCCCTCGATCACCGCGATCTGCCGCTCGATCTCGTACTCGAGCGCCTTCTGCAGGTAGCGGAACGAATTGACGTTCTTGACCTCGGCCTTGGTGCCGAACGCCTCCTGCCCGACCGGGCGCACCGAGACGTTGGCGTCGCAGCGCAGGCTGCCCTCTTCCATGTTGCCGTCGTTCACGCCGAGCCAGACGAGGATGTCGCGCAGCCGGGAGAAGAACTCGGCCCCCTCGGCCGCCGAGCGCATGTCCGGCTCGCTGACGATCTCGATCAGCGGAACGCCGCTGCGGTTGTAGTCCACGTACGTCCGGCGATCGGAATCGTGGAAGCCCTCGTGCAGCGACTTGCCCGCGTCCTCTTCCATGTGGATGCGCGTGAGGCCGACCAACGTCGTCCGCCCCTCGACGGTGATCTCGAGCCCGCCGCGGAGCGCGAGCGGCCGCTCGTACTGCGAGATCTGATAGCCCTTCGGCAGGTCCGGGTAGAAGTAGTTCTTGCGCGCGAAGATCGAGCCGGCCTGGATGTCGCAGCCGAGCGCGAGCGCGGCCTTGATCGCGTAGTCCACGGCCTGGCGGTTGAGGACGGGCAGCGCGCCCGGCATGCCGAGGCACACCGGGCACACCTGGGAATTTGGCGGGGCGCCGAACGCCGTGCTGCAGCCGCAGAAGATCTTGGTCCGCGTGCGCAGCTGCGCGTGGATCTCGAGGCCTATGACGGGTTCAAAAATCATTTGTGAATCGTGATTTGTGATTTGTGATTTCAAATCGCAAATCGCAAATCACAACTCGCACGTTCAGAGCCTGGGCCCGGCCTGTTTCACGGACTCCGGCACGTCCTTCTCGAACGCCTTGAAGTTCTCGACGAACATCTGCGCCAGCTTCCCGGCCTGCTCGTCGTAGGCCGCCGGGTCGGGCCACGTGCTGCGCGGGTCGAGCACGGTATCGGGCACGCCGGGCACCGTTTCGGGAATGTCCACGTTGAACACCGGGTGTCTCCGGTACTTCACGTCGTCGAGCCTGCCGCCGAGCGCCGCGGTGATCATCGCGCGGGTGTGCGCGATCCGCATGCGGCTGCCCGTCCCGTACGGCCCGCCGGTCCACCCGGTGTTGACCAGCCACACGCGCGCCTGGTGCCTGGCGATCTTCTCGCCGAGCATCCGCGCGTAGACATTCGGGTTGAGCGGCAGGAACGGCGCGCCGAAGCACGTGCTGAACGTCGCCTTCGGCTCGGTCACACCCTTTTCCGTCCCGGCCACGCGCGCCGTGTAGCCGGACAGGAAGTGATACATCCCGCCGTCCGCGGTCAGCCGCGCGATCGGCGGCAGCACGCCGTAGGCGTCCGCGGTGAGCATCACGATGTTCCTGGGATGGCCGCCCTGGCCTGACGGGACCGCGTTGTCGATGAAGTCGATCGGGTAGGAGCCGCGGGTGTTCTCGGTGAGGGACGCGTCGTCGAGGTCGAGCGTGCGCTGTTCCGGATGGACGACGACGTTCTCGAGGATGGTGCCGAAGCGCTTCGTCGTGGCGTAAATCTGCGGCTCGGCTTCCGCCGACAGCTTGATCATCTTCGCGTAGCAGCCGCCCTCGAAGTTGAAGACGCCCCGATCGCTCCAGCCGTGCTCGTCGTCGCCGATCAGCCGGCGCTCGGGGTCGCTCGAGAGCGTCGTTTTGCCCGTGCCCGAGAGGCCGAAGAAGAGCGCGGTGTCGCCCGCCCGGCCGATGTTCGCCGAGCAGTGCATCGAGAGCACGCCCTGCAGCGGCAGCGTGTAGTTGAGGATCGTGAAGATCGACTTCTTGATCTCGCCCGCGTAGCTGGTGCCGCCGATGAGCACCAGCCTCTTGCCGAAGTTCACGAAGATGAAGCAGTCCGAGCGCGAGCCGTGGCGCGCGGGGTCCGCCGTGAAGTTCGGCGCGTCGATGACCGTGAACTCCGGCGTGTGCTCCCGGCGCTTCGCGGGGTCGTTCTCGGGAAGAAACATGTTCCGCGCGAACAGGTTGTGCCACGCGTACTCGTTGACGACGCGGATCGGAAGGCGGTACGACGGATCGGCGCCCGCCCACGCGTCGAGGACGTAGAGCTCCTTGTCCTGCAGGTACGCCACCAGGTCCTTGTGCAGGGCGTCGAACTTGTCGGCGTCCACCGGCCGGTTCACGGCGCCCCAGTGGACGTGCTTCTCGCTGGCGGGCTCGCGCACCACGAACTTGTCGTTCGGCGAGCGGCCGGTATGCTGCCCGGTACGGGCCACCAGGGGGCCTTCCGCGGCAAGAACGGCTTCGCGGCGCTGGATCGCCTCCTCGTACAGCGCGGCCGGGCTCAGGTTCCAGTGGACGCGCCCTGACCGGAGGATGCCGACGGTCTCGAGGCCGTGCGCCCGCTCCACCTGTGTGCTCATTTGTGCTCCTGTGGCTCCGTCGTGGGAGGAATGCCGAAAGACAAGGATCGTACCGGATACCTGGGGTATGATCAACACACTCGAGCGGTAAATATTCCCCCCGGATAGCCGTATTCATGTCCAGAACGCCTCCCCGACGTGCGACGTCTCCGGCGGTTGCCGTCGCACCGGCGCCTGCGGCGCCGCGGTCGAAGGAGTCGGTGCTGGCGGGCGAAATCAAGGCCCTGGTGCTGTCGGGCGCGCGCGACGCCGCCCGCGAACGGTTCGCCGAGCTCGTGGCTCTGCAGCAGCGGCGCGCCGTCCGGATCGCCTACCAGTACCTGCGCGACGTGCACGACACCGACGAAGCCGTCCAGGACGCCTTCGTCAAGGTGTTCACGCACATCACGAGCTATCGCGAGGAGCTGCCCTTCGAGGTCTGGTTCACCCGGATCCTCGTCAATGGGTGCCTCGACCTGCGGAAGGCGCGCGCCCGGCGACTGAAGTGGACGCTCCCGATGGCGTCCGGCGGCGACATGACGCCGCACGATCCGCCGGCGCCGCAGCCGGGTCCCGAGGCGCGGCTCGTCGCCAGCGAGCGGGGACGGCAGATCGCGGCCGCGGTTGAGAAGCTGCCCGAACGGCAGCGCACGGTCTTCACGCTCTGCCAGATGGCGGAGCAGAGCACGGCCGAGGTCAGCCAGGCGCTGGGCCTCAGCGAGGCCACGGTGCGGGTCCACCTGTTCCGGGCCATTCGCAGGCTGCGGAAGTTGTTAGAGCACCAGAGATGAGCGACCACCTCTCCGACGACGAGCTTGCCCGCCTGCTCGACGAGCACCGGGAGAGTGTGAACGCCGAGGCCGATGCCGCGTTCCCCGCGGATCGCCTGGCGCGCCAGCAGAGCCGCATCCTCGCGCGCATCGAGCACGAGGGGCGTCCGGGCCGCCTCATCGCGTTTCCCGCCGGCTACGCGCACGCGCCCGCCGCGCTGCGCGCTCGTCCGGGCATGCGGTGGGTGGCAGGCGCCGCGGCCGCGGGTCTGCTCATCGGCGTGGTCGCCGGCCAGCTCACCTATGACTTCTCGACGCGCGACCGCACCCGTGTCGCGCAGGTCGTCGCCTCGCGCCCCGACGCGGGCGCGCCCGCGCTGCGCGCCGTCTCGACGACGCTCTCCGAGGAGGAGTTCCTGGGTCAGCTCGAGATGGCGATCGAGGGCATCCGCCCCGACTCGCTGCAGCCGCTGGACGAAATGACGCCGCGCGTCTGGGAGATCGCAGCCCGCTAGTGCCCCCTCTGATTTTCCGGAAGGGCCTCGATCTGAAGCACGAGGTCGCCGGCGTCCTGACGGAGAGCTATCACAGCGATCTGGTCGACGCCATCCGCCAGGCCGGCTACACCTACTCCGCGGGCCGCCTCACCATCCATCTCGCGCGCGAGTTCGGCTTCTGCTACGGCGTGGACCGCGCGGTGGACTACGCCTACCAGGCGCGCCGCCGCTTCCCCGATCGCCACGTCCACCTGACCGGCGAAATCATTCACAACCCGCACGTCAACGATCAGCTCCGCGCGCAGGGCATCCGTTTCCTGAGCGACGGCGACCACGCCCTCGACGACCTCGGGCCGGCGGACGTCGTCATCCTGCCGGCGTTCGGCGTCACGGTGGAGCTGCTGGCGTCGCTGCAGGCGCGCGGCTGCACGCTCGTGGACACCACGTGCGGCTCGGTGCTGAACGTCTGGAAGAACGTGACGCGGTACGCGGAGGACGGCTTCACCTCGATCATTCACGGCAAGTACTGGCACGAGGAGACGCGCGCCACGGCGTCGCAGGCCGTCCAGGCGGGCGGCCACTACCTCGTCGTGCTCGACCGCCACGAAGCCGCCGCCGCGTGCGACTACATCCGCTCCGGCGGCGACCGCGACGCGTTCATCACGCGCTTCGAGCGCGCCATCTCGGCGGGCTTCGACCCCGATCGCGACCTGCAGCGCGCCGGCTGCGCCAACCAGACGACGATGCTCAGCTCCGAGTCGCTGGAGATTGGCGAGATGTTCCGCGCCGCAATGCGGGACCGGTACGGAGACGCCGGGTCGGCGACGCGCTTCCGCGCGTTCGACACGATCTGCAGCGCGACGCAGGATCGACAGGATGCGGTGACGGCGCTGCTCGACGAGCATCCGATGGACCTGATGATCGTGATCGGGGGACTGAACAGCAGCAACACCTGCAACCTGGCGCGGATGTGCGCCGCGAGGGTACGGACGTTCCACATTCCGGACCCGGAGGGGCTGCTGTCGGCGGGCGAGATCCGGCACAAGCCGGTGGATGCAAAGACCGAGGTGGTGACGGCCGGCTGGCTGCCCGACGGAGAGGTGGCGATCGGGCTGACGTCGGGCGCGTCCACGCCCGACAATCTCGTCGCGGCCGCCATCCGGCGGCTCGAGGGGCTTGCGTAGGGGCGCGGCGCGCCGTGCCCCTACTCGGATTCTGAGTCCGGCTCGACGGTAATCCGGACGCGCTGGCCGACTTTCGTGCGCAGATAGGCGTGGAAGTCGCTGCCCGGCTTCACCACGATCATCGTCTGATTGTCGATCGCGAAGTAGCCTTCCTGGGCCTCCTGGTCCGTGGCGCCCAGCCTGCCGCTCAGGGAAAACCCCCGCTGCGCAGCTGCGGCCAGCCCGGCGAGAAGGGTTACGATCACCGCTCCGAGCATCACACGTCGTGTCATATCAGTCGTCTCGGTATGCCCTCTGCGCAAGGGTTGTGCCAAGGACGGGTAAATAGTGACCGCACTGCGGGCGTATTGTGAGGCAAGTCAGCCATGAAAGTCTCCAAAATCTTCGTCCGGCGGGCTGCCGCCATGGCGGCGCTTGTCCTGGTCTTCGCGGTCCCGGCCGCGGCCCAGCGCGGCAAGTGGTGGCAGAACGACCGCTTCGTCAAGGAACTCGGCCTCACCCCTGAACAGAGCACGCGCCTCGAGGAGATCTTCCAGAAGCACCAGCCGACGCTGCGGCAGCGGATGGACTCGCTCGAGCAGGCCGAGCGCGCGTTCGACCACGTCGTCGAAACGGGCGACGACAAGACCGTCATGAGCCAGGTGGACGTGGTGGAAGCCGCCCGCGCGGAACTGAACAAGACGCGCACGATGATGCTGCTGCGCATGCGGCGCAGCCTCACGGCGGACCAGTGGGCCAAGTTCACCGCGCTTGCGCAGAACGACCGCAACCGCGGGCCGCGTCCGCCCGGCCGCGACCGCTGATTCCCCAACCCGGAGCGTCTTCGGATCAGAGCGCCATGAGAACGACCGCCTTCGCTGTCGCCGTGTTCCTTGCGGCTGCACCCGCCTTGGCGCAGGAGAACGCCGCCGAGCGCGCGCGCCTCGACGAAATCGCCCGCGTCGCCGGGCAGCAGTTCGTGGCCGCCCGCGCCGAGACCGAGCAGACCCGGCCCACCGTCGCGCCGCCGCCGCCGGGCACGCAGGTGGATCTGACGCTGCAGGAGGCCACCACGCGCGCGCTCGAGCGTAATCTCGAGCTCGCCGTCGAGCGGCTCAACCCGCAGACCTTCGACCTGAACATCGCGCGCATCCGCGCGCTCTATCGCCCCACCGCCACGTCGACCTTCGGCCAGCAGTCGCGCGTGCAGGCGCCGACCAGCACGCTGAATGGCGGCACCATCGTCGACAACGACACGACGACGTACAACATGGGGCTGACGCAGCTGGCGCCGTGGGGCGGCGGGAGCGTCGCGTTCCAGTTCA
Organism: Acidimicrobiia bacterium; assembly: GCA_016871375.1. Classification (GTDB taxonomy): domain Bacteria; phylum Acidobacteriota; class Vicinamibacteria; order Vicinamibacterales; family UBA2999; genus VFYY01. The sequence continues at coordinate 7,330 of VFYY01000154.1, forward strand.
ACAACAACAGGCAGGTCACCTCGAACCTGTTCGCGAACTACAACCCGGCGTTCAACAGCAACTTCAACCTGTCGTTCAACCAGCCGCTGCTCCGCGGGTTCCTGATCGACAACAACCGGCAGCAGCTGCGCGTCACCGCGATCGGCCGCGACATCTCCGAGACGCAGCTCCGCGGCACGATCGCGACCACGCTGGCGACCGTCCGCAACACCTATTGGGAGCTGGTCTACGCGCTGCAGGCCGTTGCAGTGGCGCACGGGTCGCTCGACCTGGCCCAGCGCCTCGTCGAGGACAACCGCGCCCGCGTCGAGATCGGCACGATGGCGCCGCTCGACATCGTGCAGGCGGAGGCCGAGGTCGCCACGCGCCGGCAGACGGTGGCGCAGGCCGAAGCCACGTGGCGGACCTCCGAGCTCGCGCTCAAGCGCCTCATCGTCAACGGCACCGAGGACCCGCTGTGGCGCGCCGCGATCAATCCGACCGACCGTCCCGACTTCGCGCCCGAGCCGCTCGACGTCGAGGGTGCGGTGCGCAGGGCGCTCGAGGACCGCACGGATCTCGACCAGGCGCGCCGGCAGATCGAGAGCAACGACGTCACGCTGACGCTGATGCGCAACAACATGCTGCCCGATCTCGACCTGAACCTCAGCTACGGCGCGGTGGGCCTCGGCGGCACGCAGTACCGCCGCCAGGGCAGCGGAATCACCAGCGTCATCGTCGGCACGCTGCCGGGCGGCTACTCCGATGCGTGGCGCACGCTGTCGGGGCAGGACTATCCGAACTGGAATTTCCAGGTCAATCTGTCGTACCCGATTGGCGCGAGCGCCGCGGAGGCGCAGTACGCGCGCGCGCGCGTGCAGCGCAACCAGTCGGCCGCGCAGGTCCGCGCGCTGGAGCTGCAGGTGGCGACGGAAGTGACCAACGCGGCGCTGCAGGTCGAGAACAGCCTGCGCCGCTACGAGGCCGCCGAGGCCGCGCGCGGGCTGGCGCAGACCCGGCTCGACGCGGAACAGAGCCGCTTCAGCGTCGGCCTCTCGACCAATTTCTTCGTCGTGCAGGCGCAGCGCGACCTGTCGACGGCCCAGAACTCCGAGCTGCGGGCGCTGCTCGATTACCGGAGGGCGCTCGTGGACTACCAGCGCGTGCAGGAAGCGCCGGCCAACCGCGGCGGGGGCATCACGGCCATCAACGCTGGTGGCGGAGGCGGGAACTAGGTGAAGAGGGTCGTCATCATCGCGGTGGCCGTCGCGGCGCTTGCCGGGGCGGCCTATCTCGCAGGCGTCTTCGGCGGCGGCGCACCGGGCAACGGCGCGCAGGCGCAGGGCGGCGGCCGGCAGGGCGGCGGCAACTTCGGCGGCGGCAACTTCGGCGGGGGCAACTTCGGCGGGGGCGGCGGAGGCCGTGGCCGCGGCCGGAATGCCGGTCCGATGACCGTGGAAGTCGCGACGGTCAAGAAGGGCTCCGTCGCGCAGCAGCTGACGGGAGTCGGCAACCTCGTGGGCGACGCGACCGTGGCCGTCGTGCCGCGCGCGGCCGGGCGGCTCGAGTCGGTCTCGGTCCGGCTTGGCGACCGCGTCAGCCGCGGGCAGCGCATCGCGAAGATCGAGGACAACGAGATCCAGGAGCAGGTGCGCCAGGCGGTGGCGGCGCAGGAGGTCTCGCTCGCCACCATCCGCCAGCGCGAAGCCGACCTGAAGCTCGCCGAAACCAACCTGGAGCGGTCGCGCAACCTCTTCGCGCGGCAGCTGCTGCCCAAGCAGACGCTCGACGACACCGAGGCCCGCCATCAGGCGGCCGTCGCGCAGCTCGATCTCGCGCGCGCGCAGAACACGCAGTCCAACGCGCGCCTCGACGAGCTGAAGATCAACCTCGCGAACACGAACATCATCTCGCCCGTCAACGGCTTCGTCGCGCGCCGCGCGGTGGACCCGGGCGCCTTCGTCGGCCAGAACGCGCCGGTCGTGGACGTCGTGGACATCAGCCGCGTGCGCCTGGTCGTCAACGTCATCGAGAAGGACCTCAAGCAGCTGAAGGCCGGCGACGAGTCACGCGTCGAGGTGGACGCCTTCCCCGGCGAGACCTTCACCGGCCGCATCGCGCGCGTGGCGCCGGTGCTCGATCCGGCCACGCGGACGGCGGCGATCGAGATCGAGATCCCGAACGCCGATTTCCGCCTCAAGCCCGGGATGTACGCGCGGATCAGCATCACCACCGACGAGCGCAAGGACACGCTGGTCGTGCCCGCCAATGCCGTCGTGGACTACAGCGGCCGCCGCGGCGTCTTCCTCGCCACACA
>VFYY01000155.1 GCA_016871375.1 Acidimicrobiia bacterium
CGGAGGTGCCGGTCGCGACCTGCTCGCCGAACCGCGGCGGGATGACGAGGACCGCGCGGGCGTCGCCGCGATCGAGCACGGCCTCGATCTCCTCGGTCGCCACGACGCCGGCAACGAAGTCGAAGTAGCCGGAGTTGACGAACGCCGAGATCACCTCCCGGCTCGCGGTGCTGCGGTCGTTGTCCTGCACGGCGAGCGGGATGTTGCGGATGTCGAAGTTCAGCGCGTAGCCGTAGAGCAGGAGCAGGAACGAGGGGACGAAGAGCAGCGTCAGCAGCGTGCGGCGGTCGCGCCCGAGCTGCCGGAACTCCTTGACGCCGACGGCCAGCGCGGTGGACACCATCTACGCGGCTCCTTGCTGCACCACGGTCAGGAAGACGTCGTCGAGCGTCGGTTGTGGCGCGCCGCCGCCGAACTGCGCCTTCAGCTCCGGCGCCGTGCCCATCGCCGCCAGCCGGCCGGCGTTGATGATCGCGATGCGCTGGCAGTTCTCGGCTTCGTCGAGATAGTGGGTGGTGACGAGCACGGTCGTGCCCCCGCTGGCGAGCTCGTTGATGAGCCGCCAGAAGCGGCGGCGCGAGAGGGGATCGACGCCGCCGGTCGGCTCGTCGAGAAAGACGATCGGCGGCTCGTGGAGGATGGCGCAGCCGAGCGCCAGCCGCTGGCGCCAGCCCGCGGACAGCGCGCGCGTCAGCGTGGACTCCCGTCCGCGCAGTCCCGCCATGTCGAGCGCGAACGCACGGCGGTCGGCCAGCCGCTCGCCGCTCAGGCCGTAGATCCCGCCGAAGAACGCGATGTTCTGATCGACGGTCAGCTTCTCGTAGAGCGAGAAGCGCTGCGACATGTACCCGATGCGCCGTTTCACGCCTTCCGGATCGCGGCTCACGTCGACGCCGCCGACGACAGCGCTGCCGGAAGTCGGCCGCAACAGGCCGCAGAGCATGCGTATCGTGGTGGACTTGCCGGCGCCGTTCGCGCCGAGAAAGCCGAAGATCTCGCCCTCGGCGACGTCGAACGTCACGTCGTTCACCGCGGTGAACGCGCCGAAGCGCCGCGTCAGGTGACGGACTTCAATCGCGTTCATCGGCCGACTGCCCGCGCGAGCCGCGCCTCCGCGAGCCGCACGGCCGCCAGCGCCCTCGTGCGATCGAGCTCCGCCTGGAGCAGCGCGACGTCGGCGTCGAGAATCTCGGTCTGCGTGGCGACGCCGGCCTGATACCGCTGGGCCACCACCCTGCGCGCCTCGGCGGCGGCGCGCACTGCATCCATCGCCGCCACGACCGCGGCCCGGCCGGACTCCGTCTCCAGCCGGCGCTGCTGCACTTCGAGCGCCACGACGGAGTCGAACTCGGCGAGACGGCTCCTGGCCGCGCCCGCCAGGTTCGCGGCCTGGCTCATCTCGGCCCGCGTCCGCCCGCCGTCCCACAGCGCCCACGAGACGCCGATGCCGAGCTCCCAGGAGTCGTCCCACGTCTCCGCGCGCGGGAAGATGCGCGGATTCGGCCGGGCATAGTCGAAGCCGCCGGCGACGCTGATCGCCGGGCGCTTCCCGCCCGCCGCCGCATCCGTCTGGTGCTCGGCGGCCTCGATGCGCAGCTCCAGCGCGCGCCGTTCGCGGCGCTGCGCGCGTGCATCGGCAATGAGGCGATCCACCGGCGACGCCGGCAGGTCCACCGCGTCGAGACGTGCCGACGGCTCGATGGGCTGGAGCAGGTCCACGCCCGCCAGACGCGCCAGGTCGGCCGACGACAGGTCGCGCTGGTTGCGCGCCTCGATCAGCAGCATGCGCTGGCGCGACTCCTGCGCCTCGGCCGCCGCCACCTCGTTCGGCGGCACGAACCCGGCCTTGAACCGCGCGCGCGTGTCGGCGAGCTGCGCCTGCGAGCGGGTCAGCGCCTCGTCCAGCACGGCCACGGTCGCGCGAGCGGTGACGAGCGCCCAGAATGCGCGCGCGACCTCGAGCCGCAGGTCCGCCTGCGCCGCCTCGACGTCCGCGGCCGCCGCGGACGCCTCGGCTTGCGCGGCGCGCTCCAGCGCGTCGGTCCGGCCCCCGGCGTAGATCGGCCACTGCAGATCGAGCCGTGTCCGGTAGTTGTCGGGCACGTCCGGATACAGCACCCGCGGCACGCCGGTCGGGCTGGGCACGATGAACTCGGTGACGTGGTTGGTGCGCGTATAGCCGGCCGACGCGCCGACGAGCGGGCGATCGGCCAGGCCGCGGATGGTGACGGCGTCCTGCGCCGCCGCCTGCCGCGCCCGCGCCTCGGCCAGGCGGTGGCTCGCGGCCACCGCGCGCATCTGCGCGTCTTCGAGCGTGAGCCGCAGCGCGGATTCCTGCGCCGCCGCGGTGGCGGCGGTCAGAACCAGGAGCACAGTGGCGATCGTCCTCATACGGTGCCCTTCGCGGTCAGGCCGGCGATGAACGCGTCCTCGAGCGACGGGCTCGAGCCGCGCACGTCCGCGGGAGCGCCCGCGGCCAGCAGCATCCCGTCGTGCAGCAGCGCCACGCGCGCGCAGCGCTCGGCTTCGTCGAAATAGGTGGTGGACATGACGATGGTGATGCCCTGCGCCAGGAACTCCGACAGCAGCTTCCACAGCTCGCGGCGCGAGACGGGGTCCACGCCCGTCGTCGGCTCGTCGAGCAGGAGCAGCTCGGGCTCGTGGACGAGCGTGCAGGCGAGCGCCAGCTTCTGCTTCATGCCGCCCGAGAGCCGGTCCGCCAGGCGCGTGCGGAACGGCGCGAGCCGGGTCATGGCGAGGAGCTGATCGCGGCGGCGGTGGTAGTCGCCGACGCCGTGGATCTCGGCGAAGAACGCGATGTTCTCGTCGATGGTGAGGTCGCCGTAGAGGCTGAACCGCTGCGAGAGATAGCCGACCTTCTCGGTGACCGCGCGATGGTGCGTCGCCGGGTCGGTGCCGAGCGTGCGGATCTCGCCTTCGTCGGCGTGGAGCAGGCCGCCCATCAGCCGGATGGCGGTCGTCTTCCCCGCGCCGTCCGCGCCAATCAGCCCGAACATCTCGCCGCGCTCGACGCGGAGATCCAGCCCGTGCAGCGCGACCGTCGTGCCGTAGCGCTTCGTGACGCGGCTGAACTCGATCGCGGCGGTCACGGGACCGCGAGCTCCGCGTCGACCGGCATCCCCGACTTCAGCACGCCGGCCGTGTTGTCCACCGAGACCTTGATGCGGTAGACGAGCTTCGACCGCTCGTCCGCCGTCTGCACGTTGCGCGGCGTGAACTCGGCGCGCGGCGACACGTAGGTGACCGTGCCCGCGATTCCCTCACCGCCCGCATCCGTGAAGACGGTAGCCGCCTGGCCGAGCGTGACGCGCGGCACAATCGGCTCCGGCACGAACAGGTTCGCCCACGCGTGGTCGAGGTCGGTGATGACGAGCAGCGGCATCCGCGGCGCGACGACCTCGCCGGCGTCCACCAGCTTCTGCGTGACGAGTCCGTCGGCCGGCGCCACGATGGCGGTGTCGGCGAGCGTCTTCTCGAGAATCGCCATCTGCGCGTCGGCAGCGGCGACACGGGCGCGCGCCGTCTCCACTTCCTCGCGGCGCGGGCCGGCTTCGAGCCGCGCCACCAGCTCCTGCGCGGCGCGCACACGTTCGCGCGCGCCACGCTCGCGGTCGCGCGCCACGTCCACGCGCGCCCGCGCATCGTCGCGCTGCTTCTGCGACCCCGCGTTCGCCTGCAGGAGCTGCTCGAAGCGCTGCAGGTCGGTCTCGGCGGCCTTCAGCTCGGAGGCAATGGCGTCCACGTCGGCGGCGGCGGCGGCGGCCTGCGCGCGCGCCTGGCGGATCTCCTCGGGCCGCGAGCCGGCCTGCACGAAGCGGAGCTGCGCGTCGGCGGCGGCGCGGTCCGCGCGGGCGCGGCCGATCTGCAGCTCGATGTCGCGCGGGTCCAGCCGCCCGATCACCTCGCCCTTCGCCACGCGGTCGCCTTCGACGGGACGGAGCTCGAGGAGGCGGCCGCCGACTTCGGCGGAGGCCTGCACCTCGGTGGCTTCCACGTGGCCGGACACGCGGACGGTGCCGGTGGGCTCGGGCTCGCGGCACCCGGCCACGGCCGCAAGCGTGAGCAGTCCCAGGATCCGCAGGCGCATCGGTCCTCTCCTCATCGGTGCAGGTGCAACATGCCGCGCGCGGACGCCTGCATGTGGGTGACGAACTCGTGCGTCTTGCGCGGCTCCGCGGCCGCAAGGTCCTTCGGCGGCTTGCGCTGCTCGATGGCGTTCTGCCGCGCGAAGAAGATGAGGATCGGCGGCAGGATGGTCATGTGCGTCAGAAGCGGGTCGGCGGGGCGGAACGCGCCCTCCCGCTGCCCCTGCACGATGAGGTCGCGGACGGCCAGGAACACGGCGTTCATGAGGCCGAACGTCGCGGGGTCGAGATGGCGGGCCCCCGATGCGATCTCGCGCAGCATGAGCGGCGGGAACCACGGCCGCGCCGCGGCCTCCTCGACGATGGCCGCGATCCACGCGTCGAGCTTCTGGTCGGCGGCGCCGTGGCCGTCGGCGATGGCGCGGGCGCGGGCGCCGATGGCGGTGAAGACGTCGCGCAGCACGGCGTCGTAGAGGCCCTGCTTGCTGCCGTAGTGGTAGTAGAGCATCGCCTTGTTGACGCGTGCTCTGGCGGCAATCCGGTCAACGCGAGCGGCATCGAAGCCGCGGTCGGCGAATTCCTGGGCGGCGGCGCGGAAGACGCCGGCCTGGGTGTCACGGGTGCGGGCGCGGCGGGCGGCCATGCGGTTAACCAACCGGTTAGTTAATAGTCCGCCGCGGCGCCCCCTGTCAAGCTACGATTGCGCATGCGGATCGTCGTCGCCGGCGGCACGGGCTTTCTCGGTGCCCCGCTCGTGCGCTGCCTGCGCGCCGAAGGCCACCTCGTCACCGTGCTCACCCGGCGCCCCCATGGCGCCGGCCAGGTCGGGTGGAATCCCGCCACCATCGCCGGACCGTGGGCCCTCGCGGTGGAAGCCGCCGACGCCGTCATCAACCTCTCGGGCGAGTCGATCGCGGGCGCGCGCTGGACCAGATCACGGAAGGCGGCGCTGCGCGCCAGCCGCCTCGACGCCACGCGCGGACTCGTCGCGGCAATGACGCAGGGCTCACGCACGCCCGCCGTGTTCCTGAACGCCTCCGCGGTCGGCATCTACGGCCCGCATGACGACGAGGAGGTCACGGAGGCGACGCCGCCAGGCGACGACTTCCTGTCCTCGCTCGCACAGGAATGGGAAGCGGCGGCACTGGCGGCCGCCACGTCGAGCCGCGTCGTACTGTTGCGCACCGGCATCGTGCTCGACCGCGAGGGCGGCGCGCTTGCCGAGATGGCGATGCCGTTCTCCTTCATGGCCGGCGGCCCGCTCGGAACGGGACGCCAGTGGATGCCATGGATCCACCGCGACGACTGGATCGCGATGGTCACGTGGGCGCTGACGACTGCCGCCGTCTCGGGGCCGCTGAACCTCACCGCGCCCAACCCGGTGACGAACCGCGAGTTCGCGCAGACGCTCGGGCGCGCGCTGCGGCGGCCGTCGTTCATGCCGGCGCCGGCATTCGCGCTGCGTCTCGTGCTCGGTGAGATGGCGACGATGATCCTGACCGGCCAGCGCGTGCTGCCCGCAAAGGCCCTCGCCCTCGGGTTCCAGTTCCAGCACCCGACGCTCGCGCAGGCGTTGCAGGCGATCTACGCGAGGCGCTCGAGGGTCCAGTAGATCGCCGTACAGGCGATCGCGACCGACGCGGGCACGACGACGCGGTCCCTGTACCACGGGGTGCCGGAGCGCCACCCGACGAGCAGGAACGCCGCGCCGATGACGGCCAGCTGGCCGAGCTCGACGCCGACGTTGAACGTCACGAGCGCGGTGACGAACTCCGCGCGCGGCAGCCCGATCTCCTGCAGCACGCCGGCGAAACCCATGCCGTGGAGCAGCCCGAACGCAAACACGAGCGACACCCGCCACGGCTTGAGATCCCGCAGGAAGATGTTCTCGATCGCCACGTAGGCAATCGACACCGCGATGAGCGGCTCGACCAGCGCCGGCGGTGCCATGATGACGCCGTAGACGCTGAGCGCCAGGGTCAGCGAGTGCGCCAGCGTGAAAGCGCTGACCTGCCACAGCACCGTGCGCAGGCGTCCGCTGAGGAGGAAGAGGCCGAGCACGAACAGCATGTGGTCGGGCCCGTGCGGCACGATATGCGTGAAGCCCAGCACGAGATACCGCCACGCCGTCTGCCATCGGGTCAGACCCCCTGAGTCGATCCGTGTCAGGGGGTCTGACCCCACGGGAAAGGGCGCGCTCGTCTCGCCGCCCTCGAGCCACGCGACGGTGGGCCCGACCGACAGCGAGTAGGACGCAAACGTCCACCCGTACGTCCACGTGAACTCGCGGGCGTCCGCGGGGATCTCGCCGGTCAGCCGGATGGTCCCCAGCGCCGCGGAATTCGCGTCGGGTGCCGGCGTCACCACGTACTCGACCGACGGCGTCACGGCAGTCCCGTCGAACGCGACCTGCAGCCGCGTGAGCAGCAGCTCGTCGCGATTGAATCCGGCGCCGCCGATGGCCTCAAGCTTCTCGGCGAGCGCGTCGGCGTCGGTCGCGATCTCGATCGCATAGCTGCTGCCCTGCAACACTGCCGACACCTTCGTCGTGCCGATCTCGTGCGCCTGCGCGGGCATCCCGAACGCGAGGAGCACCGCCACGATGCCGGCCATGAGCCTCGTCATGGCAGCTCGAAGGTCAGTGACGCCCAGTAGCTGACCCACTCGGCGTTGGCGCCCGCCGGCGCCTCCACCATGTGCACGGCCTTGACGAGCCACACGCCCGTGTACGGCAGCGTGAAGCGGACACGGCCGTCCTTGCCGCTGCGCGCGCGCAACTTCTGCATCGGGTTGGCGCGGTTGACGGCGACGACCAGCGCGCCGGCGAGCGGCCCGTTCTCGTAGGTGAGCCGCACGGGCAGCTCCTGTCCCGCGCTCATCGCGTACGGGTTGCGCTCGGCCACGAGCTCGATCGGAAAGCCCAGCACGCGATCGCCGTCGGCCGGCTTCACGGGCCCTGACTGGATCAGGCTCTTGGCGCTGCGCGAGAAGAGCTCGCGCACGGGGCCGGTCTGGCCGCGGCGCGCCCGGGCCTGCGCAATCGCCTCGAGGCCCTCCTCTTTCAGGTACTGGGTGAACTTCTCGTTCGTCTGCTCGACGGCGCTCGGATTGCTGCGGTAACCGACGACGAGCAGGCCCGGCGTGCCCGCGCGGACGAGGCCGGCGGGATCCGACCCGGTGCGGCCGACCACCGGCTTGCGTCCTTCCGCATCCTCGACCACGAACTCGTTGACGAGCGCGGGGTCGCGAGGCATCCGGTCGCCGAGCAGGTTCTCGCCCACGCGGAATCCGACGCCGACGAGCGCGCCGGCCTGCGGGAAGAACGTCGACGGCTCGATCCACATGTCGTGGGCGGCGAGCGGCGCCGCACTGAGTGCGAGCGCCGCCGCCACGATGACTGCCTTCACGTTCACGGAACCGGGATGTCGGGGACCGCGGGGCTGTTCGTGCCGCCGTGCCCCTGGAGCAGGCCCTGGTGCGCCGGGGCCAGGAACGGGAACCGCGTCAGGTAGTTCTTGTCGTTGGTCTCGACGCCCTTGGCGAGACCCGCGGCCGGATCGCCGGCGCCAATCAGGCTGATCAGCACGGTATTGACGTTCACCTGATTGCGGTTCGGCGCGGTGCCGCCGCCGAGGCGCCGCCCGTTCGGGAAGCTGGAGTCGATGGCCGCATCCAGCGTGATCACGTCGCCCGTGCTGCCGTCCGCCACCGGAATCGGCCGCCCCAGGTTGATCGCGGTGATGATGTCGGTGCGCGGCCCCTTGAGCGCCGCGACGGTCGCGTCGGGCACGCCCAGCGCGCGGTAGACGCCGAGCGCCTCGAGGTCACGCACGAGCACCGGGAACAGGATGTCCGCGCCGAAGTTGCTGACGTCGGTCATCGGGGTGGTACGCAGGTAGAGCGTCTGGCGCTGGGCGCCCACGAGGCCCGCGTTGAAGAGCGGCAGCGCGTTGCGGCCGACCTGCACGTAGTTCCCCGACCCGGACACGCCCGTGATCACGTTCGACGCGTTCACCGTCTGCGTCTCCTGGCGGCTGATGCTCGTCCACACGCGCAGCAGGCTGTCCGTGGACGCCGCGTTCAGCGTCCCGTTGTGCGGAATGCCGCCGGGGAACAGCTCGCGCGTCGGAATCTCCAGCGCGATCGAGAACACGTTGAACCCGGTGAAGACGTCCTTGCCGGGGCGGCGGCGCGCGCCACGGATGCCGCCGAGATCGTCCTCGTTCAGGTTGACGAGATCGAAGATGCCCTTCTCGTCGAGCTGATAGGGATCGTCGAACTGGCCGGCGATGATGCGGCCGCCGTTGCTCAGCGTGTGGATGAAGCGGTCGACGAAGTCCTGGTTGTAGAGGCCGTGCTCGCGCACCGTGCGATCGCCCGACTCGTAGCCGCGGAACGTGCCGAGGCCGTAGACGAGCCGGTCGGTCTGCGGGCCGTGGTTGTTCGGCAGCACCGCCAGGTTGGCGCCGATCACGCTCTCGGTCGCGATGCCCGGCGCGCTCACGCGCGTCACCGTCATCGTCTCGGTGCCGCCGGTCAGCTGCCAGAGGATCTCGTTGCCGCCGCCCACGCCGTCACGCGCGCTGGGCGCAGCCTCGGCCTCGAGCCGGTTCGTGAACTCGACGCGGTAGACCGCCTGATCCCTGAGGCTCGTGCCCTTGCCGATGTGAAACTCGTAGCGATAGCCGTTGCACGCGCGCAGGCCGTGGTTGCCCTGGCCCGGCTCGTGGAGCGGCTGGAAGTTCATGATCAGATACAGCTTGTCGTGCGCCCCGTCGTTCACCCACGCGTACGTGTCCGTGTTGTCCGCGCAAGGCTCGTTCAGGACCGCAAGCGCCTCGCGGTGGCTCGACGCTCCCGGCTGCGCCACGCAGACCGCGGCCAGACCGAGCGCCAGAGCAGCAGATATCAGTTTCCTCACGTCACACCTCCCTGGGCTCTCTACGGGAGGCTGAGCTGGTTGGATGTGTGCCTGGAGTGCCTGAGGTGCCTGAGGTGCCTAGAGTGCGGCGGGGGCGCCCATCAGGTAGAAGGCGCCTGTCGGGGCGGGCAGGCCGCCGGCGGGTTCGAGCGTGACCGCGATGGCGCGGGGCGCGGGAATGTCGGGCGGGGTGTTGAAGTAGACCATGCCGCCGCCGGAGGCGTCGGGCATGAGCAAGCCGGCACTGATTGGCGCGGCGCCGGCGACCACCCACACCTGGTAGACGCGGCCGGACGGCAGCGGCGGCAGGTTCGACGCGGTGAAGACCATGCCGCGCGCGCGGCTCCACAGCGCGCGTGCGCGTGCGGAGGGCGCGGCCGCCTGACCGGCGAGGTCGATCCGGGCGAGATCGGGGGCAGCCAGCACGCCCATCGCCGACTGCAGCTCGCCGGCGACGCGCCGCGAGTCGGCGACGAGCTGATCGGCAGCCGCCACCTGCGCGAGCGCGTTGTTCAGGCGCGCCTCGAGCCCTTCGACGCGGACCTGGAGGCGC
>VFYY01000156.1 GCA_016871375.1 Acidimicrobiia bacterium
TTCCAGCGCGTGTTCGACGCCGAGTTCAAGGACGCCTTCGCGTCGAAGAACCTGACGTACGAGCACCGCCTGATCGACGACATGGTGGCGGCCAACCTGAAGTGGAGCGGCGGCTACCTGTGGGCGTGCAAGAACTACGACGGCGACGTGCAGTCGGACACGCTGGCGCAGGGCTACGGATCGCTCGGCCTCATGACGTCGGTGCTGATGTCGCCCGACGGCAGGACCGTGGAGGCCGAAGCCGCGCACGGCACCGTGACCCGGCATTACCGGCTGCACCAGCAGGGCAAGCCGACGTCCACGAACCCCATCGCGTCGATTTACGCCTGGACGCGCGGCCTCCAGTACCGCGGCCGCTTCGACGACACGCCCGACGTGGTCGCCTTCGCGCAGACGCTCGAGCAGGTGTGCGTGGACGTGGTGGAGTCGGGCCGGATGACGAAGGATCTGGCAATCCTGATCAGGGCGGATCATCCGTTCCTGACGACGGATGATTTCCTGTCGGCGATCGATACGGAGCTGAAGCGCCGGATGCGGTAGGGGCGACGCACGCGTCGCCCGTTACGTCGTGGCGCCGCCGCAGCTCGAGCCCGCGCCGGCCGTGCAGCCGAAGCAGTGCGGACCGACGACGATGCGGCGTCCCGCGAGTGACGCGGGCGTCGCATCGAAGATCGTCTGCGGCGCATCGGCGGCGGCGCCGAGCTCGATCATCTGGTTGAAGTCGCAGTCGTAGAGCCGCCCGTCCCATCCCACCGACAGCGTGTAGCGGCACATCAGCCCCTCGACGGCCGCGGGATTGAACGCGGTCACCAGCCGGTCCATGTACGCCTGCAGGTTGCCCGAATCCATCAGGAACTGCAGGTAGCGGCTGATCGGCATGTTGGTGATCGTGTAGAGCCGGTTGAACGACACGCCGTGCCGGCGCCGCAGCTCGCGCTTCCAGTCGGCTTCGAGCATCGCCTGCTGCGCCGGCAGGAAGGCGCCGACGGGGTTCGTCACCAGATTGAGCAGCAGCCCCGAGCCGTCCACGCCGTATCCCAGCTCGTTGAAGCGCTCGAGCGCGGCGATGGAGTCCTCGAACACGCCGGCGCCGCGCTGCGCGTCCGTCTGCCGTGCCGCATGCGAGGGCAGCGAGGCGACCACCTCCACCCGATGCTCGGCGAGAAACCCGGGCAGGTCCGCGTAGTTCGGCAGCCGCGTGATCGTCAGGTTGCAGCGGTCCATCACGTGCCGGCCCGCGGCGCGTCCGCGGCGGACGATGTCGCGGAAGCGCGGGTGGAGCTCGGGCGCGCCGCCGGTGATGTCGAGCGTCGGGATGTCGCTGCGCTCGAGGAAGGCCAGCGTCGCGTCCACGACCGCTGGCGTCATCACCTCGGTGCGATCCGGACCGGCGTCCACGTGGCAGTGCCGGCAGGCCTGGTTGCAGCGCCTGCCGAGGTTCATCTGCAGGACTGAAATCGCAGTGGCGCGCAGCGGAGCGTGTCCGGCGGCGGCGGCCGCGTCCTCGAACGTGCGCGCCAGCGGCAGCGACGCCAGCGTGGCGCGCTGCGTGCCGGCATCGGCGAGTGGATTCCGCGTGTTCGCGAGGGTGATGAATCCCAAGCTACCCAGCCACCTGGCTCCCCAGCTACATCGAGAGTTTGTCGATTCGGTTCCGCATCTGGACGCCGTGGACGAGCGAGGCGCCGCCGCGAATTGCCGCCGCCACGTGGACCGCCTCGGTCATCTGCTCGGGCGTCGATCCCTTCTCGAGGCTGGCCGTGCTGAAGGCGTCGATGCAGTACGGGCACTGCACCGCGTGCGCGACCGCGAGCGCGATGAGCGCCTTCTCGCGCTCGGAGAGCGCCCCCTCCTTGAACACCGCGTTGTACCACTCGAGGAACTTCTGCCAGAGCTCGGGCGCTTCCTTGCCGATCTCGGCGAACTTCCCGAGGTCCGGCGGGTGGTAGTAGGTCTCCATCAGGCGAACTCCGTGAAGAAGAGCAGGTCGTGCTTGCCCGGCGGCTCGTGGCCGGCGAGGCGGGCCGCGAACGCGATCTGTGCGAGATGGCGGATCTCGTGCTGCAGGATGTGAAACGCGAGCTTGCGCCGCGTCATCGACATGCTCGACCCGTCGCGCAGCACGAACGAGAACCGGCTGGCGGCGGTCTCCTCGTCGAAGTCCTTCACGAACGCGCGGAAGTCGGCGCGCACGAGGCCGCCGTACTCGAAGAGCGCCGTCCAGTCGCCGGCCGGCACGCCCGACGAGTCGGGCGGCGTGCCTCCCTCGAGGCGCGCGAGGTGCCGCCGCTCGACGAGGAAGATGTGGTCGAAGAGGCTGCCGATCGTCGGGAAGTCCCCCGTCGGCTGGAACGGAATCTCGAGCCGCGTCGGGTCGGCCTCGATCCACGCGCGCCATTTCGCGCGGTCCGCGTCCGTGTACTCGAGGAGCTCGTCGAGCCCGAGTGTGGCGGTCACGGCAGCGCCTCCTCGACGGTCATGACGCGCACGGGGCCCAGGCTGAGCGCGCGGATGCCCGGCTCGATCGCGCGCCGGTCGCCCACGACCACGACCGCGAACCGCGACGGCTGCACGTAGCGCGCGGCGGCCTTCTGCACCGCGTCCGCCGTGACCGCCTGCACGCTGGCGACATAGCGCTCGAAGTAGGTCTCGGGCAGCGTGTAGACGATGAGCTCCTCGAGCGAACGCGACAGATCGGCGGAGGTCTCGAACTCCGCCGGGAAGCCGAGCGCGACGTAGTTCTTCGACTTCGCCAGCTCCTCGGCGCCGATCGGCTTGCCGCGATCCCGTTCAGCTCGTTGAAGAACTCGCGCAGCGCGTCCGCGGTCTTGTCCGTCTGCACGCCGGCGGCGGCCACGAACGGTCCGGAGGACAGCCGCATGTCGAACGCCGAGCTCGCGCCGTACGAGTAGCCGTGCGTCTCGCGAAGGTTCTGGTTCAGGCGCGAGGTGAACGAGCCGCCGAGCGTCGTGTTGAGCACGACCAGCGGGAAGTAGTCGGGCGTCGCGCGCGGCACGCCCACCCAGCCGATGCGGATCTGGGACTGTTCGGCATCCGGCTTGTCCACGATGGTGATCTGTCCCCGCGTGAGCTGCGCGGCGGCCGGCACCTCCGCTCGCTTCACCGGCGCGGTCGCCTTCCAGCCGCCGAACTGCTGCTCGAGCTGCGGCAGGATCGCGGCGGCCGTGGTGTCGCCGGCCACGACGAGCGTCGCGTTGGTGGGCTGGTAGAGCGCGGAATGGAACGCGCGCAGGTCGGCTGTGGTGAACGCCTTCAGCGTTGCTGCCGTGCCCGCGGCGCCCGTGCCGTAGCGGTGCGTGTTGCCGAAGACGATGCGCGCGAAGGCCATGGCGGCAATCGACGCGGGGTCGTCGCGCGCCTGCAGGAGCGCGGTCAGCCGCTCCTGGCGCAGGCGGTCGAGCTCCGCCTGCGGAAACGCCGGACGGAGCGCGACATCGGCCATGACCGGCAGCGCCTCGCTCAGACGCGCGACCGGTACGTTCAGCCGCACGGCGGACGAATCGAAGGAGCTCGTTGTCGTGAGCGTGGCGCCGAGGAACTCGACGACGTCCGCGATCTCGAGCGCGGAGCGCGAGCCGGCACCCTCGTCGAGCATCGCGGCCGTCAGGCTGCCGACCCCGAACGTGCCCGCCGGATCGTCGCCGCTGCCGGCGAGGACGACGAGAGTGATCTGCACGAGCGGCACCTCGTGCGTCTCGACAATCCAGACCGGCAGGCCGTTCGAGAGCGCGCGCTTCTGAATCGGCGGCAGCGTCAACTGCGGCGCGGGACCCAGCTCCGGCGCCTTCGTTCGGTCCGGTCGTTGCTGTGCCAGGAGCACGAAGACGTTTTCGCCACAAAGCACACCAAACGAAGCCATCAGAAAGAACACAAAGAAAACTTTGCGTCCTTCGTGCAAGAACGTTCTTCGTGTCCTTTGTGGCTGATCCGTCTTAGTGCTCTCGACGGTCATCGTTTCACCTCCGGCAGCACGACGAGCTCCACGCGCCGGTCGCGCGGGAGCCACCGGACGACCGCGGCCTGCACGTCCGCCGGCGAGAGCGACGTGTACCGCGCGAGATCCTCGGCGAAGTAGTCGGGCCCGCCGCCGGCACCGTGATACGCGTTGAGCTGGTCCGCCTTGCCGCCGAAGCCGCCGACGCGCTCCATGCGGCGGTAGAACGACGCCTCCACCTGATTGACGGCGCGCTGCACCTCGCGGGCGTCGGGCGGCTGGCGACGCAGGCGCTCGATCTCCTCGTCGATCGCCGTCTGCATCTCCTCGACCGTGTGGCCGGGCCGCGCGGTCGCGACGATGAGGAACGAGCTGCCGAGCGCTCCTGACTGCTGGAACGCCGAGACGTCCTGCGCCATCTGCGTGTCGTAGACCAGGCGCTTGTAGAGCCGCGAGTTCTTGCCGCCGGAGAGCACCGACGCGAGCACATCCAGCGCCGCGTCACCGGGCGCGTAGGTGCGCGGGGTCAGCCATCCGAGGTAGAGACGGGGGAGGCGGACCTGATCGGTCAGCGTCTGCCGCTTCACGTCCGTGAGCTGCGCGGGCGGCGGCGAGATCGCCGGCACGCGCGGGCCCGACGGGATCTCCGAGAACCACTTCTCGACGAGCGCCTGCGTGCGATCCAGATCGATGTCGCCGGCAATCACGAGCGTGGCGTTGTTCGGCGCGTAGTAGGTCTTGAAGAACGCCACCACGTCCTCATGGCTTGCCGCCGTGAGGTCCTCCATGTAGCCGATCGTCGGCCAGCTGTAGGGATGGCCGGCGGGCCACAACATCTTGTCGATCTCGATCGACGCCATCCCGTACGGCCGGTTCTCGTAGCTCTGCCGACGCTCGTTCTTGACGACGTCGCGCTGGCCGTTCACGCGCTCGGGCGACATCGTGTCGAGCAGGTAGCCCATGCGGTCGGACTCGAGGAAGAGCGACAGCTCCAGCGCGTTCGACGGCAGGTCGATGTAGTAGTTGGTCCGGTCGTTGTTCGTCGATCCGTTGTTGTTCGCGCCGGCCGACTCGAGCCGCGTGTCGAACTCGCCCTCCATGACGTGCTTCGATCCCTCGAACATCAGGTGCTCGAAGAGATGCGCGAGGCCGGTGCGTCCCTGCCGCTCGTTGGCGGAGCCGACGTGGTACCAGACGTTCACGGCCGCGATCGGCACGCTCCCGTCCTGGTGAAGGATGACCGTGAGGCCGTTGGCGAGCGTGAACTGCCGGTGCGGGACCTCGAGCGCCCTGGGCGCCTGCGACTGCGCGGCCAGCGGCAGCGAGGCGAGCACGGCAAGCAACGGCACGAGACGCAGGTTCATGACCGACTCCTGAGCCTGAGTGTATCTGTTCAGCAGCACACGAGCGAACATTCTGCACACGCGGGGCGACCGCTACGACGTGCCCGCGGCCGGCGCGGCCGTCGGCCGCTGCTGGACCCCGCACATACGGACGGAGTTCCGCATCGCGACAACCGGTGAGGGACGGACGTATCAGCACGCCCGTGCAGGTCGGCCCGGCCGCGCTGCTGATTCAGCCGCGCACGCGCCTGCCCGTGCCCGTGCAGCCGGTGCCGTACGCGGCCATCGCGTCGATCGAGCGCGAACAGGGCATGAGCGCGGCCAAGGCGGCGGCCATCGGGATCGGGTCCGGCACCGCGGCGTTCTTCGGCATTCTGCTGATCCTGCTCGCAAGCCTCGATTGATTGGGTACAATCCCCTCTCTGTGGACAAGCCGCTTGTTGCCGTAGTGATGGGGTCGTCGTCGGACTGGGACACGATGAAGCAGGCATGCGACGTGCTGGACCGCTTCGGCGTGCCGTACGAAAAGAAGGTCGTCTCCGCGCATCGCACGCCGACGCAGGCGGCCGAGTTCGCCAGCGGGGCCGAGGGGCGCGGGATCGAAGTGATCATCGCCGGCGCGGGCGGCGCCGCGCACCTGGCCGGCGTCATCTCGGCCTACGCGCTGATGCCCGTGCTCGGCGTGCCGATGCAGACCTCGTCGCTGAACGGCATGGACTCCCTGCTCTCGACCGTCCAGATGCCGGGCGGCATTCCGGTGGGCACGCTCGCCATCGGCAAGGCGGGAGCGACCAATGCCGGGTTGCTGGCCGTCGCGATCCTCTCCAACTCCCGTCCTGATATGAGAGCGAAGCTGCGCGCATTCCGTCAGGAGCAGACGGAGAAAGTGCTCCAGGCACAGCTCCCGTGACAGGCAAGCCGATCGGGCCCGGCGCCGCGCTGGGCGTGCTCGGCGGCAGCCAGCTCGTGCGCATGTTCGCGATTGCGGCACGGCGCATGGGCTACCGGGTCCACACGTTCGCGCCAGAGGAAGACACTCCCGCGGGCCAGCTCGCCGACATCGAAATCACCGCCCCCTACGACGATCTCGACGCCATCCGCACGTTCGCGCGGGGCGTCGATGTCGTCACGTTCCAGTACGAGAACGTCCCCCCCGAGGCCGTCGACGCGATCGAGGCGGTGACGCCGGTGCGCCCCTCAGGCGTCGCGCTCCACACGGCGCATCAGCGCGTGCGCGAGAAGATGTTCCTCGCCGACCACGGCGTGCCGACGGCGGCGTTCGCGCCCGCCGCCTCGCTCGACGAGTTGTGGGACGCGGTGGCGCGCGTCGGCACGCCCGCGATCATCAAGACCGCCGCGTTCGGCTACGACGGCGAGGGGCATCACAAGGTCACCACGCCGGCCGCCATCGAGCACATCTGGACGACCATCGGCCACCAGGAGGCCGTGGTCGAGAAGTTCATCAGCCTGCAGAGCGAGATGGCCATCGTCGCCGCACGCGGCCTCGACGGACAGATCGTCGAGTACTCGCCGTTCGAGAACCGTCATCGCAACCATGTCCTCGACGTGACGACCGTGCCGGCGGCGGTGGCGCCGGAGATGCAGACGCAGGCGTCGGACATCACGCGGACGATTCTCGAGGAGCTCCAGTACGTCGGCGTGCTGTCAGTGGAGTTCTTCGTGACCACCGACAACGAGCTGCTCGTCAACGAGCTCGTGCCGCGGCCGCACAACTCGGGGCACCTGACGTTCGACGCGGCGGTGACGAGCCAGTTCGAGCAGCAGGTGCGCGCCGTCTGCGGGCTGCCGCTCGGATCACCGGAGATCCCGCGGCCCGCGGCGATGGCCAATCTGCTGGGCGATCTATGGGCCGAGGGTGAGCCGAACTGGGCGGCGGCCTGTCGCTTCGCCGACGTGAAGCTCCACCTCTACGGCAAGACGGAACCGCAGCCGCTCCGCAAGATGGGGCATCTCACGGCGGTGGGACGGACGGTTGACGAGGCGCTCGACCGCGTGATCGCGGCGCGGGACGCTTTGCTGATCTGACGCGCTTCCATGAAGCTCAGCCGTTGACAATCGTCTACGGACTACGGACGCAAGCTCAGCCGATGAAGTGGTGTGCCGGGAAGGAAGGGCGTCGCGTCGCCGGCGATCCAGGCGGGATGGGAGTTGCGGTAGAAAGGCGAGAGCGGGTGCCCGCTCTGCCCGGTGGGCATGTGCATGATCCCCTCCTGCTCGCGTCCGGGCGAGACGACCATGCGGACCGACGCGCCGATGGATCCCCAGTGCACGCGCGGCGTATAGAGGTCGCCGGGAAGCTGCGCCCGCGGCATGTCGAGCCACCTGCGGACCAGCGGAATCGCCGCCGAGAGCGGGTGGCGGAACGACGTCACGTTGTACTCGGACCACACGCGCGCGCGAAGGTCGCCGCTGCGATCGGCCGCCGCGAGCGCGATCGTGTCGTCGATGGCGTCCACGATCATCTCGTCCCAGGTTCGGTACTGCGGATCGAGCAGGTGCAGCGGCTGCTCGGTGGCGAGCGTCCAGATGGCCGCGTCGCGGCGGCGCACGGTGCGGTAGTCGAAGGCGCGATCGGCTTCGTAGCACTCGGCGAGCACGAACGCGATCACGCGCTCGGAGAGAATCTCGCGGAACTGCCGCGTCAGGCGATAGCCGGCGGAGTCCGGCGTCACGGTGCCAGGCCACCAGCGGCCGACCAGCTCGTGGAAGAGACGCCGATCGGCGGAGTCGCCGATCACCGCCGGCGTCAGCGTATGCAGGATCACCTCGCGCCACCGGCCGAGGAACGCGGCGCTGGTGTCGAGCTGGATCGCAAGCAGATCGCGGGGCGTGAACTGCCTGCGCTCGGCGAGTCGATCGCGAATGACGCGCGCGCGGGATCCGATCTCGTAGCTGCCGTCCCCGAGCTTCGCCAGCATCTCACCGTCCACGACACGGGCGTTTGCCGTCCAGATGCGGCCCCCCGGCGGGTTCACGAGGCGTGGGTACTCCGTATCGTCCAGCCATCCGTCCCAGCGAACTGAGCCGTCCGCCCACGACGCGGGCAGATCGCCGCTGAGTCCCACGCGGCGCGGAATCGACCCGTAGACGCTCCAGCCGATGGCGCCGGTCTCGTCGGCGACCACGAAGTTCTGTCCGGGGGTGCCGAGACCATTCGCCACGTCGAACGCCTCGGCGACGGTGCGCGCCGACTCGAGCGGCGTGACCGACGCGGCGAGCTGCTCGGCGGCATGCGCGACCCAGCGGTACGCGCGCGGCCGGCCGCGATGATCGGGGCCGAGCACGGGCCCCCAGATCGTCCACAGCACCTCTGACGCCTGGTCCTCCTGTCCGGCGATCTTCAGTACCTCGTGATGACGCTCGAACGTCTTCCAGCCGTCCGGCGTCCGGTATCGATCGGGACGCGACGGATCGACGTCGAGAAGGACGATGTCGCTCCAATCCGCGTACGTGTTGGTGAAGCCCCACGCGACGTGCGTGTTGCTGCCGACGACGACCGCGGGGACACCGGGCAGCGTCACCCCGCTCAATCGGTTGGAACCTCACTCGAGCGCCGCGCGATACCACGTGTTCGGCACGCGGATGCTCAGGTGCATGTCGTTGGCCACGAGCGCGCCGCCGTTCGGTGTCAGGCTCCCGGCCACCGCGAAGTTGTTGCTGCCCAGCGCTTCGCGCTCAACGCCCAACCGCCGGCTCCCAACGCCCAAGTCGAGCATGGAGATGTCATCGGGCTGAGGCCGGGGGATCGGCTGCGATGGGCGCCCCTCGCGGCGCGAGCGCAGGTCGTAGACCTCCGGTCCCGGAACCGGCGCCATGGCGAACGGGCCGCCGACGATCGGCGTGTCCCAGTCGGAGCCGCGCGGCGCGAGGAAGTCGAAGACGGGCCGCGGCAGCAGGTCCGCCATCGTCGCGAGCGTCGCCTCGTACGAGCCGTCGCTGTCCTGCAGCGTGATGAACATCGACAGCACGACGAGCATGCTGTCTTCTGCCTTCCACGGCTCCGCGGGCTGCCGCAGCAGCAGGTACTCGAACGGCGGCGCCTCGAGCGCGGCCAGCCCCGCGTTCACGCCGTCGGTGTAGGCATCGAGGATGGCGCGCTCGGCGGCGGGCATCGCCGCGACCGCGCGCTGCGCCTGCGCGCGGAAGCGGTGGATACGAATCTCGCGGTCGAGCGCCAGCGCCCGCGGTCCGGCCAGTGCCGCGAGCTCGCCGGCGGCCCGGCGCCGCGCCAGAT
>VFYY01000157.1 GCA_016871375.1 Acidimicrobiia bacterium
ATGGCGTGGTGGACTTCATCGAGCAGGACGTCGAGGACGCGCGGCAGACCATGGCGCGTCCGCTCGATGTCATCGAAGGGCCGCTGATGGACGGGATGAAGATCGTCGGCGACCTGTTCGGCGCCGGCAAGATGTTCCTGCCCCAGGTGGTCAAGAGCGCGCGGGCGATGAAGAAGGCGGTGGCGTATCTGCTTCCCTACATGGAAGCGGAACAGTCGAAAGTCGAAAGTCACAAGTCAAGAGTACTTCTTGCGACCGTGAAGGGCGACGTGCACGACATCGGCAAGAACATCGTCGGCGTCGTGCTCGGGTGCAACAACTACGACGTCGTCGATCTTGGCGTCATGGTGCCGGCCGACGAGATCCTGCAGGCGGCGGTGGACCAGCGCGCGGACATTGTCGGCCTGAGCGGGCTGATCACGCCGTCGCTCGACGAGATGGTGTTCGTCGCGCGGGAGATGCAGCGGCGCGGGTTCACGATCCCGCTGCTCATCGGCGGCGCCACCACGAGCCGGCCGCATACGGCCGTGAAGATCTCGCCCGAGTACGGCGAGCCGGTGGTGCACGTGCTCGACGCCTCGCGCGCGGTGGACGTGGTGTCGAACCTGCTGAACCCGGCGCAGAAGGCGCAGTTCGACGCGGCAAACCGCGCCGACCAGCAGAAGGTGCGCGGGCAGCACGGCGCGCTCAAGCGGCGCCCGCTCCTCTCGCTCGCGGCCGCGCGGGCGAACCGCACACCGCTCGAGTGGCGCCGCGACGTCGTCGCCACGCCGGCGTTCACGGGCACGCGGCTGCTCGACGATGTGCGCGTCGAGGAGTTGATTCCGTACATCGACTGGACGTTCTTCTTTGCGGCGTGGGAGCTGAAGGGCCGCTTCCCCGCGATCCTCGATCACCCGCAGTCCGGGGCGGCGGCACGCGAGCTCTACGGCCACGCCCGGGCGCTGCTCGATCGCATCGCGACGGATCGCCTGCTCACCGCTCGCGGCGTGTACGGCTTCTGGCCGGCCAACAGCGTCGGCGACGACATCGTGGCAGGGGCGACGCATGCGTCGCCCGTCGTCTTCAACATGCTCCGTCAGCAGGAGGAGATGCCGAAGGGCACGCCGAACGCGTCGCTCGCGGACTTCGTCGCCCCGCGCGACAGCGGCGTCACCGATTACGTCGGCGCCTTTGCCGTGACGGCGGGCATCGGCGCCGCGGAGCTGGCGGCGGCGTTCGAGCGCGATCACGACGACTACAACGCGATCATCGTCAAGGCGCTCGCGGACCGCCTGGCCGAAGCGTTCGCCGAGTATCTGCACGAGCGCGCGCGAATCGACTGGTACCAGACGCCTGTAGGGGCCGACCTCGAGGTCGGCCCCTACTATGACGCGCTGATCGACGAGAAATACCGCGGCATCCGGCCCGCCTTCGGCTACCCCGCCTGCCCGGATCACTCGGAGAAGCGGAAGCTGTTCTCGCTGCTCGACGCCGGGCGCGCGGGCGTGACGCTGACCGACAGCTTCGCGATGCTGCCCGCCGCCTCGGTGAGCGGGCTGTACCTCGCGCATCCGGCGGCGCGCTACTTCACGGTCGGCCGCATCGGGCAGGATCAGGTCGAGGACTACGCGCGGCGGAAAGGCATGGACGTGAGCGAGGTCGAGCGCTGGCTGGCGCCCAACCTCGGGTACGAGCCTGTGGCGACGGCGTGAAGGCCGGGTCTACAATTGAGGGTCCCCGGGAGACGCATTGGAGTACCTGATCAAGCAATACCCCCTCGACACCGGCGCGCTTGAAATCCAGTACATCGAGGAGTACTTCGGCGAATTTCCCCGCAAGAAGACCGCGACGGAGATCATGAACCGCCTGCGCCACCGGGAGTTCCTGATCCTGATGGCGGAAGCGCCGCTCCCCGACGACCCGGGCATGGTGACGCCGGTCGCCTTCAAGGTCGTCCACGAGATCCGCGCCGACGAAGCCGAGCCGAAGCTGAAGGACCTCGTCGCCCGCCTGCAGGGGGCGGTGCAGTTCAACGGCCGGAAGGTGCTCTACAGCTGGATTGGCGGCACGCGCCGCGACTGGCGCGGGCAGGGACACTTCCGCGCGCTCACCGAGGAATCGGAAGCCTGGGCGCACGCCTCCGGCTTCCACGAGGTGGTCGTCAAGACGAAGAACAAGTTCTACGACATGCGGGGCACCCTCGATCAGCTCGAGTTCGACGTCGTGAAATACGAGGTGCACCCGACCGACAACCGTGAGTCGAAGGTCTACCTCAGCAAGCGGCTGACGTCCGACGTCGTGCGCGCGCACACGAGCACGCGCACGGTCGTCTACGCGGATTGAGCATGGTCGTCAACATCTGGGATCTCCGGACGCAGGCGAAGCGGCGGCTCCCGCGCGTCGTCTTCGACTACATCGACGGGGCGGCGGAGGGCGAAGTCTCCGCGCGCGACAACATCCGCGTGTTCGACACGGTCACGTTCCGGCCGCGGCACGCGGTGGCGGTGCCCTCCGTCGACACGAGCACGCAGGTGCTCGGCCACACGATTCAGTTCCCCGTCATCCTGGCGCCCGTGGGCAGCAGCCGCATGTTCTGGCCGCGCGGCGAATGCGTCGCCGCGGCGGAAGCGGGCAAGGCGGGGACGATCTATACGCTGTCCACGCTCTCGGGCTGCCGGCTCGAGGACGTGAAAGCGTCCACGCCCGGTCCCGCCTGGTACCAGGTCTATCTGACCGGTGGACGCGATGTCGCGAAGGCGGCCATCGCGCGCGCGAAGGCGGCGGGATTCTCGGCGCTCGCGGTCACCATCGACACGCCGGTGTCCGGGCTGCGCGAGCGCGACCTCCGGAACGGCACGATCGAGCTGCTCACGCGCAACCCGGTGAAGATGCTGCCGTACGCGGGCCAGTTCCTCGCCCGCCCGCGGTGGCTCGTGGACTTCTTCGGCGACGGCGGCCTCATGGCGTTCCCGAACATCGAGCTGAACGGCTCGCCGATGCCGTACGCCGACGTCAGCGCCGCGCTCGCCGCCACGGTCGTCACGTGGGAGGACCTGCGCTGGATCCGCGACATGTGGAGCGGCCCGGTGATCGTCAAGGGCGTGCTGACCGCCGAGGACGCCACGCGCGCGGTCCAGCAGGGCTGCGAAGGCATCGTGGTGTCGAACCACGGCGCGCGTCAGCTCGACGGCGTCTCGTCCACGCTGCGCGCGCTGCCGGAAGTCGTCGAGGCGGTGGGCGGCCGGTGCGAGGTGTACCTGGACGGCGGCGTGCGCCGCGGCACGGACGTGGTGAAGGCGCTGTGCCTGGGCGCGAAGGCCGTGCTGATCGGCCGCGCCTACGCGTACGGCCTGGGCGCGGCGGGCGGCCCGGGCGTCGCGCGCGCGATCGACATTCTCCGCACCGACATCACGCGGACGCTGAAGCTGCTGGGGTGCCGGTCGGTCGCGGAGCTGAACCGCTCCTACGTGGACGTGCCCGCTGACTGGGATCGGGCGACGCATGCGTCGCCCCTACACGTCTAGCGCGGTTTCGACTTCTTCGTAGTGTCCGGCTTTAGCCGGACCACATACGGCGGTGCCGATCAACTTGGTCCTGGAATCGGGCGACGCATGCGTCGCCCCTACACGTCTAGACCGTCAGCACAATCTTTCCAACGTGCTCGCTTGATTCCATCAGGCGGTGGGCCTCGGCCGCGTTCGCGAGCGGGAACGTACTGAACACGACCGGCTTCACGCGGCCCTGCTCGATCAGCGGCCACACCTCCCTGCGCAGCGCCGCCGCGATCTCGCCCTTCTCGGCGACCGTCCGCGGCCTGAGCGTGGACCCTGTCACCGTCAACCGGCGCCGCAGTACCTGGCCGAGGTCGAGCTGCGCCGATGCGTTGCCGCCCATGAAGCCGATCTCGACGAGCCGGCCGTCAACGGCCAGCGACGCCAGGTTCTTCGCGAAGTAGTCGCCGCCCACCATGTCCAGGATCACATCGACGCCGCG
This sequence comes from Acidimicrobiia bacterium, assembly GCA_016871375.1. Classification (GTDB taxonomy): domain Bacteria; phylum Acidobacteriota; class Vicinamibacteria; order Vicinamibacterales; family UBA2999; genus VFYY01. The sequence continues at coordinate 3,976 of VFYY01000157.1, forward strand.
CCCGTCGGTCAGGTGCTTGATCGCGGCGGCGAAGTCCTCGGTCCTGTAGTTGATGCCGCGCTCGGCGCCGAGCGACTCGCAGGCGCGGCACTTCTCGTCCGAGCCCGCGGTGGCAAACACGCGGGCGCCGCGCGCCGCCGCCAGTTGAATGGCCGTCGTGCCGATGCCGCTGCTGCCGCCGTGGAAGAGCGCCGACTCGCCCGCCTTCAGGCGGCCGCGGTCGAACACATTCGTCCACACCGTGAAGAAGGTCTCGGGAATGGCGGCGGCGGACACCATGTCGAGCGACGCGGGAACCGGCAGGCATTGCGGCGCGGGCGCGACGCACACGCTCGCGTAGCCGCCACCGGCCACGAGCGCGCAGACGCGATCGCCCGCACGCCACTCGCCGGCGCCGGCGCCGACGGCCTTGATGGTGCCGGCAACTTCGAGGCCGGGAATGTCGCTGGCGCCCGGCGGCGGCGGATAGCCGCCGCGGCGCTGCAGGATGTCCGGCCGGTTGATGCCGGCCGCCTCGACGGCGATGAGGACTTCGCCGTCGCCCGGCGTCGGGTCGGGCCGCTCGGCGGCTTTCAGGACCTCGGGGCCGCCCGGCTTTGTGATCTCGACACAAATCATGTCAACTCCCAACGCCCGATTCCCAACTCCCAACATCCCGTGCGATTGGGAGCTGGCTTATTGGGAGTTGGAAGTTGTCAGTCCCGAGGGCAAGCGCGGCGAGGAAATCAGCCTTGCGAATTCCTGCCAGCGTCTTGCCGGGTTGTCGGGCGTGCCGCCGCGGGCTTCGACGTGCGCCGCCACCATGTCCTTCCCGAGGTTGTAGTTGATCACGTAGCTGCGGTACTGGTCGATGAAGCGGACGCGCTGCTCGGCGCGGGGGCGCGAGTACAGACCGTAGCGCTCGAGCCAGTCGGCGGCGCCCTTCGCGTCGGTCTGCCCGTTGATGTAGCGGCGCGCCGCCTCGTTGCCGGCGTACGACAGGCGTTCGACCAGGGCGAGCACCTCGTAGTACTGCGCGGCCATCTCCGACTGCAGGCCGGCCGCCGGGAAGAGCACGCGCCGCTCGAACTCGAGGCGCTCGGCGCGCGGAAAGGCGACGTCGATGCCGTAATTCGCCGTCCCCTCGGCGATGAGCGACTGCGGCGAGAACAGCGGATACACGGTGAACTCGACCCAGCCGCGATCGCGCACCAGGTGCTTCTCGAGCAGGACGTTGTAGACGTGATGGCCGGGATACCCCTCGTGGCACGCCAGGTCGATGGCGCGGTCCACGTAGATCGGCAGATCGGTGTTGATCTGAATCAGGCTGCGGTAGCCGCCCTGATACCAGTTGTAGCCGCTCCAGCTCTTGTTGGTGACGTACTCGAGGACGAACTGCTCGCCGGCCGGAAGCGTGATGTGTTCCAGCGTGCGGGCGCGGCAGCCCTCGATGGCGGCCTTGAACACCGCGTCGAGCCGGTCCTTCGGGATGATGAACTGCGCGCGGAACTCGTCGTAGCGCTGCACCAGCGGTCCGCTGCCGGGCAGCTTCGCGTCGAGCTGCTGCAGCACGCCCGCGAACTCGGCGTCCGCATGCGTCGGCGCGACCGCGTCGTACAGCGCCTTCGATTCCTCGTCGAAGCTCAGCTTCGTCCCCGACAGCATCGCCGCCCGCGATCGCAGCGACTCGAGCTGACGCGTCAGGTAGTCATGGCGCAGGCGCCGCAGCTCGTCGGCGGCGGCGGGCGGCGGCGACGTCTTCAGCGTCGTCAGCAGCGCGGCGGCGTCGCGGTCGATGTCGGCTACCGGGCGCTTGCCCGCGTCCGCGTCCGTCCGCCATTCGGGCGGGCCGTAGTACGCGTCCACGTAGTCGGCGTCGTGCTGCCCGAGCGCCAGCACCAGCTTCACGTACTGTTCTGCAAGCGTGTCCATGTTCGTGTTCTGGGCGCTCACCAGCATCGTCGCCCCGACAGCCGCTGCCGCGATGAGCATCGCTCTCATGCGAGATACCTCTCCCTGATGGTCGGAATCAGATACTCGTCGAAGGCCCTGCTGAAATCGTAGCGCGGCGCGAACCCCCAGTCGCGGCGCGCCGCGGTGTCGTCCACCTCCGCCGGCCACGAGTCGACGATGCGCTGGCGCTTCTGGTCCACCTCGAAGGTGATCGTCGCATGCGGGAACGCCCGCCCGACCGTGTCGCCGATGTCGCTCGCCGCCGGGCTGAACGCGGTCAGGTTGTAGGCGGTCCGCGTCAGCCGCTCCCGCGGCACCGACGCCAGCAGCTGCAGCGCGTCGATCGCATCAGGCATGGCCATGAACGGAATGCGCGTGTCCGGCCTGACGAAGCACGCGTACGGCTCGCCCTTCGCGGCCGCGTGAATCATCTCCGGCGCGTAGTCCGACGTTCCGCCCGACGGCGTCGTCAGCGCCGAGATCAGCCCGGGAAAACGCACGCACCGGAAATCGACCCGCCCGGCGGTCGTGTCCGCCGCCAGCTGCTTGTAGTGACGCGCGTAATACCGTCCCAGGTGCTCGCAGTACAGCTTGTTGCACCCGTACATCGTCGTCGGCGTGTTCCACTCGTCCTCGCGGACCCGCTTCGCGCGCATCTTCGTCTCGAGATCCGGCAGGCCGTAGGCGGCAATCGAGGAGGGATACAGGAACACGACCGGGCGGCCGTGCGACTCGCCCTCGTGATGCGCGAACTCCAGCAGGCAGAGCGTGCCTTCGACGTTCACCTCGTGCGCGGTCACCGGCGTGAACTCCGACCGCGTCGAGAGCAGCGCCGCCAGGTGGAAGACGAGATCGATCTCGAACTCCGCGAGGATCCGCTCGAGGAGCCGGACGTCGGTGATGGACCCGACGAATTCACGGCGAACGAGCCGGCTCAGCGCCGGCTCGAGCGGGACGATGTCGATGGTGACGATGGAGCGGCCGGCCTGGGCGAGGCGGGTGATGAGGCCGTGACCGATTTCGCCGTTGGCCCCGGTGACCAGGACCGACCAAGCGCGCATCGAATCATTGTAGGCGGGTCCGCTCGCGATGTATTCCCGACGCTCGCGGCACCCGCCCTACGTACGTAGGCCGGGTTCGGCGGCGCGGAGGGAGCCATCGCGGCGCCGACCCGGCTATACCCTCGAATAATCCCCCTGCCAGTTGGAGACCGCCTTCTTGATCTGATCCGGGTCGAGCTTCTCGGCGACGGCGCGCTCGATGAGCCCGGGCATCTCGGCATCGGACGCAAACCGCAGCGCGACGATCTGCTTCTTGCCGAGCTGCGGCAGGCGCGAGTCGAGGCCGAGGCGCGCCAGCCGCGTCTGCATCTCGAGCCGGATGATCCGGTCCTGCAGCCGCAGCGCGTAGCCTCGCACCATCAGCACTGTCGCGACGAGCGCGCTCGACATCAGCAGCAGGCCCACCGTGAAGAGCGCCGGGTTGCTGGCCACGAGCACCAGGGTGACGAGGAGCGCGAGCGTGGACGCGAAGAACGCGAACAGCCACATCGGCGCCCGCTGCCGGTGGTTCGCGTAGCTCTGTCCGGTCTGTTCGGCCATTATGAGTTGTCTCCATCGAGAATGCCGCCAAGGCCGCCCAGGATCGAGCCCTCGCCGCGGCGGCTGCCGCCCGCCGCCGGCGCGGCCTTGTAGATCCGGTCGGCCATGCGGCTGAACGGGAGCGACTGCAGCCAGACGCGCCCCGGGCCCTGCAGCGTGGCGAAGAACAGCCCTTCCCCGCCGAAGAGCGCCGTCTTGATCTTGCCGACGAATTGTATGTCGTAGCTCACCGACGGCTGCAGCGCGACGAGACAGCCCGTGTCCACGCGCAGCGTCTCCCCCGCGCGGAGCTCCACCGGATGCACCGTGCCGCCGGCGTGCATGAAGGCGAGGCCGTCGCCTTCGAGCTTCTGCATGATGAAGCCCTCGCCGCCGAACAGCCCGACGCCGATCCGGCGTTGAAAGGCGATGCCGATGGAGACCCCCTTGGCCGCGCACAGGAACGAGTCCTTCTGGCACACGAGGTGGCCGCCGAGCTGCTTCAGATCCATGGCGAGGATCTTCCCGGGGTACGGCGCCGCGAAGGCGACCTGCTGCTTGCCGCCGCCCTGGTTCGTGAAGACCGTCATGAACAGGCTCTCACCGGTGATCAGCCGCTTGCCCGCGCCGAGCAGCGCGCCCATCACGCCGGCGCGTCCCTGGCCGCTGCCGTCGCCGAACACCGTTTCCATGTCGATGCCCGGCGTCATGTACATCATCGAGCCGGCCTCGGCCACCGCGCTCTCGCCCGGATCGAGCTCCACCTCGACGAACTGCATCTCGCTGCCGACGATCCGGAAATCGATCTCGTGCGCGCGGCGGCCCGGCACGATCGGCGGCGGCGCCGCTCCTGCGGCCGCGCCACCGCCGGTGGTGAGGAATGCGGCGAGATCGGGCACGTCCTTCAGCGGCGTCCAGTTCGACAGCCCCGCGGTGAACACCAGCGTGTTGCCGTCGATGGTGCCGTTCCTCAGGTTGGTGATCACGTCGTCCCGCGACACCGGGCCGACCTGGTGGCCGCCGATGGCCATGTACCACTGCTGCTGCGCCATCTTGTCTCCATGCCGGGTCCGCGGTCCGCTGTCCGGATGCGCCGGACCGCGGAACCCGGCCTACGTACGTAGGGCGGGTCCCGCGAGCGGACCCGCCTCGTCTTGCGAGTCGATGCGTTTGCCGGTGTCCTGCTCGAGCCGCTGCACGTCCGCCGGCGACAGGCCGAGCAGGTTCGCGAGCTGCGCGAGGTAGATACGTTCGGCGCCCGATACCTGTTCGTCCGCGCGGAGGATCGTATACGCAAGGACGTAGAGCGTGGCGCGCTGGGCCGGGTCGGTCACGCCGGAGACGATCTCCGCGACCGGCCGCGGCTGGGCCAGCTCGGCGGCCACGAGCTCGGACCCGCCGTGCGCCTGCGCCTGCGCGGCGACCGCCGCCCGTTCCTGCTCGGTCATCGTCCCGTCCGCATTGGCCGCGGAGATCGCCAGGCGAACGAGGCGCAGCACTTCGTTGGGGACGACGCCGGGACCTGGCGTGGGCGGGTGGGGCGGGTTGGGCGGGTGAGGCGGGTAGGGCGGGTGAGGCGGGTAGATGACCCCCCACGCGAGCCCGGCGGCGGTCCAGAGCACCTGCGGGTTCGACAGCAGCGTTCGCGTCCCGCCGCGCGTGAGATAGCGCAGCGCGTTTTTCGAGCGCTTCCGGCGCCCGCCCAGCACGCCGCGAAGAATGTCGTCGACGAGAGACGAGGGATCGATCACAGCACGGTTCCTACGCGGGGCGCCTCCACGCGAGGCTTCTCGGGCTCAGGCGTGAAGTCCTCCCCCGGGTTGATGAAGCGGTCGGCCTCGAACGTGTACTGCTTGTCGTGCAGCTGGCGGTAGCGGCCGTTGAGCGCGATCAGCTCCGCGTGCGTGCCGCGCTCGACGATCTCGCCGGCCTCGAGCACGAGGATCTGGTCCGCGCTGCGGATGGTGGAGAGCCGGTGCGCGATGACGAACGTCGTGCGGCCGCTGCGCAGGCGGCGCAGGCCGTCCTGGATCATCTG
>VFYY01000158.1 GCA_016871375.1 Acidimicrobiia bacterium
CTACATGGCGCCCGAGCAGGTCCGCGGCATCGCAGCCGATCAGCGGGCTGACATCTTCGCCTTCGGCGCCATCCTCTACGAGATGCTGGCCGGTGCGCGCGCCTTCCAGGGCGGCAGCGCGCCGGAGACGATGACGGCGATCCTCAAGCAGGACCCGCCCAACCTCTCGACGGTCTATCAACACATCCCGCCTACGCTCGCGCGAATTGTGAACCGCTGCCTGGAGAAGGACCCCGCAGCGCGTTTCAGGTCGATCAGCGATGTGGCGTTTGCACTCGAGGCGTTTGGTGATGCGGGCTCCGCGACTGATGTGCGTGCCGTCGACCACCGTGGGCGAAGCACTCGGCTCATCCGGACGATTGCCGTGGCAGTCGCCACCGCTATGCTCCTCGGGGCAACGGTTCTGAGCACGCGGCTGGCCCTTGGAAGTGCGCGCTCGGAGCAGCTCGCCGTCTCACGAGTCGAGCTGAATCTCCCGCCCGGCGCGGAGCTCAACATCCAGTCAGCCGGCTCCGTGGCCCTGTCACCGGATGGCACGACCGTGGTCTTCCTCGGAACGGTCAGTGGCAGGCGACAGGTGTACGTTCGTCGCCTGGATCAGTTCAGGGGCGTGGCCCTTGCTGGAACGGAGACAACTCAGACGTCATTCTTCGCGCCCGACGGCAGTTCAATCGGTTTCATCGGTCCCGACAACGTTCTGAAGAAAGTATCCCTGAGCGACGGATTCGTCGTTACGCTGACACGCAACGCGGACTATCACGTCGGCGCAACGTGGACCGACGACGGGCGAATCATATTCGGGCGCGCCGGCAGTCTCTGGCAGATTCCCGCCTCGGGAGGCACTCCGGAGAAACTGACGACGCCTGACAGCACCAAGGGGGAACTACTGCACGGCTGGCCGTCGGCCATGAGCGGAGGAACGGTCCTGTTCGCGTCTGTAACCGGTACGAGCCTCAACGCCGCTCGTATAGAAGCGCTGTTACCCACAGGGGAACGGCGCGTGCTCGTAGAATCGGGAACCTACCCCCTGTATGCTCCAACAGGACACCTGATCTTCTATCGTGACGGCACGCTGGTCGCCGCCCCGTTTGATGCAGAGGAGCTGCGGTTAACGGGCCCGGCCGTGCGAGCGGTTGAGAACGTCGCGGTGGCGTCCATCACAGGCATGCCGCAAGTCGCGATTTCCGCGTCAGGATCCCTCCTCTATCCGCCAAACGACGCAGGGACAAGTCGTCTGGTGTGGGTCGCGCGCGATGGTGCGGAGCAGCCCCTCAACGATGTGCCCCGGCTCTATCGAACGCCGCGGCTCACTCCAGATCAGAGCAGCCTCGTGATGGAAGCCGGAGGCGATCTGTGGATGCACGACTTGCTGCGCGGCGCGTTCACCCGGCTGACATCAGAGAACACCGGGGGCAATTCCTTCCCCGTGATCTCGCCCGACGGCACAAGGGTGGTATTTCGGACGCTCACTGGTATGCAATCGCTGCCGACCGACGGCAGCGGTCAGCTGCGGCCGGTCTCAGGGAGCTCGGCGATCTCGGACATCCCCACGTCCATCTCCCGCGACAACCGGCTGCTGACGTTCGTCCGGCAGACCCCAGACACTTCGGGTGATATCTATGTCGTTCCGCTCGACAGCAGCGCCGCACCGAGCATCGTGGTGAGCACCGTGGGCTACGATGGCGGTCCGCAATTCTCACCGGACGGTCGGTGGATGGCCTATGCGTCAGACGAGTCCGGCCGAATGGAGGTGTACGTCCGACCGTACCCTGGGCCTGACCGCAAGCTGCTGGTTTCAACGGATGGCGGCACGCACCCCCTCTGGAACAAGAACGGTGCGGAGCTCTTCTACCGCAGTGCCAACAAGATGATGGCGGTGACAGTTACGACGGGCACTAACATAACGCTGTCCACGCCGCGGGTGCTGTTCGACCAGCGATATTCGTTCGCGAGCAACACGACGGTTGCGAACTACGACATCAGCTCCGACGGGCAGCGGTTCGTGATGGTAAAGGACGAATCGGATTCCGGTCGTTTGAACCTCGTGCTCAACTGGTTCGAGGAGCTCAGGCGCCTCGCGCCGGCGCCCTGAGGATGGCAATGAAACAGACGTTCGGAGCGTTGGTTCTGTTGTTGGCGACCGCGGGCGGCGCGGCTGCACAGGCTCGGCCCGACCTGACCGGCCTGTGGATTTCCCAGGCCGCTGACATCTCTCCCCTGCTCCTGCCTGGCGAGGAGGTGGTGCTCACGCCGTACGGCGCCGAGCGCTACCGCAAGGTGGACATGGCGAACGCGCCGTCGTACCGCTGCCTCCCCTACGGGCCGACGCGCGGCCTGCAATCCACCAATCCGTTCCAGATCGTCCAGACGCCGGCCTTGATCGCAGTCCTCACCGAGCACATCGACTACCGCGTCATCTACATGGACGGCCGGGGACATCCCGAGGACATCCTCGAGTACCCCGAATGGATGGGACACTCGATCGGCCGCTGGGAAAAAGGGGAGACGCTGGACACGCTGGTCGTCGAGACGATTGGCATGCGCGAGGAGACCTGGCTCGACACGGCCGGCTTCGAGCACAGCGCGAGGCTGAAGATCACCGAGCGCTTTCAGAAGACCGGACCCGACACGATCCGGCTGACCGTCACGATTGACGATCCGGTGTTCTACGCGAAGCCGTGGACCTACGGACGCAACGTGCGGCGGATGGGCAAGGACGTGCGCATCATGCCCGCGCGCTGCGCGGACAATGAGCGCTCGCTCGTCGACGCGCAGCAGGGGCACCAGGGACCGGAACACAAGCGGCCACCGACATTTCCGTAAGGGGGTCGGGAGTCATTTTTCGAGGACACTTCGAATTCGAGAGCAACCTTTGAAGTGTCCTCGAAAAATGACTCCCGACCCCATTTACTGATCCGTCGCGGCAGAGCCGCTGAACACCTTCCGGCCGTCCGCCAGCGTGAGGATGCCGCCGTAGGCCTTCGGCAGCCCGTTGCGCGCGGGTGACGAGCCGGTGACCGTCACCGTTTCGCCGATCTTCAGGTCGTCCTTCCGCCAGCCGTTCCGATAGAGCTGGTTGGGCGTGGACGCTTCGATCGACCAGTTGGTCACCCTGCCGGAGGCGTCCGCGACGTCGAGGTAGTAGAAGACGTGCGGGTTCTGCCACTCCAGCTTCGTGACCTTGCCCTGCAGCGTGATCTTCTTCGACGTGTCGTACGCCGCCGCGGCGCTGTGGTGAGAGAGGACGGAAACCGAGCCCAGGACCAGGGCAACCGCCGCCGTGACGACGAGGTTCCGTGTCATGTGCAGCCTCCGTCCTCTCATCTACGCGCTTACTTCCACGCCGAGTACACGAGCTTGCCGACCAGGTACGCCGGGTTCGCGCCCTTGCGCGGCGTGAACTTCTGCACGCCGCCGCGGCCGACGGCCGCCAGGTAGAGGTTCTGCTCCTGATCGACGGTGATCCCGTGCACGCCGAAGAGCGCCCCGGCCCAGGATCCGAGGCCGCCCCACGCGTTGATCAGATGGCCCTCGCGATCGAGCTGCGCCAGCTGCTGGCTCACCTGGTCGAACACCCACAGCTTGCGGTCCGCATCTATGTACACGAAATGCAGGTCGGGGCCGCCCGGTCCGACGTTCAGCTCGATCAGGCGGACGAACTTGCCGTTCTCGTCGAACACCTGGATGCGGTCGTTGCCGCGGTCGTTGACGTAGACCTCGCGCGTCTGCCGGTCCACGGCGACACCGTGCACGTTGTTGAAGTAGTTCGACCGCGTCTCGCGCTTGGCGCCCGGGCCGGCGTTGGTGCCGCGCTCACCCCACGCGGTCACGTAGTTGTCGTTCTTGTCGAACTTCACCACGCGCGTGTTGGCGTAGCCGTCGGACACGTACCAGCTGCCGTCCATGTTGAAGGCCATGAACGTCGGCCGGTAGAAGTGCGTCGCATCCGACCCCGGCACGTTCGGCGTGCCCATCGTCTTCACCAGCTGCTTGCCGTCGTTGGTGAACTTGAAGATGGCGTGGCGGTAGTCGTCCACGACGTAGACGTGCTTCTGCGGGTCGAACGGGCTGATGTAGACCGAGTGCGGCCGGCGCAGCATCTTGTCCCACTGCGTCCAGTTCTCGATGATGTCGCCGTTGCGGTTGATGACGAGGATGCAGTTCGCCCACAGGAAGTCCTTGCCGTTCTGGCCCGCGTCGGAATCGTCGCCGGCCTCCATCGTGCCGGGCTTGAAGAGCGCTCCCGGCGGGCTCGCCTGCGTGGCGTTCCGCCACAGGCCCGCGACCGGGAACGTCAGGTTCGGCGCCACGGCATCGCCGGTGATGCCGGAACCGCCGCGTCCCTGGGGCGGCCGGATGACCGGCAGCGACCCGCGCTGGATGTAGTAGACGCGGTCCGGGCTCTCCGCGAAGACGCCCTGGCCGGCGCCAAAGGTCCAGTTCTGGTTGCCCGGCGTGGTGCTGAGATCCTTCGGCCAGTTCTCCACGACCTCGTACGGGCCGTACGGCTCGAGATGGCCGATCGCGCCCGGCACCGCGGCGGCCGACGTGCGCGACTGGGCCTGCACCGGGAACAGATGGTCGGCCGCAAAAACGCCGAATGAAATGGCCGCCACGGCGACCGCAAGCACGATGAGACGCTGACGCATTGCTTCCTCCTGCGCGGGAATACTACCCCAGCTCGGCCACGATTGCCCGCCACTCTTCCTCCATGCTGCCGGTTTCGACCGGCTTCCCTGCATGGCGGTACCAGTACGCGGCGTTCGGGAGATCTCCCTCGCGCCGGTGCAGGTAGGCATGAACCCAGGCGGCGTCGCGGGTGTCGATGTCCTGCGCAATCTCGTGCGCCCGCGTCCAATCCCCTTTGCGCTCGTGCCACAACGCGGTCAGCAGGGGCGAGATCCCGCGTGGCGGCGCCGTGGCCGACAGCGATTGCTCAAAGGCCGTGAGATCCATCGCCCGTGTCAGGTGCGAGGCACACCGAGCAGCTGCGTCTTGACGTCGTCGTCCGCCCACAGCGTCGCGGGGTCGGAGGAGTGGACGATGCGGCCCTTGCTCATGACGTGGGCGTGGTCGGCGAGCGTGATGGCGAAGGCGGCGTTCTGCTCCACGAGCAGGACCGACGTCCCCTCGGCCTTCAGACGGCGGACAATCTGCCCCACTTCGGCCACGAGCGCCGGCGCGAGGCCTTCGGTGGGCTCGTCGAGCACCAGGAAGACGGGATTGCCGACGAGCGCGCGCGCCACGGCCAGCATCTGCTGCTCGCCGCCGCTCAGCTCGTCGCCGCGGTTGCCGGACCGCTCGCCGAGGCGCGGGAACACCGACAATACGCGCTGGAGATCCCACTGCGTTGACTCTGCTTGCCTGTCTCGCCGAAGCGGCTCGCGAAGGCGGAGGGCAATCGCCAGGTTCTCGCGCACGGTCAGTGACGGGAAGATTCGTCGTCCCTGCGGCACGAGGCCGATGCGCAGGGCGTGGATCCGGTGCGGCGGCAGGCGGGTGATGTCGGCGCCGTCGAACAGAATCTGCCCGGCGCGCGCCGGCGTCAGTCCCACCAGCGACCGGCACAGCGTCGTCTTGCCGACGCCGTTTCTGCCGAGGAGCGCGGTGACACTGCCCTTCTCCACGCCCATCGACACGCCCTGCAGGACGTGACTCTCGCCGTAGAACGTGTGGAGGTCGCGGATCTGCAGCATTACTGTGCGGGCGTCCCCAGGTAGATCTGCTGCACGTTCGGGTCGGCGGCGACGGCGTCCTTGGTCCCCTCGGTCAGCACGCGTCCCTGGTGCAGCACGGTCACGCGCTCGGCAAACGCGAACGCGATGTCCATGTCGTGCTCGATGAGCAGGACGGCGATCGAGCGATCGAGCTTCGTCAGGATGGCCTGCATCGATGTGCTCTCGCCCGCCGACAGGCCGGCCATCGGCTCGTCGAGGAGCAGCAGCCGCGGCCGCCCGGCCATCGAGAGCGCGACCTCGAGCTTCCGCTGGTCGCCGTACGAGAGATTCCGCGCCGTCTCCTGCTCGAACGCGGCCAGGCCGAAATCGGCCAGCACCGCCTTCGCGCGCTGCATCATGTCGGGGTAGGAGCCGAGCGCGCGGTGCATCACCAGCTTGCGCGCGTCGAGCGCCTCGCACGCGAGCAGCATGTTCTCGAGCACGGTGAGGTTCGGGAACAGCTTGGTGATCTGAAACGTCCGCGCGATCCCGCGCGCCGCCCGCTGGTGCGGCGGCAGCGCCGTCACCTCGTCTCCGAACAGCACCACGCGGCCGCCGGTGGCCGGCAGCTCGCCGCTGATCAGGTTGAACAGCGTGGTCTTGCCTGCGCCGTTGGGACCGATGACGGCGTGGCGCTCCCCTGGACGGACGGTCAGGTTCACGCCGTCGACCGCCTTGAGGCCGCCGAAGTGGCGCGACACCTGCTCCAGCACCAGCGCCGGCTGGTCAGCGGTCATAGAGCGGCTCGCGGAGATAGTCCGCGGGGTTGTACTTCCAGAACTGCGAGACGCGCGGGAACACCTGGATGACCGTGTTCTGGAGCTGGCCGTTCACGCGCTCCACGCGGCGGACGTAGATGTTCTCGATCGGGTTGCCGTACTCGTCCAGCTCCACCGGGCCGCGTGGCAGGTCTGCCGGCTTGGCTTTTCGCATCGCGTCGAGCAGCACGTTGCGATCTTCGACCTGGCCCTGCAGCGCCTCGATGGCTGCGACGGCCCACTTCCCCGACGTGTAGCCGCCGTCCGAGTAGTAGCTCGGCACGCGCGTGAAGCGTGACCGGTAGGCGGCGGCGAATTTCAGGTTGGCGGGGTTCTGCAGCGCGGCGCTGTAGTGCAGGACGGTCACCGCGCCGAGCGCCTCGTCGCCCATCGCGGGCAGCACGTGCTCGTCGGTGGTCGTCCCCTGGCCGATCAGCGGGATGCGGTCCTTGAGCCCGTACTCCTCGTACTGCCGCATGAACTGCAGCGCGGTGCGGCCGAGGAACAGCGCGTAGACGGCGTCCACGTTCCGCGGGATGCTCGCGAGATACGGCGCGAAGTCGTGGACCGAGAGCGGCGTCCACAACTGGCGCGTGATGCGTCCGCCCTCGGCCTCGAAGGTGCGCTTGAAACCGCCCACCGCCTCCCATCCGAAGGCGTAGTCGAGGGCGATGGTGGCGATGGTGCGCAGCCGCATCGCGTGATACGCGTACTCGCCGAAGGGATGGTTCGGCTGGCTGCCGGTCCACCCGGTGCGGACGATCCAGGGGCTGCGCGCCCGCTGCGTGAGATCGTCGGCCGACACCACCGGGTAGATCATCGGGATCTTCATCGAGTGGATGTACGGCGCGAGCGCATAGCCGGTGGACGACAGCAGCGCGCCCGCCATGAAGTGCACGCGGTCGCTCTCCACGAGCTTGCGCGCCTTCGTCAGTCCCACCGCCGGAATCGCCTCGTCGTCCTCGACCATGAGCTGAATCTCGCGCCCGCCGGAGCGGTAGCCGGTCTCCTCCAGGGCGAGGACGAAGCCGTTCAGGATGTCGCGGCCGTTCTGCGCGTTGGCGCCGGAGAGCGGCGTCAGGAAGCCGATGCGGATCGGCCCCTGCGTCTGCGCGCCGAGGACACAGACAGCCGTCAACAGCGTCGCCGCGACGAGCGTGGTCCGGCTAAAGCCGGACACTACGTACCTAGTGTCCACCTTCAGGCGGAAGGTCGTTTTCTCAGGTTCCATAGGCCCTGCGGGGCAGCCAGAATCGCGACGATGTAGACGATGCCGAGGATGAGCAGCCAGCGCGCGGTGTAGGCGCTCATCACGTTCTTCAGCAGCACGATCGCGCCGGCGCCGATCATCGGTCCGACGAGCGTGGACGGGCCGCCGAGCGTCACCATCAGGAAGAGCTCGGAGGAGGCGGTCAGGTCCAGATACGTCGGGCTGACGAAGCCGTTGTAGTACGCCCACATCACGCCCGACACGCTGGCGAACGCGCCGGCAACGACGAAGCTCAGATAGCAGTGCAGCCAGGTGTTGAAGCCGAGGCTCTTCATCCGCCCCTCGTTCTCACGGATGCCGCGCAGCGTGAGGCCGAACGGCGAGCGGACGACGAGCCGCATCAGGCCGGCGCAGATCAGGAAGACGACGAGCGTCGCGTAGTGCAGCGCCAGCGGTCCCTGGAACGGCAGCCCGGCGTGCACCTCGAGCGGCGGAATGCCGGAGATGCCGTTGTCGCCGCCCGTCACCGGAATCCAGCGATGGCCGAGGCCCCACAGCACCATCCCGATCGCCAGCGTGATCATCAGGAAGTACACGTCACGCACGTGCGAGACGATCAGGCCGAGGACGGCGCTGAGCAGCGTCCCGATCAGGATGCCGCCGAGGACGCAGACCCAGAAGTTCGCGCCGTAGCGCACCGACAGCACCGCCACCGCGTACGCGGCCACGCCGAAGAACGCCGCGTGGCCGAGCGACGGCAGGCCCGTGTAGCCGAGGAGGATGTCCAGGCTCATGGCCAGGATGGCGAGGATCACCATCTGCGTCAGCAGCCCCACCCAGTAGGACGGCAGCAACGGCGGCGCGACAACGAGCAGCGCGACGGCCAGCGCGATCGCGACGCTGTTGCGCCCCGGTCTACGCCCGGCCATACAACCCCGTCGGCTTGAGCGCGAGCACGAGGATCATCGGCGCGAACAACGTGAAGTACGACAGCTCCGGGACCAGCGCCTTGCCGAAGTTGTCGATCATCCCCACGACGATGCTGCCGACGAGCGCGCCCTTGAGGCTGCCCATGCCGCCGATGATGACGACGACGAAGGCGAGCGGCAGCAGATCGAAGTCCACGCCGGTGTAGCCGCCGAGGATCGGGCCGCCCATGACGCCGCCGAAGGCGGCCAGCCCGGCGCCGGCCGCGAACACGAGCCCGGACAGCTGCGCCACGTTGATGCCGGTCGCCGACGCCATCTCGGGGTCGTCAACGGTCGCGCGCAGCCGCGCGCCGATGAGCGTCCGCTCGTTGATCGTCCAGAGCGCCACGCCGACGAGCGCGGCCACGATGATGACGAACAGCCGGTACCACGGAAACACGACGTCGCCCGCTTCCATCGAGCCGCGCAGCACGGCGGGATACTGCAGCGTGAACGGGTCCCCTCCCCAGATCATCAGCGCCGCATCCCTGAACAGCAGCGCGAAGCCCATGGTCATCATCATCTGCGCGAGCGGATCGGCGGCGAAGCGCCGCAGGAAGACGCGCTGCATGACGAAGCCGACCGCGGCGACCACGGCGATGGCGACGAGCGAGCCGAGCAGCAGGCTCTGCGTGCGCTGGATGACGGTGTAGGCGACGTACACGCCCAGCATGTAGAACGAGCCGTGGGCGATGTTGACGATCTTCATCACGCCGAAGGCGAGCGTGAGCCCGCTGGCGATGAGAAAGAGGAGGGCCGCGGAGAAGAGGCCGTTGAGCGTCTGGGTGATGAGGTAGACCAGCATGGCGGGTGGGGCTGGTGAGGCGGG
>VFYY01000159.1 GCA_016871375.1 Acidimicrobiia bacterium
GACCCCGCGGGCGACCTGGCGCTGCGCTACGCGCGCGCGCACGGCCCGTTCACCGCGCGCGAGATGGCGGCGCGGTACGGGCTCGGGACCGCCGTGGCGGAAGCGCTGCTGCTGCGCATGACGGAGGCCGGCAAGCTGATCGAGGGCGAGTTCCGGCCGGGCGGCACCGGGCGGGAGTGGATCGACAGCGGCGTCCCGCGCAGCCTCCGCCGGCGGTCGCTGGCAAAGCTCCGGCAGGAAGTGGAGCCGGTTGACGCGGACGCGCTCGGCCGCTTCCTCGTGTCGTGGCACGGCATCGGATCCGGGCGGCGCGGGCCCGAGCCGCTGCTCGACGCGATCGAGCAGCTCCAGAGCGCGGCGATCCCGGCGTCGGTGCTCGAGGGCGAAGTGCTGCCCGCGCGCGTCGAGGACTTCACGCCCGCCATGCTGGACACGCTGATGGCCGCCGGCGAGGTGACCTGGGCCGGCGTCGAGCCGCTGGGCGAACACGACGGACGAATCGCGCTCTATCTAACCGACCATCTCCGCACGCTGCGGAGGCCGGCAGAGAGCGATGCGGAGCTCGACGGCCGGCGGGCCGACATCGTCACGTATCTTCGCCAGAATGGCGCGTCGTTCTTCGGCGCGATTCACGAGGGCACGGGCGGCGGCTTCCCGAACGAGACGGTCGATGCGCTGTGGGAGCTCGTCTGGAAGGGGCTCATCACCAACGACACGCTGCACGCGCTGCGCGCGTACGTGCGGACCGAGGACAAGGCAGGGGCACGGCGTCGCCGTGCCCCTGCACCGTTCCGCTCACGGCGTGTCGTTCCCCGCACCGCGGAAGGACGATGGTCGCTGGTGGAAGCCCGTCGGGCCACCAGGTCCGCCGCGACCGAGTGGGCTGCGGCCCTCGCGCGGCAGCTCCTCACCCGCCACGGCATCGTCACGCGCGAAACGGTGGCGTCGGAAGCCGTGGCCGGCGGCTTCTCCGCCGTCTACCAGGTGCTGAAGGCGATGGAGGACGGCGGCCGCGTCCGGCGCGGCTATTTCGTCGCCGGTCTCGGCGCGGCGCAGTTCGCGCTGCCGGCGGCGCTCGACCTGCTCCGATCGATGCGCGGGGTCCCCGAAGCGCCGCGAACGGCCGTGCTCGCCGCCACCGATCCGGGCAACCCGTACGGGGCGATCGTGAAATGGCCCCTCGACGTCGCCCGGGGCAGGCCGGGTGAGGGTCCCACGCGCACGGTCGGCGCGAAGGTCATCCTCGTGGACGGCGCCGCCGCCGCGTACCTCCGGCGCGGTGAGCGCGAGCTGCTCCTCTTTCTGCCCGACGGCGAGCCACAGCGGTCGCGCGTGGGCCGCGAGGTCGCGCGCATGCTGCTGCACCTCGCCATGGCACGCGAAGAGGGACGACGCGGGATGCTGATCGTGGACATCAACGGCGAGCCGGCCGCAGGGCACACGGCGTCGCGGCTGTTCATCGAGGAAGGATTCATCCCCGGCGCCATGGGGCTCCAGGCGCGTCCGGTTGGCACCGCCATTGCGGCTCGACGCCATGGAGGGAGATCCATGGCTGAGCCCCGCGACGAGAACCCCATCGACGAGCCGCGCCCGAACGAGACCCGCGACTCCGAGCACGACCGCGCCCGCAGCTCCAACGATCGCGACCAGGCCGCCGAGCGCGCCGGCGACACGAGGGCGCACAACGCAGGCTACGACGAGGCGGTCGTCGGCAAGCGATCCGAGGAATTCGCGCAGATCGACCCCGACAGCGCCGAGTCCGAGATCGATCGCGACGACAGCGTCACCGACTGAACTTCCAACGCCCGACTTCCAACGCCCAAGGTGAACCCTGGTCTCTTGGGAGTTGGGTTTGGGAGTTGGGAGTTGCGCGCGGCAAGCACCTGCTGATCTGCTGGCGGCATCGGCAACATCTACACGTCGGAGACGCTCTTCGCGTGCCGCGTGCGCGAGCAGGGCCCGAATGCGCGCTCGACCTACTGGTGCGAGCGGCTGCCAGGCAATCACCCCCGGTTGATTTTCGAAATGCGGTCGATGGTGTCCTCGTGCAGCACCCGCATGTGCACGCCGAGGGCGTCGATACGCGACACCGCTTGACCGTGCAGCTGCAGCATCTGGCGATGCAGGTCCGAGATCTGTGTCTGCAGTGAAATCAACACCTGCTCGATGGCGTTGAAGCGGACATCGACCGCGTCAAACCGCCGACCCATCTCCGCCTGCAAGCCGTCGATGCGGGCCTCTACGCGGTCCATTCGCTGTTCCAGCAGGGTGACCCGTCGCGCCAGCCAATCGGGCTGCATGCCTCGCGGATGAGCTGCGAACGGCATGCCACGGTCGGCGCAGGCGACGACGATAACATCGTCGAGAAGAACGCCGCAAACGCCCTAGAGCGGTTTCTGAAACGTCGTAGTGTCCGGCTTTAGCCGGACCAAGTTGATCGGCACCGCCGTGTGTGGTCCGGCTAAAGCCGGACACTACGAAGAAGTCGAAAACGCCCTAAGGGCCGCGGCGAAAGGCCAGAACCCGGGTAAGGAATGCCCGCCGCGCGGCCGGATCGTGTAGTTCGTCCTCGTCGGCGACCGGCAGGCCCGGCATCGCGTCGACGATCGCTTGCGCGAAGAGTCCGCGCCCGGAGCGTTCATCTCCGTCAACGCGGACATCACGGATCCCGCAGCTTGGCGAGCGTGCCTTGAGGATGAAGCCGGAGAGCCCGAGCTGCCTCAGCGCCTCCGCCCGTGTGCGCGCCCAGGCGTGCATCCGGCCGGTCCAGTCCGTACCGCTCGTCACGCCAAGCAGGCGAACGCGCGCATCGGCTGACGGCACGCCGTTCGCGCCGGCGACGAGGTGAATCGGCTCGCGCGGGGTGCCCATCCCGACTTCGACTTCCGGACAGACCGGCACCCACTCGACGTGCGCGCCGAGCGTGGACACCAGATCGGCGTCGAGCGTGTGCGTGCCGTCGTAGCGGACCTCGTCGCCCAGCAGGCAGCGCGAGATGCCGACGCGCGGCCGCTCAGGCATGCGAGGCATGCGGCGACGGGCCGCAGAAGAAGCGGGCGGCGCGGTGCTTCACGTCATACGTGCACCGCTCCGCTTCGAGGAGCTCCCCGTCCACGTTGACGCGCGCCGCGCGGCTGAAGCGCAGCTCGAACGCCAAGGCGCGGAACCTGCGCACACGCCCGTCGGAGGCGCCGGCGACGACGCGCGCCGTGAACGGCTCGGGCGCGCGCGTGCTGCTGGCGGTGGCCGCGACGGGCGCATTCGTGGCGGGGCTGCTGTTCTTCCGCTTCTGTCGCGAGAGCCAGGACCGCCTCCTTGCCTTCTTCAGCGCCGCGTTCCACCTGCTCGCGCTGTCGTGGACGCTGCCCGGCCTCGTCAGCCCGAGCGAGGAGACGCGCCCGTCCATCGACGCGATCCGTCTCGTCGCGTTCGTGCTGATCATCATCGGCATCATCGACAAGAACCGAAAGGCGCAGGTATGATCGCCGCTGGATGGCGACTGTCTGCTCGTTCGACATCACGTCGAACGTCGATCTCCAGGAGGTCGACAACGCGCTGAACCAGGCGCGCAAGGAAGTGGCGCAGCGCTACGACTTCAAGGGCTCGAAGGCGTCGATCGAGTTCGACCCGAAGGAGTCGAAGCTGGTCCTCGTCGCCGACGACGACTTCAAGCTGAACGCGCTCTGGGAGGTCGTGCAGACGCGCCTCGTGCGGCGCAACGTGCCGGTCCGGAACCTCACGCGCGGCGCCGCGCAGCCGGCCGCCAACAGCACCGTCCGCCAGGAGATCGCGCTGCAGCAGGGCATCCCCACCGAGAAGGCGCGCGACATCGTCAAGTTCCTGAAGGACTCGAAGATGAAGAAAATACAGGCCGCCATCCAGGGCGACCAGCTTCGCGTCTCGTCGCCGTCCAGGGACGAACTTCAGGAAGTCATGCGCCTGCTGCGTGAGCAGGACTTCGGCGTCGCGCTCCAGTTCGGCAACTACCGCGGCTGAGGACGCCGCTTCCCCGGCGTCCCGGTCCGCGGCGGGCGCCCGACTTACTTCTTCTTCTTTTCTTCCCAGGCGACCTCGGTGTCGCCGCCGGGCTGCAGCAGGAGAATGGCGTTGGCGATCCGGTCCGTCTTCACGCTGACCGGCAGCTGCACGGCGTAGACGAGGTCCTTCGCGCCCGCGCTGCGGAGCTCGTACTTCACGTCGGAGCGCCGCAGGATGGCCTCGACGTCGCCGCGGAGCGCCGCCGGCTCGGCCGAGGTGACCTTGAGATCGAACGTATTGCGCTGCTCGGGCTCGAACGACTCGATGAAGAACAGCACGGCGAGGACGAACAGCGTGGCGAACACCGCCAGGCCGTAGAGCTCGACGCCGCAGGCGAGGCCGATGCTCAGCGTGGCCAGCATCACGACGGCGTCCTTGGGATCGTCGATGCGGGCACGGTAGCGGATCAGGCTCGCCACGCCGACAATGCCGAACGCGCGCGCGAGGCTGCCGCCGACGATCAGCATGACGACGGCGCCGAGGATGCCGAGGATGACCTGCGTCTGGATGACCGACGCGGAACGCGGCGGCGTCCCGCGCCGGCGCGGCCGGAACGCCAGCACTCCACAGAGCAGGGCCGCCAGCGGCAGCGCGAGCACCGCCACGGCCACCATCGCGGCGTGAGACTCGAGAACGTCCGGAATGTACGCGGACAACTGGGGCGGAAGCCCCTGCGCAGGCTGCGGCATCAATCCTCTCGTACGCGGCGATCGAGACGCATCGCAAGGCCGTCGGCAATCTTTTCCTCGAGACGGGCGATGGAGCGCGCGGCGTCGCGGTCATTGTAGTTGCCCGCGCGGAACGCGTCACGCCATTGTGCGTCGGTCAGCCGGGCCAGCTGCCGCGCCGCCCATCGCACGTCGCCCGGGCGCAATCATCCGGAGCAGGTCCTGGTGGCGGCCGTCGTCGCCGAACTCGACGCCGTCGGCTGTGATCCGGGTGAGGAACGGCTGGTCCTCGAAGCCCTGGAGCCGGTTGCGCCGCGGAAAGGGCTTGCCCGTTTCGCCCAGCGCGGCGCCTTCGGTCACCAGTTGCCAGGACGGAAGGTAGTAAATCGCGCGCGCGGGCGGATCGTCGCCTGCATGCACAAGGCGATGCGCGAGGCGAAGGTGTCCACGAACTGGCTGAACCAGAGCGTGCGCCACGCACAGGCGATGACGAAGTTCGTGGCGCTGGCCCTGGCGTCCGACAACGCCGCCTTCCGCGACGACGTCCTCGACTTCCAGCGCCGCGTCGCGCGCGACGGGATCTACAATTCGCTGGCACAGCTGACGATCAACGCGGCCGCGCCGGGCGTCCCCGACTTCTACCAGGGCACGGAGCTCTGGGATTTCAGCCTCGTGGACCCGGCAACCGGCGGCCGGTGGACCACGAGCGCCGGCGGGCGCCCGTCGAGGAGCTCACCGCGGCGAGCGGAGGATCGGCTCGAGCTGTTTGCGACGATGACGCTGCTGCGATTCAGGCGTGAGCACGCGGAGCTCTTTCAGCATGGGACGTACGAGCCGCTCATGACCGGCGGCAGCCGGCGCGGGCACGTGTTCGCGTTCGCGCGCGTGCACGGCGCGGCGGGCGCCGTCGCCGAGCACGCGCCGATCGCGCTCCTCGAGCCGCTGTGGTGATCTGGACGATCGCCGGCATCGCCTTCCTGACGTGGTTCGTCCTCGTCGTGCTCTTCACGCCGCGCATCGACTATCACGTCTCCACGCCGCTGCGGCCCGACAGCGAGGAGTTCCTGCACGTCGTGCAGCTGACCTGCCAGGCGCCCGTCTTCGGCGGCAACCAGGTGAAGGTGTTCGCCAACGGCGCGCAGTTCTACCCCGCCATGCGCGACGCGATCCGCGCCGCGACGGCCTCCGTCAACCTCGAGGCCTACATCTTCCGCCCCGGCGAGGTCGCCGACATGATGATCGAGGCGATGGTCGAGCGGGCGCGCGCCGGCGTCCAGGTGCGGCTGGTGGTGGATGCCATCGGCAGCTCGACCTTCGGCGGGGAGCGGTTGCGCCGGCTGCGCGACGCCGGCTGCGACGTCCAGTTCTACCAGCGCCTCACCTGGCACCGCCTCCACCGCGCCAACAACCGCACGCACCGCGAGCTGCTGGTGGTCGACGGACGCATCGCCTTCACGGGAGGTGCCGGCGTGGCGGACGTCTGGTTCAAGCCGGTGGACGGAGAACCGTCATGGCGCGACACGATGGCGCGCATCGAAGGGCCGATCGTCAGCGCGCTGCAGGGCGTGTTCGCGGAGAACTGGCTGGAGTGCGGCGGCGAGATCCTGACGTCGCCGCGCGACTGGCCGCCGCCGGCGCCCGCCGGCCGCGCCGAGGCGATGCTGGTGAAGAGCTCGCCGTCGGACCGCGCGACCTCCTCGCGCGTGGTGTTTCAGATGCTGATCGAAGGGGCGGTGCGGGAAATCGACATCAGCACGCCGTATTTCCTGCCGGACCGCGCGCTGCGGCGCGCGCTGGTGCGCGCCGCGCAGCGCGGCGTCCGCATGCGCGTGCTCGTGCCCGGCCCGCTCACCGACGAGCGCCTCGTGCGCCTCGCCAGCCGACGAATGTACGGCGAACTGATCGACGGCGGCGTCCGGATCTGGGAGTACCGGCCCGCCATGACGCACGTCAAGGCGCTCATCGTCGACGACGTGTGGGCGGTCATCGGCACGACCAACCTGGACAACCGCTCCTTTGAGCACAACGACGAAGTGAACGTCGCCTTTCGCGAGGCCGCGGTCACCGCGCGTCTTCGCCGGGACTTCGAGTCGGACCTCGCGGCCAGTGACGAAATCACGGCCCGCGCGTGGGCCGCGCGCTCCCCCTTCGAAAAACTCGTGGGTCCCGTCTGCTGGATCCTCGAGCGCCAGCAGTAGACGTCCTACGAGCTGCCACCTACCCACCTACCACCTCAAGGTTCTTCCGCCCCCGCCGACTGTGTAGATAGGGGAACCACAACTGGTGGTTCGTTCGGTGTTCGTTCGGACGGCGGCACTCGTTTACCTGAGAGAAAGCACGGGGATCTCATCCAGGGGTGGTTGGCACTGTCGTTGCTGCGCGGGAGCGCAGGGAGGACGTCGTGAAGCACCGCATATTCGCCTGGTTGTTCCTTGGTGTGGCGGTTGTCGGCGCAGGCGCGGTGTCCGGGGACGCGTCCGAGGTCGTTGAAATCCGGCTGCGCGGCCGCTATTTCATGGAACCGGCCACCGTCCACATCACCGTCGCCGTCGAACCGGATGCCGCCAACCGCGTGCTGCGCATCGAAGCCGACGGAGATTCCGTCTTCCGCGCCAGCGACGTGTCGCTGAGCGGCGCGGGCGAAAAGCGCATGCACGCCGTGGAGTTCAAGAACCTGCCGGCCGGCACCTACACGCTGCGCGCGCAGGTCTTCTCGACCGAGCGCCTGCGCGGGAGGGCCGAGCAGGAGCTCGTCGTCACCGGCATCGGCGGACGCTGATCAGGTCTTGTCGATCGCCGCGGTCCACTCGGCGATCCGATCCTCGGTCATCGAGCCGCGCGGGATCGCCCGCGCGTCCTCGTACCCCCAGTCGTCGATATCCACGAGGGACTGTGCGCGCGACAGGAGTGTGCCCTGGCACACCTTGCTGTCGCGGGCCGGCACATCGAGCTCTTGTCGGGCGTGACGAGGAGAGGCGTGGTGGCGTCAATCACGTCTGTTTCCCTGAGCTCCTTCGCGCGTGCTGAGTGGTGCAGAAATCAGGCCGTCTTGACCACGGGCTCGCCACGCGCCCCTGTGGGCGGCTGCCCCGAGTGTGGCGCGCCCGCGTTCACCGGCAGCTGGACGATCAGGTACGGGTTGGGAATTGTTTACTGCTGCTGCCTCTGCTGGAAGCGCTCGAGGCGCTCCTTCATGCGCTCCTCGCGCTGGGCGCGCCGGTGCTGCACGACCTGCTGCTGCTCGGGCGTGAGCACCGAGAACACCTGCTGACGGTACTGCTCGGTGAACTGCTGGATCTGCTGCCGCTGAGCCTCCGTCAGGTTGAGGCCGCGGAATTCCCCACCGCCCGGGCCCAACGCGCCCCGTCCGCCCCGCCGGCCAGGGCCACCCTGCGCGAACACCGAGCCGGCCGCCACCAGCAGGGCGACGACGACGGCAATCACTGCAATGAAACGAGCGTTGCGAGCCATGTGTAACGAGTCCTCCTGACCGTATTGGACGGGATGCCCGTGGCGCCGCCGTGGCGCGTTCGTGAAAAAACCGTGGCAGCCGCTTCCCGGCCTCGCAGCCCGGCCCGGTGGCCTACGATCACAGGGTGGAGCGCCCCGCGGAGCCGCGCCGCACCGTGCTGGTCGTCGAGGATGAGCGGAACATCCGCGACCTCGTCTGCCTGCATCTCGGCATCGAGGGGATGACGTGCGTCCCCGCGGCGGATGGCACCGAGGCGATGGAGCACGCGCGCCGCCAGCCTTTCGACCTGGTGGTCCTGGATCTCATGCTGCCCGGACTCGACGGGCTGTCGGTCTGCCGCGCCGTGCGCCGGGAAACCATCAACCGTGACGTGCCCATCCTGATGCTCACGGCGCGCCGTGAGGAGGCCGACACCGTGCTCGGGCTCGAGAGCGGCGCCGACGACTACCTCACGAAGCCATTTGGCGTGCGGGAGCTCGTCGCGCGGGCGCGCGCGCTGCTCCGCCGCGGACCGCGCCCCGCCGCCGCTGCATCGGGTGACGGATCGAGGCCGCTCAGCTACCGCGACATCGAGATGGACCCGGCGCGCCGCCGCGTGCGCATCGGTGGCCGGGACGTGGACCTCACCGCGCAGGAGTTCCAGCTGCTCTACGTCCTCCTCTCCAACCCGGGCATCGTCTTCAGCCGCGAGGCGCTGCTGCAGCGCGTGTGGAAGGACGACACGTACGTCACGGTCCGCAGCGTCGACACGCTCGTCAAGCGGCTGCGCCGCAAGATCGAGGCGGACTCGGCGAACCCCTCCGTCGTGCTGACGGTGTGGGGCACGGGCTACAAGGCGGCCGATGTCTGACGGGGCGACACCGGTCTGGTATCGCAGCCTCTACTGGCGCGTCGGGATCGGCTTCGTCGTGTTCCTGGCGCTGCTGCTCGTCGCCCAGGCGCTGCTCTTTCTGTGGCTCACGACGCGAACGGCCGGCTCGTTCCCGGCCGCATCGAACGAGCGGCTGGCCGGCCTGATCGCGGGCGACGTGCGCACCCGTCTCGAGGAGGATCCGGCGTTCGACATGGGCGCGCACGTGACCGCCGAGTACGGGCGCGTGGTGCAGGCGTTCGCGATCGTGATGCGCGACGGCCGCGTGTTCACGAACCGGTCCAGCGCGCCGCCCGCGCTCGTC
>VFYY01000160.1 GCA_016871375.1 Acidimicrobiia bacterium
GCCTCCACGGCCTGGCGCGGCGAGCCGGGCGCCTGCCCGCGTGCGGCGTCGCCCGCGGCCAGCGCGAGCATGACGGTAATCAAGGCGATTGGTCGCATCGACGCGCCTCCCGGGATCACCGCGTTCCTCGCGGGACCGCCGTCGTCACCTCGTCTCTGATGACGGCGCCGCCCTTCATCACGAACTTCACGCGCTGCAGCTCGGTGATGTCGGCAATCGGATCGCCGGACACCGCAATCAGGTCCGCGAACTTGCCCCTGGTGATCGAGCCGATGTCGTTCTGCCAGCCCATGACCTCGGCGTTGACGATGGTGCCGGACTGGATGGCACGGACCGGTCCCATCGCGGCGCGCTTCGCGAGCCACTCGATCTCGAGCGCCTGCGTGCCGTGCGGGAACGTCGATCCGTCGGCGCCGCTGCCGGCCATCATCCTGATCCCCTTCGTCGCGGCCGCCGTCTTCACCGCGTTCTCGAAGATGGGAATCATGCGGAACTTGCCGCCGGTGTTCTTCGCGTCGTTGTCGTCCATGTACGGCTCGGTGTAGCGGACGAACGTCGGATCGAACGCGAGGTTCTTCTGCACCATCGCGTCGAGCTGCGCCTGCGTGAGGCCGTAGCCGTGCTCGATGCTGTCGCAGCCGGCGTCGATGGAGAACTGCAGGCCCTCGCCGCCGAAGGCATGGCACGCCGTCTTCTTGCCGAGCCGATGCGACTCGTCGACCAGCGCCTGCAGCACCGGCAGCGGATACATGAGGACGTACCGCGCCTCGCCGGTCGGCGAGAACGAGTAGCCGCCGCTCGGATACAGCTTGATCCAGTCCACGCCCTTTTCGGCGTGCTCACGCACGGCGGCGCGCGCTTCCTCGGGCGTGCGCACGATGATGCTCGTGAGCGGATTGACCGGCACCGACGGATCCGGCGGCTTGAGGCCCCAGGCGATGCCGCGTCCGGCCACCTGGAACCGCGGCCCGGCGATGTCGCCCATGTTGATCGCGTTGCGGATGTCCACGTCGCCGTAACCGTTGCCGTGCGATCCCATGTCGCGCGCGGCCGTGAACCCCGCATACAGATCCGCCTGCAGGTTCTGGATGGCGATGAGCGTGGACCGCTCCGTCGTCCAGGCCGGCCGGCGCGTGTTGTACATGTGCGAGTGCGCGTCCACCATGCCGGGCAGCACGGTGGCCTGGCTGAGATCGATCACCGGCGTGCCGGGAGGAATCCTGACCTGGCCCTCGGCGCCGACCTCGACGATACGCTCGCCGGTGACGAGCACGACCTGTTTCGTGAGCATGCGGCCGGCGATCGAGTCGAAGAGGCGCCCCGCCCGCACCGCGACGGTCGACGGCGCCGGCGGACACTTCAGCGCGCCGCCCTCGGGGTTCACGCACGGCTGCGTGCCCGCGAATCGCCACGGCGACGGCGCCCGTTGACGCTCGGGGGTTGCCGGCGCCTGCGCGTACCCGAGCGCGCAGCCGAGCGTCACCACCACGGTTGCACCCACGAGGAACCGGACACGATTCATATCGCCCTCCTATAACTGCGCCGCCTTTATACCTCTGCCGGGTGATTCGCGTATATCCTTAGCACCCTTATGGCACCCACGAACCTCGAAGACGTCCTCCAGGCCGCCGGCAATCCGGCGACGATGGTCCGCGATTCCCAGATTGGCGCCTACGTCTATCCCGTGGTCGCCCCCGAGTTCTCCAACTGGCGCGACGAGCAGGCCGCGTGGCGCAAGAGCTGCGTGCTCTTCGACCAGTCGCACCACATGGTCAACCTGTACGTCGAGGGACGCGACGCGCTGAAGATGCTGTCGTACCTCGGCATCAACAGCTTCAAGAACTTCAGCGTGGACAAGGCCAAGCAGTTCGTGCCGTGCAGCTACTCCGGGCACGTGATCGGCGACGGCATCCTCTTCCACCTGGCCGAGAACAGCCTGGTCTTCGTGGGCCGCGCGCCGGCGGCGAACTGGATCCAGTTCCACGCCGAGACCGGCGGCTACGACGTGAAGGCGACCAAGGACGATCGATCGCCGTCGCGTCCGATGGGCAAGGCCGTCGTGCGCTCCGTCTACCGCTTCCAGATTCAGGGGCCGAACGCCAACGGCGTCATGGCGAAGCTGAACGGCGGCTCCGCGCCCGACATCAAGTTCTTCAACATGGGCGTGATCAAGATCGCCGGGCGCAACGTGCGCGCGCTGCGCCACGGCATGGCCGGCGCCCCGGGCCTGGAGATCTGGGGACCGTACGAGGAGCAGGACGAGATTCGCAACGCCATCCTCGAGGCCGGCGCCGAGTTCGGCATCGTGCAGGTCGGCGCCCGCGCCTACGCGACCAACACGCTCGAGTCGGGCTGGATTCCGTCGCCGCTGCCGGCGGTCTACACCGACGACCGCATGAAGACGTACCGCCAGTGGCTGCCGGCGAACGGCTATGAGGGCACCGCGTCGGTGGGCGGCAGCTTCGTGTCCAGCAACATCGAGGACTACTACGTCACGCCGCACGAGATGGGCTACGGCACCTTCGTGAAGTTCGACCACGACTTCATCGGGCGCGAGGCGCTGGAGAAGATTCACGGGAAGCCGCACCGCCGCAAGGTGACGTTCGAGTGGAACGGGCAGGACGTGGCGACGATCTTCGCGTCGATGTACGAGGACGGCGACGTCTACAAGTACATCGACCAGCCGAACGCGAACTACTCCTCCTCGTCGTACGACCGCATCGTCGTCAACGGCAAGACCGTCGGCGCGTCGATGTTCGCCGGCTACAGCTACAACGAGCGCCGGCAGCTCTCGCTCGGCATCGTCGACGAGGCGTTCGCCGCGCCGGGCACAGCGGTGACGCTCGTCTGGGGCGAGCCCGACGGCGGCACGCGCAAGACGACGGTCGAGCGGCACCGGCAGTTCGACATCCGCGCCACCGTCGCGCCCGTGCCGTACGCGCGCGAGGTGCGGGAGGGATACGCCGCTGGCTGGCGTTCCACTGGCGCCGCCACCTAGCACGCGCGCGGACCGGATGTCCGCGTTCCAGGTCGGCGTCATCACCGTCTGCGTGCTGATTGCCGGCCTGGACGGCTTCGACGTGCTCGTCGTCGCCTTCACCGCCACCGCGCTGGCCGCCGAGTGGACGCTGAGCCCGTCGGCGCTCGGCGTCGTGCTCAGCGCGGGGCTCGCCGGCATGGGCGTCGGCGCGCTCGTCATGGGCCCCGCCGGCGACCGTCTCGGCCGCCGGCCCGCGGTGCTGCTGTCGCTCGTCGGCCTGGCCGCGGGCATGGCGTTCTCCGCAGCCGCAACCTCCGCCGGCGTCTTCTCCGCCACCCGCTTTTTTACTGGCCTCTGGATCGGCGGCGTCCTCGCGAACATCAACATCGTCGTGATCGAGACGTCGTCCGACCGCTGGCGCAAGTTCAACATCGCGCTGATGACGATCGGGTATCCGATCGGCGCGACGCTCGGCGGGCTGGCCGCCGTCTATCTGCTCTCGGCGTCCGGATGGCGATCGGTGTACTGGTTCGGCGCGGTGGCGGCCGTCGTCCTGTTTCCGCTCGCGTGGGTGTGGACGCCGCGCCGGCGCGCCGAGGCCCCGTCCGCGCGTCAGTCGAAGGTGAGCCTGCTGGCGGTGTTCGCGCCGGCGTACAGGACGCAGATGCTTGCCGCCTGCGCGGCGTACTTCTGCGTGATGATGACCGTCTATTTCCTTCTGAGCTGGACGCCGCGGACGATGACGGAGCTCGGCTTCAGCACCACGGCCGGCATCTCGGGATCGCTGCTGATGAACATCGGCGGCGTGATCGGCTGCATCCTCTACGGCCTGCTCGCCGATCGGCTCGGCGCGCGCCGGCTCGGCACCGCGATCATCGTCGGGCTGTTCCTGCTGTCGGCGATGTTCGGGTTCGTGCCGCCGGTGCAGAGCACGCTGCTGCTGGCGGCGCTCGCCGTGGGCGCGACGCCTTCGCGCGCTGGTTCCTGACGGCTGACGCCTCGCACGCCCTGCTGCTCGAGGGCGACGTCGTGCCGCCCGAGGACGTCGTCGAACGGCTGCTCACGCTCAACGCGCCGGTGGCGACCGCGGTCTATCCACAGTGGGTGGACGACCGGCTCGCGACGAACGTGCAGGGCACGCAGGATCAGACGTGGTCGGCGACGGTGCCGCCGAAGGTCGTCTCGGTGCGCCGCTGCCTCCTCGGGTGCGTCCTCGTCCACCGCGACGTCTTCACGAAGCTGAACGCGCCCTGGTTCATCTCCGCCTGGATCGGCGATCGCTATGTGCCCGACGACGAGTGGTTCTGCAACGCGGTGCGCGGCGCCGGACTGGGCATCCGCTGCGACGGCGCCGCCGTCTGCAAGGCGTTCCGCATGGGGACCGAGCTCCTGTCGCTGACCGGCGGCAGCCTGCACGGGTCCGCCTAGTGGCGGCGCCGCGCGTCTTGGTCGGCATGTCCACGCGCGGCTACGCGTACGGTCCAAGCGTGGTCGCCGCCGTCAACCTTGCCCGGCAGTACGGCACCGAGTTCGCCCTCGAGATCGGCAAGCCGATCGAGTTCGTGCGCACGCGGCTCGTGACGCGTTTCCTCGAATCCGGCGCCGACTACCTGCTCACGATCGATGACGACGTCGTGGCGCCGGAGGGGACGGCGGAGCGGCTGCTCGCGCTGAACGCGTCGTTCGCCACCGCGCCCTGCCCCGTGTTCATCAACAACCGCATCGTCTCCAACGTGAAGCTGCCCGGCGAGGACGACTGGCTGGCGAGCCCGCCGCCGCGCGTGTTCCCCGTGCGGCAGTCGGGCCTCGGGTTCGTGGTCATTCACCGCGACGTGTTCGCGCGCGTGCGTAAGCCGTGGTTCCAGCTCGGCGCCGCCGCCGGCGGACGCATGGTGGGCGACGATGTGTGGTTCTCGAACGGGGTGACGCAGGCGGGCATCGAGATCCTGTGCGACGGCTCGATCCGCTGCAGTCACTTCAAGGACGGCCTGGATCTGCTGAAGCTCTGGAAGGAGTGATCCAGCGGAGGCACACGGCGGCGAGGAGCATCGGCACGCCCAGCGCCGCGAAGTAGGCGGCGCGCGACCAGCCGGCCTGGATGAGCACGCCGGCGAGCGACGGACCGGCGACCGCGCCGAGGCGGCCGACGCTCATCGCCCAGCCGGTGCCGGTCGTGCGAATCGCGGGCGGAAACGTCTCGGGCACGATCGCGTAGAGCACGTTGATCGACGCGTTGGTAGGGATACCCCGGCGTGAAGAACGCGACATGAATGCCGTCGGCCATGTTGTGGACGCGGCCCTGCGCGCCGCAGAGCTGGCCAGACGGCACAACGCCTCGTTCTCGCGAAGCATCGGCGAACCGGCGTGCGCACTATAATCCGTCCGCGATGCGTACAGGAGCCGTCGTGACGCTCATCCTCTTCGCCGCCGCCACCGGCGCCGCCCAGGACGCCGACGCCAGGCGTCAGCTCGCGCCCACCGGCGCGCTGCGCGTGGCCCTCAACACCGGCAATCCGCTCACCAGTTACGTCGGCACCGAGCTCGGGAAGGAGCTGGCGCGGCGGCTTGGCGTCGAGGCGGTGATCAAGCAGTACCCCTCGCCGGGCGCCGTGACCGACGCCGCGGGGCGGGAATGGGACATCGGGTTCGTCGCCGCCGATCCGGACCGCGCCAACGCGCTCGAGTTCACGTCGCCGTACGTGGAGCTCGACGCCGTCTACCTCGTGCCGCCGGGTTCCGCCATCCGGACGAGCGCCGACGTCGATCGCAAGGGCGTGCGGATCGCCACCGGTGCGACGAGTGCGTACACGCTCGTGCTGAAGCGCGAGCTCGAGCAGGCGGAGCTGGTGTTCGCGGGCACCGACGAGGCGCTTCGCGCCCTGCAGGACGGCGGCGTGCAGGCGGTGGCGGGTCTGCGCTTCAACGCGATGCAGTGGGCCATGCGCGTGCCCGGCTCGCGCGTGCTCGCCGACAGCTTCACGCGCGCGCAGCAGGCCATTGCCGTGCCGAAGGGGCACACCGCGGCGGTGGCCTACCTCGAGCCGTTCCTGGCGGAGATGCGGCGCAACGGGTTCGTGGCTGGCGCCATCCAGAAGACCGGCCTTGCCGGCGCGCGGGTTCCGGCCCCTCGATCGGGCTCGGGGCAGGCCGCTCGATGAACGTCGCCGAGCAGCGCGCCGACATCCGCACCGCCGACGGCGTGATGGACACGTGGATGTTCCAGCCGCCGGGCGCGGGCCCGTGGCCCGCGGTCATCCTGTACATGGACGTGATCGGCATCCGCGCCGAGCTGAACGCGATGGCCGCGCGCCTTGCCGCCAACGGCTACGTCGTCGCGCTGCCGAACCTGTTCTATCGGCTCGGCGAGCTGCCGCCCGTGGACCTGGCCACGTTCGTGGCCCCCGGTCCCGACCGCGATCGCGTGCTGGCGCGCGGGAAGACGATCGACGGCGCGAAGACGATGAGCGATACGGCCGCCATCCTCGAGCACCTGCGGGGCGCGAGGACAACAGGCCGCGTCGGCGCCGTCGGCTACTGCATGGGCGGCGGCTACGCCCTGCGCGCGGCGGGCACGTTCCCCGACCAGGTGGCGGCCGCCGCGTCGTTCCATGGCGGCGCGCTGGCCACCGACGCGCCCGACAGCCCGCACCGCCTCGCGCCGACGATGCGCGGGCAGATCTACGTGGGCGTCGCGTCGCAGGATCACAGCTTCGACGAGGCCCAGCGCGAACGGCTCCGCGCCGCGCTGCAGGAGGCGGGCACCGATTTCGAGATCGAGGTGTATGAAGGCGCGAAGCACGGCTTCGCCGTCACCGGGCACCCGGTGTACGACGCGGCCGCCGCGGAGCGCCACTGGCAGGCACTGCTGACTCTGTTCCGGGAGGCGCTGTAATGAGAACGATCGCCACGCTCGGGGTGACCCTTATCGTGACGCTCGGTGTCACGCTGCCGCTCGCCGCGCATCACAGCGCGGCGGCGTTCAACACCCAGCAGGAAACGAAGATCACCGGCACCGTCACGGCGTATCGGTTCGCCAACCCGCACGTCTACATCACGCTGGAAGTGACGAGGGCGGACGGATCGAAGGGGCTCGTCGACGTGGAGGCCGGCGCGGCCTCCGTGCTCAACGGGCTGGGCTTCACGCGCACGGCGATCGCCGTCGGCGAGGTCGTCACCATCACCGGCAACCCGGGACGCCGCGAGCCCGAGAAGCTGATGCTGGCGCGCGAGCTCTTCAAGCGCGACGGCACGTACTATCCGCTGAACATCTCCTCGCGCAGCGTCGCCGCGGCCGGCACCGAGGT
The DNA here is from genome assembly GCA_016871375.1 of Acidimicrobiia bacterium. Classification (GTDB taxonomy): domain Bacteria; phylum Acidobacteriota; class Vicinamibacteria; order Vicinamibacterales; family UBA2999; genus VFYY01. The sequence continues at coordinate 7,285 of VFYY01000160.1, forward strand.
CGCCGGCAGCATCGCCGGCACGTGGTTCTCGCCGATGCGGTCGTTCACGGGGTTCCTCGGCAGCGCGCGCAACTGGTCGGTCACGGAGAAGGGCAAGGCCGCCATGGCTGCCGCCGCCGATCCGAAGTTGACGACGCAGAAGGACTGCATCCCCATCGGCGCGCCGGGCGTGATGTTCTACCCCGTGGCGAACACCATCACCGTGCAGAAGGACCGCGTCGTGATGAAGGTGGACTGGATGGAGTCCGAGCGCACGATCTTCCTCGACGGCCGCGCGCACCCGCCGGCGGGCCAGACGTTCCTCCACGGCCATTCCGTCGGCCGCTGGGACGGCGACACGCTCGTGGTCGAGACGACCAACTTCCGAGAACACGCCATGGGCAACTCGACGACGCTGCCGGGGAGCACGCAGAAAAAGCTGGTCGAGCGCTTCCGCCTCGGCGACGACCGGAAGAGCCTCGTGTACTCCGGCGTGATTGAAGATCCGGTGTACCTCGCGAAGCCGGTCGAGTGGACGGGACAGTGGGAGTACCGGCCGGCGATGCAGCACTCGAACGAGAAGTGCAACGTCGAGATCGCGAGGAAGTTCCTGAGCGACTTCTGACGCCGTCTGGAGGATCGGAGATTACGGAGGCCACGGGTTCACACGGAGACACGGAGGCTCGGAGGTGACACGCCGGTGACTCCGGCCTCCGGCCGGTTGATGGGATAGGACAAGAGCCGATCACAAGCCGCTTCGAGTTGCGCCATGGCTTGTGATCGGCTCTTGTCCTATCCCATGCCGCGCGAAGCGCGGCCGTCACCGGCGTGGCACGAACGGTCCTGCGGTCTTGACCTCTGTGTCTCCGTGTCTCCGTGTGAATCCGTGCCCTCCGAGGCCTCCGTTCCCTCGAGGCCGTGGTACAGTCCCAGCCATGACCGTCTCAACCAGTATCCAGGTCATCGCCGAAGCCGACGTGCTGGCGCGCCTGAAGGCGTTGCGCGCGAAGCAGCCGGTCAACTTCTGGGCGTTCTACTCCAGCCAGCTTGGCGGGATCGTCACCGATCCCGCCCTCATGCTGATCCCGTTCGACGACCACATGGTGCACCGCGGCCACGGCATCTTCGACACGGCCGGCCTGGTGAACGGGAAGATCTACGACCTCGAGGCGCACCTCGATCGGTTCATTGCCTCGGCCGCGCGGTCGAAGCTGAAGCTGCCGTGCCCGCGTGAGGAGATGCGCGACATCGTCATCCGGACGACGGCGGCCGGCGGGAAGCGCGACGGCTCGATCCGCTACTGGCTGTCGTCGGGGCCGGGCAGCCTCGAGCTCACGCCGGCCGCGGGCGCCGAGCCGGGCTTCTTCGTCATGATCTTCGGCGGGCTCTCGTACCCGGACCGGTGGTACACCGAGGGCCTCAAGGTGATGACGACGACGTATCCGATCAAGGCGCCGCTGTATGCAATCACGAAGGCCACCAACTACCTGCCGAACGTGCTGATGCAGATGGAAGCCAAGGAGTCGGGCTTCGACAACGGCGTGTTCATCGACGCGGACGGCAACGTCGGCGAGAGCTCCAACATGAACGTCGCGTTCGTGACGAAGGAAGGCGTGTTCGTCCACCCGACCTTCGACCGCATCCTCGCCGGCTGCACGTCGCTCCGCCTGCTGGAACTGGCGCCGGCGCTGCGCGATCGGGGGCTCATCACGGGCGTCGAGGTGCGCGACATCCCGGTGGCCGAGGCGCGCGCGTCGCGCGAGATGGTGCTGCTGGGCAGCTCCATCAAGGTGGCGCCGATCGTGCGGTGGGACGCGCAGGCGATTGGCGACGGCAGGCCCGGTCCGGTCGCCGCGGCGCTCCTGCGCCTGCTCGACGAGGACATGCGCAGCAGCGATCGGCTCATCGACGTTCCCTGCTAGTCCCCTGGATCGGTGATTACTGACAAAAGTCTGGTCACTGCGCATGCACCTGTTGAGTACGCAGACCAAACCGTCGCATCTTGTCGAGGATCTCGTC
>VFYY01000161.1 GCA_016871375.1 Acidimicrobiia bacterium
GCGACTCGAGGCCGCCCGGCACCTGCGAGCCGCCGTCCGTGTAGGTGCGCAGCAGCGCCCGGCGCCGCACGCGCCAGCCGAGGATCGCATACAGCGTCAGCATGCGCGTGTCAGAAGGTGCTCCGGCTCAGGCGCGACATCCACACCAGCCCGACCGCCTGCAGCGCAATCGCGGCCGCCACGGTCAGCGTGCCCAGGCTGCTCGTCACGAACGCCGACAGGCGATCCGGATTCGTCTGCCACATCAGGAACCCGAGGACGTACGCAATCGCCAGCACCACGGCCACCGACGCGTGCGACTCCACGGCCTGCGCCCGCACCCGCCGCGACAGCTCGATGCGGTCGCGGACCGTCTGTCCCACCGACGACAGCGTCGTGGCCAGGCTGCCGCCGACCTCCCAGTGCACGGTCAGCGAGGTCGCGAACAGCCTGAACGTCTCGAGCGGCACCTGCGCCTGCAGGTCGCCGACCGACGTCCGCGGATCGTCGCCGAGCCGGATCCGCCCCGCGACCTCCTGGAAGTACGGCCGGAGCGGCGGGCCCACTTCCTCGAGCGCCGACTCGAACGCCGCCAGGAGGCTGGCGCCCGCGCGCAGCGAGCCGACCATCAGGTAGATGGCCGAGGCGAGCTGCGCTTCGATCTGCGCCGCTTGTTCCCCCGCGCGGTAGTCCTCGAGGAGGTAGGCCATCACGCCGAGCAGCAGCCCGGCCGCCGCGGCAATCTCGAGCGGCAGGCCGGCGACCAGCCACAGCACCATGCCGGCCGCCGTGCCCACCGCTGGAGGCAGCGCGCGCTGCCGGTGCGGGAACGTGCGGACCGCGCGCCGCGGCGCGTCGCGCTTCGCGGCGGCATCGGGTAGGCCGATGATCAGCGCCAGCCGCGCGTCCGCGAGGCGCCGCGCGCGATGGCCGAGCCAGAAGTACGCCAGCCCGCCCGTCAGCAGGGCGGCGAGGACAGCGGCGGTCACGGCTCCGCGTCCTCGGTCTTCTTGAACAGCGCCGCCGGGATCTGCACGCCCTCGTCGCGCAGCTCGTCCACCATCCGCGGAATCACGCCGGTCGCGGTGAAGTGGCCCATGACGCGCCGCCCCTGCCGGCCGCGGCGCTTGAAGAGGAAGAGCTCCTGCATCTGGGGCGTCAGCCCCTCGAGCCCGGTGATTTCCGCGATCGACTCGATGCGCCGCACCCCGTCGTCGTAGCGGCGGACGTGCACGAGCAGGTTGATCGCCGAGACGATCTGCTCGCGCACGGCCCGCGACGGCAGGTCCACGCCGGCCAGCAGCACCATCGTCTCGAGACGCGCCATCCCGTCGCGCGTCGAGTTCGCGTGAATGGTGCCGATGCCGCCGTCGTGGCCGGTGTTCATCGCCTGCAGCATCTCGAGCGCCTCGGCGCCGCGGACCTCGCCGACGATGATGCGGTCGGGGCGCATGCGGAGCGCGTTGATCAGCAGATCGCGGGCGGTGATCCGTCCGCGCCCCTCGATGTTGACCGGGCGGGTCTCCATGCGCACGACGTGGTCCTGATCCAGGCTCAGCTCGGCGGTGTCCTCGATGGTGACGATGCGCTCCGTGTCGGGAATCGCTTCCGCCAGCACGCCGAGCAGCGTGGACTTGCCGGCGCCGGTGCCTCCGGAGATCAGGATGTTCTTGCGCGCGCGCACGGCGATGACCAGAAACTCCAGCATCTCGGGCGACAGCGTGCCGATGCCGAGCAGGTCGTCGCGGCGCAGCCGCCGGCGCCCGAAGCGCCGGATGGAGATCGTCGGACCGTCGATCGTCGCCGGCGGCAGCGTCGCATTCACGCGGCTGCCGTCGGGCAGCCGCAGGTCGGCCATCGGCGACGACGCGTCGATCCGGCGCCCGACCCGCGCGGCGATCCGCTCGATGACGCGGACGATGTGATCGGCGTCGCGGAAGCGGACGTCGGTCCGCTCCAGGCGGCCGAAGCGCTCGACGTAGATCTGGTCGGGTGCGTTGACGAGGATGTCGCTCACGGCGGGGTCGGCCAGCAGCGGCGCCAGCGGGCCCATGCCGATCGTTTCATCCGTCAGCTCTTCGGCGAGCCGCACGCGCTCGGCTTCGTTGAGCGCCACCTCTTCCGACGCGAGCGCGCGCGCCGCGAACTCCTGCACGGCGGCGGCGACGTCCACGCCCTCGGTATCCAGCAGGCCGCGTTCGCCGATCTCGTCGAGCAGCCGTTCCTGCAGCCCCGCCTTCACCGCCAGGTAGTCGGCGCGTCCCGGCTTCGCCGTCCTGGCCGACGCGTCGCCGTCCTCGACGGGAGCGCGGCCGGCGCGCGCCGCCACGGTCCTCAGGCGTGCTGCCGCGTCCGGGGTCAGGCGTGACAGCCGGCGCCGGTCGATCGCGGCTGCGCGCTGGGCCAGCTCGTCTCGTCCGTCGCTCACGACATCTCCATGTATGGCGTCGCGCTCCCGTGTCCGTTGACCGAGGCGGCATCGAGGTCAGAGACGACGCCCTGAATCGTCCGCCCGAACTTTTCCCAGCGGCCCGAGTGCAGGATGTGCGGGCTGCCGGTGTTCATCGACGCGAGCACACGCCGCTCGTACGGTACGACGTGCTCGATGGTGCGCTGCAGGCGGTTCGCGATGTCGGACGGCTGCAGGTTTCCGAGAAACGGCTGGTAGTTGTTGTTGAGGATCAGCCGCTGCCGCGACGCGGGGAGGCCGAGCCCCTCCAGCACCGGCAGCAGCCGCGCGATGCCCGCCACGCCCGGCGCCGTGCCCTGCATGACCACGTAGGCGATGTCCGTCACGTCGAGGATGGCCATCAGCACGCTGTCCACCATCGGGAACGTGTCCACGACGACGTACTTGAACGAGCGGTGCGCCATCGTGATGATGCGCGACATCGCCTCGTCGTCCACCTCGGCGCCCTCGAGCGCGTCGTGCGGCGCGGCCAGCAGCCGCAGGCCGCTGCCGTGGCGCAGCGTCAGGTGGCGCAGCAGCGTCTTGTCCAGCCGATCGCGCTCGCGGACGGCGTCCACGATGCTCGTGGTCGGCTTGAGATCGAGGAGCATCGCGCACGAGCCGACCTGCAGGGACGCGTCGATCAGCAGCACTTCGTCGGGATGGCGCAGCGCCAGCCCGCAGGCCACGTTGACCGACAGCGTGGACTTGCCGACGCCGCCCTTGTTGCTGACGAACGCCGCCACGCGCCCGCGGGCCGGGCCGCCGCCCTCGGCCGTCCGCGCGAACAGCCGGTCGAGCGCGGCGCGCACTTCCGTGGCCGAGAACGGACGCCGCAGGAAGTCGCGGACGCTGGCGCGCAGCAGCTCGATGATCGTCGCGCCCTCGGACTGGCCGTGCTCGATCCGGTCCGGCGTGAAGCTGGCCGCGAGCGCCGCGTCCGGCACCTGTTCCTGCAGGTCGCGCGCGAGCGCCACGATCTCGTCGGCGGAGCGGTCGATGTCGATGAGCACCAGGTGCGGGTGCCGCCGCCGCGCCACGTCAACGGCGTCGCGATACGTCTCCGCCGTGTACGTCGTGGCCTGGCGGCCCGGCACGCGCGACAGCGCGCTCCGGAACTCCTCCTCGAGGGCGGGATCGCCGGCGACGATCAGGACGCGCAGCGTCTTATCCGTCGTCGTCACCGCGCCAGCACCGCCACGAGCACCGGCGCGTAGTTCGCGCGCCCCGGCGCCATACGGTTCTTCTCGAGAAGCTCCCGAACGGCGGCCGCGGTGGCCGTGATGGGCAGCGGCAGCGCGCCCGGCATCACCGCGCTCGCATTGGCGGCGGCCACGAGAGAGACGCCGCGCACGATGGTCGCGGTGTACGCCGTCGCCGCGCCCGCCGGGCACGTGGCGACGCGGGTGAAATTCACGCGCGTGAAGCCGATGATTCTGGCCGGCCCCGCGCCGATCGCCGACGAAACCGGCGCGTACTGGCCGGCTGCCGTCGCGGTCGTGACGCACGGCGCCGCCGACGGCGCCAGCGGGAGCAGCTCCCCGACCGTGTCGACCGTCAGCGCGTTGGCCACGAAGCGGCCGACCACGGCCCCCGTGGCGCAGCCCGGCGTGCCGGCGCCCGTGCGCGTGATGAGACCCGTGGCGGGATTGATGCTGACGGTCACGGTCACGGCGGCGCCGTTGGCGGCCTGCACGCACGCGTCGGTCAACGCATAGCGCGTGACGCCCGGCTGCGCCGGAGTTGCCTGCGCCAGCCCGATGTGCATCGCCGGCCGGACCGAGGCAATCGCGGTGGCGCGCACGGTCAGGCCGTCGCGCCGCACGGAATAGTCGGACGTGGGATCGTCGCCGTGAATCGCGGCGCCCTTGCCCGGAAGCAGCGGCAGCGACGGACCGCTCGACGCGACCGACGGCTCCACCTGATCCACGAAACCCTGGAGCTCGTTCGAGCGCCGCAGGCGCACGAGGAACCCGCTGTCGTCCACGGTGTCGAGCGATCCCGTTCCGCCAAGCGGCCACGGATTTGGCGGCGCGTCGTCCGGCAGGGGACACTCCGCGAGGCCGGCGGGCGCCGACGGCGACGCGCCGCTCGGGTTGAAGTCGCCCCTCGAGTAGATGCCGCTGCCGCGCTGCGGCGCCGTGCAGACGATGTCCTGCAGCTCGTACTCGCCGCCTTCGGACGGCCGCGGATCCGTCGTGTAGCAGAAGCGGCCGCTCACCATGTCGCCGTAGACCTGGTTCCGTTGATTGAGCTGCGGATCGGGCTTGTAGACCGGCTGCTCGGGGATGCTGACCGTCTGCAGCGCGTGCGCGCTGGTGACGCCCTCGGTCAGGTTGACCACCGGCCCGGCGCCGAACTGGTAGCCGGTCTCGCCGTTGGTCGCATCCAGGTCGTCGTCGAACGTCCAGCGCACGAGACGGTTCGCGGAGGCGCGGCGGATGCAGTCGCTGGCAAACGGGTCGTTCACGATCGCGCCGGTGACCGGGTTGCGCACGCCGACGTCGCGCCGGCGCAGCCCCTCGAGCGCCGCCGTGTCGGCCGCGTTCTGCATCTGCCCCTGGGTGAGGCGCGCGTAGCCGATGTCGATCGCCAGCGAGAGCAGCGCGCACAGGGCGAACGACAGGAGTGCGACCTGCGCCAGCACGGATCAGGGCCTCGGCACCGCGGTCAGCGTCGGTGCGGTCGTGCCGGTGATGGTCTCGACGATGGCGAGGCTGTCGCCGTCGCCTTCGCCGCCGCCGGTGCCCGGGAGATCGAACGGGCTCACCGGCCGCAGATCCGGCGTGCGGCTGTCCACCGGGTCGTCCGGACGCCCCGAGCGCGGAACGCCCGTGAGCGTCGCGTTCACGGCCATGGCTTCGGTGAGCAGCGCCACCTCGTCCGGGTCGATCGCGATGACCGCTTCCTGCACCGGCCGGGCCCGTGCGGCCCCGCCCTCGTTGGCCGCCGCGACGCCGCGCGTCGTGATGGGCTCGACGATGACCGCGTTCTGCACGATCACGCGGACGGTGGCCTGCCGGTTCCAGTTCGAGAGCTGCGCCTGCAGCGCGAGCTCCTGGCTGTACGGGCCCGCGAAGTTGAACGCGCGCCCCGCGCCGGACGCCTCGATCGCCATCGTCGCCATGATGTCGAAGCGGTCGCCCGGGTGCAGCCCGGTGAGCCCGGTGACCCTGTCGGCCGACAGCCGGATCGCGCGCTTGCCCGCCGGGATCCCGGCCACGAGGCCTTCGCGTGTGCCCCTCGGGAGGAAGTCCGCGTCGGTGAAGACGTAGCCGGGCTCCTTGTCGGACTCGAGCACGCGTCCGATCACGTCGACGATGTTGACCAGCATCTCCTTGGTGACCGCAGCCGGCGGGAGGTAGAGCACGGCAACCTGGCTGCTGCGCGCGTCCCACAGGTGGTCGCGGCGCACGCGCGTGTACGCCGGAATCCGCACGGCCGGCGTGGGCACCGCGATGAGCCCGGCGGTCGTCGGTTCGTTGTTCCGCAGCCCCGACAGATCGACGACGCCGGCGAGCAGCGCCACGGCGGCGGCCGCGACGACGGCCGCGGCGATCGCGGTGGTCAGCGGGGTCATCTGAAAGCTGCCCGGCCGGCGCGGGGCGACGGGGCTCACTGCACCGCCTCGCGGCGGTAGATCGCCTGCGCCGAGATCAGCTTGCGGAACGGCCTGACGACCCGGCCCGCCAGCGCCAGCTGGCGGCCGAGACCGTACGGACCCGCGTACGGGCCCACCTCGCCGTCGTCGAACGTCGAGCCGGGCGCGAGATTGGTCTGCACGACCGCGCCGTCCTCCGCGAGGATCGGGTTCCCGATGTTCGGCGGCAGCGGATCCACGAACGTCGGCGGCGACGGCTGGAACGCGCTGAGCGTTGCCGCCTGATAGGGATAGTTGACGCGCACGGCGGCGAGGCCGCGATCGACCAGCGGGTCGGTGTCGAGCGCGCCGCAGTCGTCGGTTGCGGCGAGATAGATCAGGCTGAACGGCCCTCGCGCCGGGCAGTCAGCGTTCTGGACCGACCTGATTTCCTCGAGCACGGGCACCCACCTGATGGTCTCGTTGCCAGTGGCGCCACGCTCTTCGACGAGCGGGATGCCGACGGTCAAGCCGGTCGGCGCGGCGGCGCCGTTGGGGCCCACCGCGCTGCACGCCGCGCCGCTGCCCTCGCTCAGCAGCGCGCCCGCGTAGCGGAGGATGTTCGGCCGCGCGGGCTCGGTAATCATCAGCGTCCGCAGCGCGCGGTTCACCACCGGCATCGCGGCGAAGTACCCGTCCGGATCCGCGGCCACGGCGGCGTCGCTGAGGTCCACCACGAGGCAGTTGGCGTCGAAGACGCGCGCGCGCAGATCCACGAGACAGCCGGGGTCCGATGCGGCGTCGCAGGTGAGCGCGTACTCGAAGGTCGCGTCGGCGCGCACGGGGGCGACCGCGAGCTCTCTCGCGGCCACGCGCGCCACGTCCTGCAGCGCGTTGGCGTCGAACATCACGCGCCCGAACTCGAGGGTGCCCGCGAGCAGCAGATAGAGCACCACCGAGACGAGCGCGAACTCGACCAGCGCGCCCCCCCGTTCATTCATGGACGAAAGTGTCGGGAACTAGCGGTTCTTCGTTTCGAGCACGAGCGACGAGAGCGATCCGTCTCCGCCAACGTTGTCGCCAAGCCGCCGCTGGCCGTTCCCCTGCGTGATGGCGTTGACGTCCAGCCCAATGCCGGTGGCGGAGTTGCCGTCGTCGAACCCCTGCGCGTTGGGCGAGGTCTCGATGATCCGGCCGCTCACGATGGGCGCGTTGGTATCCGCATGGGCCCCGGGGAGGATGGCTGCGGCCGTGGCCAGCAGGTCCGTCACCTTGTTGCCGAACACCGACACGGCGGCGGCGCCGATGAGGGCGACACCCGCGATGATCAGCGCATATTCGACCAGGGCGGCCCCGGTTTCGCTCCGCCGCAGACGCCTGACGACTCCTGCCATGTCGGTCCCTCCGAGACTATTACGTCCCCGTGCCGGCGTGCCTTTACCGGTTCTTCGTTTCGACGACGAGCGCCGGGATCGATTCGATGCCCTCGGGCTTGGTACCCGTGGCGGCCTTGTCTTCATCGCCCACGGGCGCGACGGGCGACGTCTCGGTGACCGTGCTGCTCACGACCGGCGCGTTGGTCTCCCTGCTGGCGCCCGGCAGCATCGCCGCCGCGGTCCTCAACAGATCCGTGACGCCGTTGCCGAACACCGACACGGCGGCCGCGCCGATGAGCGCCACGCCCGCGATAATCAGCGCGTATTCGACCAGAGCCGCCCCGGCCTGGCTCCGCCGCAGACGTCTGACGACCCCAGCCATCCAGGTCCCTCGTGTTCCTTTACTGAGTGATGGAGCGGAGCAGCTCGTCCCGCCCCGGATAGGCCCAGAGGGCGACATCGGGGACAGGCGCCCGGAGAATAACCGGGTTCACGACCACGATCAACTCGGTTTCCTGGTCGTTTCGGTTGAACCCGCCGAACAGCCGCCCGAGGAGCGGCGTGCTGCGGAGGCCGGGCGTCGAGGCCGTATTGGTGGCGGTGTTGTTCGACAGGAGCCCGCCAATGAGCAGTGCCTGGCCGTCCTGCAGGCGCGAGCTGGTTCTGAGCGCGCGCGTCTGGAACGCCGTGGTGGCGACGGCGCTCCCCGTGGTCTGGCGAATCGTGTCGGTCAGCACCGCGTCGGGTGTCACGACCAGCGGCTGCACGTCCAGCGTGATCGTGTCGTCGTCGCCGACGAGCGGGCGAATCTGGAGCTGGACGCCGAAGGGCACGAACTCGACCGAGCTGAAGACGCCTGGCGTGGCCGCCGCGGCGCCGCCGGCTCCTCCCGCGCCTCCCGCGCCCGTGCCCACCGCGCCGAAGGCGGGGGCGAACGCCGTGGGGACCGGGATCTCGCCGCCGATCTGCACCTGCGCCACCTCTCCCGACAAGACTGTCAGGGACGGCGACGACAGGCTCTGCGCGATCCCCTCGCGCTCGAGCAGCGACAGGGCCGACGCGATGGCGAGCCCGCCACCTGAATACTGCAGCTCGTTGGTGAGGACGCCGTTCAGGAACCCGAGCACGTTCTGGATCGCGGCGCCCGTGGCGCCGACGCGTGCCGCCTGGTCGCCCTGCACCTGGACCGCGGCCTGCGCCGGGTTGAGCGATGGCTGACGGAAATCGGACGTGGAGAGGACGGAATTCGGATTGAACGAGCGGAGCCGCGTGCGGTTGACCTCCACGAGGCGGATGTCCACGCGGACCTGCGGCAGGTCGCTCACCTCGATGAACGACAGGATGCGCCCGCCCGCGGCCTCGATGGCCTTGGCGCGCGCCAGGTTCGTCCGGATCTGGTTCGTCAGCTGACTGCCGCGCGCACCGCCAAAGAGAGACGAGGTTGCGCCGCCGCCAAGCGACGTCTGCGTCGTCTGCGACTGCATCTGGCCGGCCAGCGCGCCCGCTTCGTCGGCGAGGACGCGGATGTCGGTGTCGGTGATGGTCTGGCCCGCGAAGAGTTGCGCCGCGAGGACGAGCACGCGGACGAGCGCGACCTGGTTGGGCACCTTGCCCTCGAGCACGAGCGTGTCGCGCGCGTCGTCGCGAACGTTGCCGTTGAGGATGCGCCTGACGGTGACGTCGGCGCCGCCGATGGCCCTGATGGCGTCGCGGAGCTTGTCCTCGGGCAGCAGCGGCAGCGACTCCACCTGAATGAGATTGATGACCGCGCCCGAGGTCTGCGGAGCGCCCTGTAACTGCGTCCGCGCCGGCGGCGGCTGTGGAGCGGCGCCCGGGGCCGGCG
>VFYY01000162.1 GCA_016871375.1 Acidimicrobiia bacterium
GATCTGGGGCCATCCGACCATCAACCTGAGCCAGGACGCGATCGCGGAGTTCAAGGTGTACCGCAACCAGTTCGACGCGCAGTACGGCAAGGCGACCTCGGCCGTCGTGACCGTCGTGACCAAGGCGGGCGGCAACCGGGTGAGCGGCAGCGGCTACTATTTCGGCCGCGACAAGGCGCTGAACGCCACCAACGCGTTCGCCACGGCCAATCCGCCGTTCACCCAGACACGGGCCGGCTACTCGCTCGGCGGCCCGATCGTCCAGAACCAGACCCACTACTTCTCGGCCTACGAAGGGCTGTTCGTCAACACGGCCGACATCGTGGCGCTCCCGGCGAGCAATCCGTTCGCGTCGCAGGAGAACGGCACGTTCGCGAAGAGGGTCCGGCGGCGGAACTTCGACGCCCGCCTCGACCATCGCTTCAACGACGCGCACAACATGTACGTCCGCTACGCCTACGACTTCTACGGCGACTACGCCCCGGAGAAGCCGACCAAGGCGATCGACCGCGGCCTGCTGACGCTCGGCGCCGCCGACCTGAGCGACTTCAGCCGGTCCTACAGCACCGTGGCGGAAGAGAACTGGATCCTGTCCAACGCCACGGTCAACACGCTGCGCGTCCACGGGCTGGTGCACCGGCTCTACGCGGAGCCGACCTTCGTCGGGCAGGCGGTGTCGCGCCCGTCCTTCAGCTGGGGCCAGCAGCAGCAGAGTCCGCAGCGGTTTCCCCGCGAGCGGCTGACGATCACCGACGCGCTGCTGCTCACCCGCGGCCGCCACGATCTGAACGTGGGCGGCGAGTGGACGTGGGGCCATTACGCGTTCGACGCGCACCACAACGAGGGCGGGCTCTGGACGTTCACGACCGATGCGCCGTTCGACCGCGCCAACGCGAACACGTATCCCAACCAGTTCACCATCCGTGGCTCGTCGAACACGCTGGGGCTGTTCGAGCATCGCGCCACGCAGATCGCGGCGTACGTCTCGGACACCTATCGTCTTCACCCGCGCTGGACCCTCAACCTCGGCCTGCGCTGGGACTTCGACACGAACCTCCGCGACAACGCCGTCATCGGCCGCATGCTCGACGACCCGCAGTTCCTGGGGATCGAGACCTTCGTCCACCGCGACCGCGGCAACCAGTACGATGCGTTCCAGCCGCGCGCCGGGGCGACGTGGGACGTGCGCGGCGACGGCACCCTGGTGGCGCGCGGCGGCTACGGCATCTACATCACGCGCAACCGGCAATGGTTCTCGGTGAGCTCACAGCACGCGAACTTCGGGACCTCGCTGCTCCTCACCAACAGGGCCCTGCTCGGACAGTGCTACCCGTCGGTCGAGTGCGTCCTCACCGGCGCCGGCGGCGGCCTGCGCACGGTGCAGCTCATCGCCGACGACTTCGAGTTCCCCTACCAGCGGACGGCGACCGCCGGCGTGGGCTGGCAGATCACGGGCTCGACGTCGCTGGACGTGGACGTGGTGCACTCGCACCTGCCGAACGCGTGGGGCGGCGAGGACGCGAACCTGCCCGCCACCGGCGCGATCACCGCGACCAACCCGCGTCCGGTGCGGACGCTCGGCCGCGTCAACATGGTGGGCCTGCCGAACACCAAGAGCTGGTACGACGCGCTCGAGATGCAGGCGCGGCAGCGCGTGCGCGGCGGCAACAGCCTGCAGGTCTCCTACACGCTGTCACGGGCGATGCTGGACGGCGTCACGCGCGAGACGACGCTGCGCTCGTTCCAGCGGACGTCGGTCGAGTCGCTGCGGCGCACGGGGCGATCGCTCGAATACGGGTACAACCCCACCGACACGCGGCACAATCTGGCCATCTCCGCCTCGTTCGTGCTGCCCTTCGAGGTGCAGGTGAGCGGCATCGCGCGGGTGATCAGCGGCGAGCCGGTGGCGGCGACCACCGGGCTCGATCTCGACGGCGACACCATCACGCTCGACCGGCCCGCGGGCCTGCCGCCCACGGTCGGGCGCGGCGACCTGCAGGAGCAGCTCCGGATCATCAACGCCTACCGCGCGACGCTCAGCCTCGCGCCGTTCGACATCGATCGGATCCACGTGAAGCCGCCGGTCAAGCACATCGACCTCCGTCTGACCAAGCGCGTGACGCTCCGCGAAGGCCACCGCCTGGAGGCGTTCTTCGAGGCGTTCAACATCACCAACGTCGTCAATACGATTGGCGGCAGCTCGAACATCCGCCTGGCGTCGTTCAACGTGCCCACAGGGGCGCTGGACGCCCGGCAGATACAATGGGGGGCACGCTACACGTTCTAGACACGGCTCAACTCCCGACGTCCAACCTCCAACACCCAAGGCGGACGTCCTGGAAGTTGGGAGTTGGGAGTTGGGAGTTGGTGTTCCTGCTGTTGGTCGTGATGCTGCCGCCGGGCGGCCTGGCGGCAGCGCAGACGTCCCTGTCGGGGACCGTGCTGGATCCATCGGGCGCGCCCGTGCCCGACGCGTTCGTGCGGCTCGAAGCCGCGGGCGCCGCGGTGGCCGAGTTCCGCACCGCCGCTGACGGCCGCTTCGCGTTCGAACGCCCGGCCGCCGCCGGCCTGCGCATCGTGGTGACCGCGGCCGGTTTCGCGCAGGCGGTCGAGGCCGTCTCGGACGAGCGCGCCATGATCGACGTCATCCTGCAGCCCGCCGCGTTCTTCGAGGCGGTGAACGTCACCTCGTCGCGCACGGACGTGCCGCGCGCTGATCCCACGGTCACGATGACCGTGATCCCCTCGTCGGAGATGCTCACCAGCGCCGCCGTCACGCTGGACGATGCGCTGAAGATGGTGCCCGGGTTCACGCTCTTCCGCCGGACGTCGTCGCGGACCGCGAACCCGACCGCGCAGGGCGTGGCGCTGCGCGGGATCGGCGGCACGTCGCCGAGCCGCTCGCTCGTCCTTGCCGACGGCATTCCGCTCAACGACGCGTTCGGCGGCTGGGTGTACTGGAACAAGGTGCCGCAGGTCGCGATCGACCGGATCGAGGTCCAGCGCGGCAGCGGCAGCGATCTCTACGGCGCCGACGCGATCGGCGGCGTCGTGCAACTGCTGACGATGAGGCCGGGGCGGCCGAGCGGCCGCGCGCTCGTCGAGGGCGGCAACCTCGGCAGCGGACGCGTCTCCCTGTTCGGCGGCGGCGGCGGGCGCGGCTGGCGCTACCGCGCCGGCGGCGAGTGGTTCACAATCGACGGCTACATCCCGGTGGCGGTCGAGCAGAACCCGGGCATCGCGCCGCGCGGGCCCGTGGACGACGTCGCCGGGTCGGCGCATCGCTCGGCGCTCGCCTCGGCCGGGTACCAGGCGAACAACGGCTGGCGCGTGGACGCGACCGCGAACGTCTATTCCGAGGACCGCGCCAACGGCAGCGCGCTGTCGATCAACACGACCGCGTCACGCCAGGGATCGGTGGAGACGGCGGGCGCGGCAGCGGGCGGCCTGCTGACCGCGCGCGGGTTCGGCGGGACGCAGGACTACTTCCAGACGTTCACCACCGTGAACGCGACGCGGACCGCGGAGACGCTGATCCGCGAGCAGCGCATCCCGTCCACGGTCGGCGGATTTGGCGCGCAGTGGTTCAGGGGACTCGGACGCCACACGCTGCTCGTCGGCGCCGAGTGGCGCTACGTGGACGGCGCGTCAATCGAGATTCCGTTCGCGCAGGGCCGCCCGCAGGCGACCGCGCAGGCCGGCGGCACCGACAACCGCAGCTCGGCGTTCGTGCAGGACACGATCGAGCTGGGCGACCTGACGGTGGCGCTCGGGGCGCACGGCGACCGCTGGACGTCGGAGTCGCTGGGCGGGTTCGAGAAGGCGTCGGGCTCGTTCAACCCGCGCGCGTCGGCGGCCTGGCGTCTCGGACACAGCGGCGTCACCGTGCGCGGCTCGGCCTACCAGGGCTTCCGCGCGCCGACGCTGAACGAGTTCTACCGCAGCTTTTCTGCCGGCAGCACGTTGACCCGCCCGAACGAGGCGCTGGACCCGGAACGGCTGACCGGCGGCGATCTCGGCGTGCAGGCGTCGCGAGGCCGCGCGTCGGTGCGCGTCACGGGCTTCTGGAACGTGCTCGATCAGGCGATCACCGCCATCACCGTCTCGAGCACGCCGACGCAGATCATCCGCCAGCGCGCCAACGCGGACAAGGTGCGCGCCAACGGCGCCGAGATCGAAGGT
Organism: Acidimicrobiia bacterium; assembly: GCA_016871375.1. GTDB lineage: Bacteria > Acidobacteriota > Vicinamibacteria > Vicinamibacterales > UBA2999 > VFYY01. The sequence goes on from VFYY01000162.1 coordinate 4,183, forward strand.
GACGTGCGCCTGCCCTCGGCGCTCTCGATCACGTTTGCCACCGGCATCGTGCGCTCGCACTTCGCCGGCGACACGGCGCTGCGCGGCAAGCGGGTGCCGCAGGTGCCGGCATACAACGTCGGGCTCGGCGTCCGCTACGCGCGGCAGCCGTGGACCGCATCGGCCCAGGTGCGCGTGACGGGCCCGCAGTTCGAGGACGATCAGAACGTCTTCACGCTGCGGCGTGCCACCGTCGTGGACGTCTTCGCCGGACGCACGCTCGCGGGCCGCGTCAACACGTTCGTCGCGGTCGAAAACCTCTTCGATTCCGTCTACGACGTGGGCCGCACGCCCATCCTCACCACCGGCCTTCCGCGCGCGGCGCGCGCGGGTGTCCTGGTCACGCTCCCGTGATACGATTTTCGACCATGAAACTCTCTCTGAAGATCGCAGCCGTGGGCGTCCTCGCCGCCGCGATGGCGGTGGCACTTGCCGCGCAGCAGCCCGCCCAGGGCGGACAGGGCCGCGGCGGCCAGCAGCCGGCCCCTCAAGTCGCACGGCCCGGCCACGGCATGGGTCAGCTCGTCCTCTGGGGCGACGTCGCACTCTTCGAAAAGCCCGGCACCCCGGACAACTGCATCCTCACGAACCGGTACCGGAAGGGACAGCGGGTCGGCTTCCGCATGACCGCGATCGACGGCGGCACCGGCGAGACCGAGAACACGGCCACCTTGACGGTGCACGTGACGTATGCCGGGAAGACGGTGGACGTCCCGATGCGCTACCGCGGCGGCGCGGCCACCGCGCCGCGTGGCTACCTGCGCGTGCCGAACGAGCTCTGGACCGGCGCCTGGACGGTGCCTGACGATGCCCCGACGGGAACCGTGACGTATACCGTCACGGCCACCGACAGCTTCGGCCGCAAGGCGACGTTCCAGACGTTCCCGTACGAGACGTCGCAGATCACGATCGTCGGCTAGGGAGACGGGCCACAGAGTCACAGAGTCACAGAGATTCACGTGGTGAAGAACCTTCTCTGTGTCTCCGTGACTCTGTGGCTCGTGATCGTATTCGCCGGCTGTTCCAGCTCCTCTGACGACGCCCGGGCGACGCATGCGTCGCCCCTACCGGGTCCGGCATCGGACGCCGCTCCGGCGTCCAACACAGCATCCGCGCCGCGCCAGCTCCTCACGCTGAAGTACGACGCGCCCACCGTCGGCAGCGAGGTCCATGTCACCGCGAAAGACCTGCCCGCCGGCAAGAGCGTCGAGCTCACCTGGAGCACGGTCACGGGCGGCTGGGTGATCGAGGACTACTACCACTTCCGCGGCAAGAAGTACGAGCCGGCCACGCAGTCGCTCGGCACGTTCACGATCGACGCGAAGGGCCAGCTCGACGCGCGCTTCCGCATCCCCGAGGACTACGGCGGCGTCCACGACGTCATCGCGCTCGTCGACGGCAATCCGGTCGCGCAGAACGGCATCGAGGTCACGCAGAGCTTCGAGATGTCTCCGGTGTCCGGCCCCGTCGGCACGCCCATCGAGCTGAAGGTCAAGGGCCTCGGCTGGCGGACGATGGAGAGCACGTGGGTGGTGAACTGGGACAACAACCTCGTGGGGTTCGTGTCGGCGGCAAGCAGCAAGGGGTCGGCGACCGCGCGCTTCCGCGCGGCGGGGCCCGAGGGCGCGCACGTCGTGAAGCTGCTCACGGGCTGGCAGGGGCAGGGCTACCTGAATCACGAGCAGTCACCGGTGGCGCACCTGCCGCGTCCGCAGTTCACGTTCCACACGACCGCCGGCCGCGTCCCCGGACCGGCCGCGTACGTGGAACCGTACCAGAAGCAGCCGGTGCCGAACGTCGAGCTGAGCGTCGCCAACGCGAAGCTCGCGCTCAGCCCGACGCAGGGGCCGGTCGGCACGCGTGTCACGCTGCGCGGCGAGGGCTTCGCGGCGAACGCCTCATTGCAGCTCGTGTGGCAGACCTACGTCGGCAACCGCGTCAGCGGCTCCGGCTTCGAGCCGCAGGAGCAGCCGCTCGACACGGTGACGGTCGGCGCTGACGGACGCCTCGACGCGTCGTTCGCCATCCCCGACGATCTCGGCGGCCTGCACGGCATCGCGCTGAGAAGCGGCGGGACCACGCTCGGGCGGACGTTCTTCGTCACCGAGACCAGCATCGTGTCGATGACGCCGGCGTCGGGCCCGGTCGGCACGCCGATCCAGATCCACCTCAAGGGCGTCGGCTGGACGGAGTACGACAACATCCTGATCGCCACCTACGACAATGCGTACATGGGGTACGCGTGCGGCTTCAACAGCCAGGGTGACGTGGTGATCAACTTCGTCGCCACGGGGGCGCCCGGCGCGCACGTCATCGACCTCTACCCGGGCATCTACCAGGGGCCGGCCACCGAGCCGCAGCTGCTCTACCGGCAGGCGCAATTGACGTACGCGGACGACCATCCCGGTAATAAGATCCCCGCACTTCGTTTTACGTTCACGGTAACGGCACCCTCGGGCACACGCTGAACGGTCGGAGGATGGAATGCCGACACGCAGGGAGTTCCTGGCGCAGATCGCCGGCGCCACGGCGGGCTTAGCTTTCACGCAGGCGCCCGCGCGCCGTCGCGTGAGCATCGGCGGCCGCCGCGTCACCGTCGTGGACGTTCACGCCCACACGTTCGTCCCCGACGTCCTGGAGCTGGTCAAGAACACGCCGCTGGCCGCGCAGGCCAAAGGCGGCTCCGCTGCGCCAGACATCCTCCTGGGACCCGGGACCGCCGCGCGGCTGCGCTACATGGATCGCGAGGGCATCGACTATCAGGCGCTGAACGTGAACGCCTGGGGCTATGCGGCCGAGCGCGCGCTCGCGCGCGATCTCGTCCAGCTGCAGAACGAGAAGATCGCGCAGGCCGTCGCCGCGAACCCCGATCGGTTCGTCGGCATGGCCACCGTGGCCCTCCAGCATCCCGACCTCGCCGCCGACCAGCTCGACTACGCGGTCCGCACGCTCGGCATGCGCGGCGCGGCGATCGGGGGCAGCGTCGAAGGGATGGAGCTCTCGGACCGGAGGTTCGATCCGTTCTGGGCCAAGGCGGAGGAGCTCGGCGTGATGCTCTTCATGCACCCGCAGCAGGCGCCGGGCACCACGCAGAACCAGCGGCTGCAGGGGAAGGGCGGGCTCGGCAACACGATCGGCAACCCGCTCGAGACGACGGTGTTCCTGTCACATTTGATTTTCGAGGGCACGCTCGACCGCTTCCCCGGCCTGAAGATCTGCGGCGCGCACGCGGGCGGCTACCTGCCGTCGTACACCGGGCGATCGGATGCGCTCTGCGGCCGCGCCGGCGGCAACGGCGACGACTGCCGGGCGCTGAAGCGCAAGCCGAGCGAGTACTTCCGCAACCAGCTCTACATCGACTCGATGATCTTCCAGGAGGACGGGCTGCGGAACCTGGTGGCCCAGGTCGGCGCCGATCACATCTTCTACGGCACCGACTACCCCTTCGACTGGCCGGTGGGCGTCGACTTCATCCTCAACGCGTCGGGTCTCAGCAACGCCGCAAAGGAAGCCATCCTCGGCGGGAACCTCGTCAAGCTGCTCCGTATCACGCCGGCGTAGGCGGCGCGGAGCAAGGAGGAGCCTTGCATACCACTGGACTGATGCGCGCCGGCGCCGTCGTCGGTGTGGCGGCGCTCTGGTTGATCGTCGCGGCTCCGGGGCGTTCGCCGGCCGCCGAGACCGCACGCACCGGCGACGGCCGCCCCGACCTGAACGGGATCTGGCAGTCGTTCACCACCGCCAACTGGGACATCGAGGCGCACGAGGCGCAGCCGGGGCCCCATCCCGCCATCATGGGCGCGTGGGGCGCGCAGCCAGGCGGGCTCGGCATCGTCGGCGGCGGCGCGATCCCGTACACGCCCGAGGCGCGCGCGAAAAAGCAGGAGAACTTCAAGAACCGCACGGTGGTCAAGGTGACCAACGATCCCCGCCGGTTCGACACGGGCGACCCGGAGCTGCAGTGCTACCGCGCGGGCGTGCCGCGCGCGAACTACATGCCGTTCCCGTTTCAGATTTTCCAGAACGGGGAGCAGATCCTGATGGTCTACGAGTACAAGGGCGCGGTCCGCACGATCTACATGGACCCGCATCGCGAAGCGCCCGCCGACTCGTGGATGGGATGGTCGAACGGGACGTGGGAGGGCGACACGCTCGTCGTGGACGTCACCGCGTTCAACGGCCACGCCTGGTTCGACCGCGCCGGCAACTTCGCCAGCAGCTCGCTGCACGTCGTCGAACGCTGGACCCCCAAGGGAGCGAATCACATCCTGTACGAAGCCACCATCGAGGACCCGGCGGTCTTCACGCGGCCCTGGACGATCAGCTTCCCGATCTACCGTCGTCTCGAGCCGAACGTGCAGCTGGTCGAGTTCAACTGCGTGCCCTTCGTCGAGGAAATGATGTACGCGCCGCTCGGGCTCTTCCACCCGCCGGATCTCGGGACACGGGAATGAGGAGGTTGCGTATGCGCAGGCGGATTCTACGGGCGACGCATGCGTCGCCCCTGCTGGTGTTGCTCGTCGTGTTGACGACGGTCGGTCTGGCGCAAACGCCGTCGGACCGGTTCGATCCGACGAGGACGAATCCGGACGAGGCCGTGAAGGCGGCGGCCGACAGGGCCAGGAGCGAAGCGGCGCTGAAGGACTGGACGGCGCCGCAGACCCCGTGGGGGACGCCCGACCTGAGCGGCTACTGGCTGCTCTCGACCTACACACCGCTGCAGCGGCCGGTGGAGCTGGCGAACAAGCCGTTCTACACCGAGGAGGAAGCGGTCGCGGTCTTCCGGAAGGCCGTCGAAGGCGACGCCGAAGCCAACCCGAACGTCGTCCACTACGACTGGAAGGAATACGGCATGGAGGCGTGGCAGGCGGGCGCCAATCCCAACCTGCGGACGTCGCTCATCGTCGATCCAGCCGACGGACGGCTGCCGCCGCTGACGC
>VFYY01000163.1 GCA_016871375.1 Acidimicrobiia bacterium
GAAAAGGCCACGTTTGCGTCCGGCTGCTTCTGGTGCACGGAGGCGGATTTCGACAAGGTGACGGGCGTCATCTCCACGACATCCGGCTACACCGGCGGCCGGACGCCGAACCCCACGTACCGGCAGGTCTCGAGCGGCGGCACCGGGCACGCCGAAGCGGTCGAAGTCGTCTACGACCCGCGCATCGTGACGTACGACGCGCTGCTCGATCACTACTGGAAGAACGTGGATCCGTTCACCGCGAACCGGCAGTTCTGCGACGTCGGGAGTCAGTACCGGCCGGAGATCATCGTGCACAACGCGGAGCAGCGCCGCGCCGCGGAGGCATCGAAGGCGACGCTGCAGAAGCGGTTCGGCGGCCAGCCGATCGTGGTCGCCGTCACCGACGCCGGGGTGTTCTACCCGGCTGAGGAGTACCACCAGGACTATTACCAGAAGAACTCAGCCCAGTACCGGTTCTACCGGTACGGCTGCGGGCGCGACGCACGCCTCGAGGCTATTTGGGGCAGTTAGCCAATCCACGTCAGACCCACCCTGACCCACGCGCGCACGATCCGCACGTCTGCCGCACGCTTTTGTTATGTGTGTGCAGGTATAGCACACGGGCGCGGATACGAGGGCTGAAATGACTCGTTTCCGGCCACGCCGCCCCACTCCTTCTTGATGTGTAATCCGTTCATCTCAAGTGACTTAGCTGTCGTTGACGGCGATCGTGCACGCCTGTGTCTTATTTGGAGCTAAAGTTGCCCTGCTGCGCCTCCAGATGGCACGGGCACGAGAGCCCGGGCCCCCTGGAGTGAATCGACCATGCAGACCCAGCGCCCCCGTCTACTGGTCGTCGATGACGACCGCACGATCCTGACCCTGGCCGGGACAGGTGTGACCTGTCTCGAGGTGCTCAGAGCCCTCCGCGACCTCAACCCGCAGTGCGAGGTCGTCCTCATGACCGGCTACACCACGGTTGACGCCGCGCTCGACGCCATGCGGCGCAGCCTGCAGGAGATATCTCCCGGCGCGTCGCTGCCGGCGCCGCCGCAGCACCCGGTCGCGACCGCGCCACTCGTTGAAGTGGAGCGCGAGCACATCGTGCGCACGCTGGCACAGGTGCGCGGCAACAAGGCGGTGGCCGCGCGGATGCTCGGCATCAGCCGGCGCGCGTTCTACCGCCAGCTCGAGCGCCACGGTCTCCACCAGCGGATCCCGATGGCGCGTCGTCCCGAGGCGGCCGGCGGCGCGGCGATGAGCTGAGATGCCGATCGACGCCGTTGCTCCCGCGTCGCGTCGCACACGCATTCTCGTCGCCGACGACACCGACAGCATTCGCGCGCTGTTTCACAAGCTGCTGAGCGCCGACGGCCACGAGGTCATCACCGCCGTCGACGGCCTCGAGGCGCTGGACGCGGCCCAGCGCCATCGTCCCGACGTCGTGGTGCTCGACGTCGGCATGCCCGGTCTCGACGGGATCGAGGTGTGCCGCCGCCTGAAATCCGACCCCGCCAGCCGGCTCACGCCCGTCGTCCTCGTGACCGGCCTGTCGGACCTGTCGGATCGGATCAAGGGCATCGAGGCGGGCGCCGACGACTTTCTCTCGAAGCCCGTCCATCCGCACGAGCTGCGCGCGCGCGTGGTGTCGCTCTCGCGGATGAAGCAGCTGACCGACGCGCTCGACTCGGCCGAGGCCGCGTTCATGGCGTTGGCGCTGACGATTGAGGCGCGCGATCCGACGACGGGCGGCCACTGCGAGCGGCTGGCGCGTCACGGCGTGATGCTCGGGGAGGCGATCGGGCTCTCGCCGGAGCAATTGAACACGCTGCATCGCGGCGCCTTCCTGCACGACATCGGCAAGATCGGCGTGCCGGACTCCGTGCTGCTCAAGCCCGGGCAGCTGACGGTCGAGGAGTTCGACCTGATGAAGCGGCACACCGACATCGGCAACCGCCTGTGCGAGCCGCTGCAGTCGCTGCGCCTGGTGCGCCCGATCATCCGCTCGCATCACGAGCGGCTCGACGGCAGCGGGTATCCGCAGGGACTGCGCGGGGCCGAGGTGCCGGTGCTGGCGCAGATTGTCGGGATCGTGGACGTCTACGACGCGCTCACGAACCGGCGGCCGTATCGCGGTCCGATGTCGGCCGAGGAGGCCACCGACCACATCCGTGGCGAGATGGCGCAGGGGAAGTTCGACCGGCGCTACGTCGAGGCATTTCTCGACGCGGTCAAGCCGGCGGCAATCCATTAGCGCGGTTTCGACTTCTTCGTAGTGTCCGGCTTTAGCCGGACCACACACGGCGGTGCCGATCAACGTGGTCCGGCTAAAGCCGGACACTACGACGTTTCAAAAACCGCTCTAGCCGCCGCGGGTGTGCATCTCGAGATGCGGGTCGCGGCGGAGCGTCGCCAGCGGGATGAGCGGCGCGCGGTCGCGCGCGGCGAGGCGCTGCTCGGCGCCGCGGTCGCGACGGCCTTCCCATGAGGCCGTGATCAGCTGCGCGAGCTCGCCCGGCGTGGCGCCGCCGCGCAGCGCGCGCCGCAGATCCACGCCGTGCGTCGCGTAGAGGCACAGGTACCACACGCCATCCGCCGTCAGCCGGCTGCGGTCGCACTCCTCGCAGAACGGCTCCGTCGTGGACGAGATGACCCCGAACACCAGGCCGTCGGGCAGGCGGTAGCGATCCGCCGGCGCCGACGATGCCTCCTGCACCGGCGCAATCGGGCCGTAGTGGGCGCTCAGCCGCTCGAGCATCTCGCGGCGCGAGAGGACGCGGTCCATCGACCAGTGCGTCGCGCCGCCGACGTCCATGTACTCGATGAAGCGGACCTCGGCGCCGTGACCGCGGCCGAACTCGACGAGATCGACGAGCTCGTCGTCGTTGGTGCCGCGGATGACGACCGTGTCGATCTTGAGGCCGGGAAAGATCGGCGCGGCCGCGGCGACCCCGGCGAGCACGCGGTCGAGCTCGTCGCTGCGCGTGAGCTGCTCGAAGCGGTCGCGGTGCAGGGTGTCGAGGCTGACCGTGAGGCGATGCAGGCCGGCATCCTTCAGCCCCTGCGCGGTGTCGGCGAGCAGCACGCCGTTGGTCGTCATCGCCAGGTCGCGGATGCGCGGGCGCGGCGACAGCCGCGCGACGAGCTCCGTCACGTCGCGGCGGAGCAGCGGCTCACCGCCCGTCAGGCGGACCTTGTCCACGCCGAGGTCGAGGAAGACGTCCACCAGCCGCTCGACCTCCTCGAAGTGGAGGATGTCCTCGCGCGGCAGCCACACGTACTCCTTCTCCGGCATGCAGTAGCTGCAGCGGAGGTTGCACCGGTCCGTGACCGACAACCGGAGGTTGCGGAGCGGGCGCTGGTACCGGTCGAGGAGCACTGACGGCCATTGTACCGGACGACGTGGTAGGGGCCGGCTATGGCCGGCCCGCGCGCAGAAGCGGGCGAGATACGAGGCTGTGAAGAAGAACGCCCGCGCGACCGGTGGCGACGCGGGTCGCGCGCAGCTCCTGCGCGAAGGCGGGCGCCGCGAAGAACAGACAGAACACAACGGCGACGGGTAGGGGCGACGCATGCGTCGCCCGCAAGGGCTCCATCGGTTGCTTGGACGGGAAAGGGCGACCCCGGGTTCGGATACCTAGAAAACGGTGAGCCTCGTGCGGTCGTGGGGGAGGTACGGGAACGCGGTCTGCTGACCCTCGAAGCGAGCACCCCAGCGTCCGGGAACGGCGGTCTCGCACCGAGGGCAGGCTCCGCTCGCGGTGACCCTGTATTCCTGGATCAGGTATCCGTAGCGGCTGATCAGCCGCTCGCCACATTCGTGGCAGCTGGTGTGCTCGAGATCGCCGACGCGCCCCGGAGCGTTGCCCGCGTAGACATACCGCACGCCCGCCTCGCGCGCGATAGCTGCCGCGCGGAGCAGCATGGCGGGCGTCGTGTTCTCCGGGTCCGTCATCCTGTAGTCCTGGTGGAAGGCGGTGACGTGCCACGGGATGTCGGGTGAGACGCTGGCGATGAACTCGGTCAGCCCTCGCAGCTCGGCGTCACTGTCGTTGAAGCCGGGCACGAGGAGGGTGACGATCTCCACCCACACGCCGCTGCCGTGCAGCCAGCGGATCGTGTCCAGGATCGGCTGCAGGCGCCCGCCGAGCTGGCGGTAGTGCCGATCGTCGAAGCTCTTGAGATCCACCTTGTAGAGATCGATGTGCGGTCGCAGGTACTCGAGCACGCGCGGGGTGCCGTTGCCGTTGGAGACGAAGCCGGTGACGAGGCCCTGCTCGCGCGCTTCCTTGAAAATCGCGACGGCCCACTCCGCGGTGATGAGCGGTTCGTTGTACGTCGAGACGACGATCTTCGCGCCCTGGCGGAGCGCATCCTGCACCAGCGACGCGGGCGTGGCGTCGCGCGGCGGCGCCACCGCCATCGGGTCGCGCAAGGGCCTGGGACGTCACCCAGTTCTGGCAGTAGCTGCAGTGGAGGTCGCAGCCCAGCATGCCGACGCTGTAGGCGAGCGAGCCGGGATAGGCGTGGAAGAACGGCTTCTTCTCGACCGGATCGCACTGCACGCCGCCGACGTAGCCCCACGGCACGCGCAGGCGGCCGCCCTCGTTGAAGCGCACCTTGCACACGCCGACGGCCCCGTCCGGGATCCGGCATTGGTGTCCGCACGCGTGACACCGGACACGCTTGCCCGCCGAAGCGCCGTCGCGCGAAGGCGGGCCGAGATCCTCGACGAGTTCCGGTGCCGCCTCACGCGTGCGCGCCGCCAGGATGTCCTGCAGGGTGGCCATCTCCTCTCATCGTACGATATGGGTCAATGCCTCACGTCGTTGTCGTCGGGGCCGGTGTGTTCGGCGTCTGGAGCGCGTGGCACCTGCGCGCGGCTGGCGCGCGCGTGACGCTGGTCGAGGCCTACGAGCCCGGCCACTCGCGTTCGAGCTCCGGCGACGAGTCGCGCATCGTCCGCTGCGGGTACGGCGCGGACGAGATCTATTCGCGGTTTGCGATGCGGTCGCTGCGCGCCTGGCGGGACTGGGCGCAGGAGTCGGCGCCCCCGCCGCAGGCGCCTCTGTTTCATCGCTGCGGCGTGCTGTGGCTCTCAGGCGCGGACGAGGCCTACGTCGAGGCCACGCGCCGCACGCTCGAGGCCGGCGGCTACGGCGTGCAGGTGCTCGACCGCGCCGCGCTCCGGGACCGCTTTCCGCAGGTCGTGGCCGAGGACACCGATGTCGCGCTGCTCGAGCCTGACTGCGGGGTGGTGATGGCGCGGCGCGCGGTGGCAACGCTGGCACGCCAGCTGGAGCGGCGCGACGTGCCCGTCGTCCGCGGTCGCGCGCGGCCAGGGCCGGACCAGGCGGGACGGCTGCGTTCGGTCACGCTGGACGACGGCTCGGAGATCAGGGGCGATGCGTTCGTCTTCGCGTGCGGCGCCTGGCTGCCGAAAGTGTTTCCGGAGCTGCTGGGCCCGCGCATCCGGCCGACGCAGCAGGTGGTCCTGTACTTCGGGACTCCGGCCGGCGACGAGCGGTTCGGGCCGCGTCACATGCCGGCCTGGGTGGGATTTCAGTCGGGTGTGTACGGCGTCCCCGACCTGGAGGGCCGCGGCCTCAAGGTCGGCATCGACCGTCACGGGCCCGCGTTCGATCCCGACGCGGACGATCGGGCGCTCGACGCGGCAAGCCTGGAGAAGGCGCGCGCCTGGCTCGCGCGCCGCCTGCCCGGCATGGCGGACGCGCCGCTCGTCGAGAGCCGCGTCTGTCAGTACGAGAACACGTCGAACGGCGACTTCCTGATCGACCGCCACCCCGGCCACGCAAACGTCTGGATGGCGGGCGGCGGCTCCGGCCACGGGTTCAAGCACGGGCCGGCGGTCGGGGAGCATGTGGCATCCCTCGTGCTCGGGAGCGCGGACGTGGAGCCACGTTTCTCGCTCGCCACCAAGTCCACGGACGCCGCGCGGAGTGTCTACTAAGTCGTCGCCGATCCCGCGGCCGGTCTGGCTGCTGGGCTGGGCGAGTCTCTTTACCGACGCCGCGACGGAGATGATCTATCCGCTGCTGCCGGTATTCCTCTCGCGCGTGCTTGGTGCAGGCGCCTTCTCCCTCGGCGTCATCGAAGGCGTCGCCGAGGGGATCAACAGCGCGCTCAAGGTCGCCTCCGGCTACATCTCCGATCGCCGCTCGCGGCGTCGGCCCATCGTCATCGCCGGCTACACGCTCTCCTCGCTGGCGCGGCCGCTGATTGCCGTGGCGCAGTCGTGGCCGCAGGTGCTGCTGATTCGCGCGCTCGACCGGACCGGGAAGGGCATCCGCGGCGCGCCGCGTGACGCCATGCTCGCGCGGTTTGCCACGCCCGCCAGCCGCGGCCGCATCTTCGGCTTCCACCGCGCCATGGATCACACGGGCGCCGTCGTCGGCCCGCTCGTGGCGACGGCGATGCTCTTCTTCCTGCCCGGCGAGTACCGCCTGCTCTTCGGGCTCACGGCCATTCCCGGCGCGATCGCCGTCGCGTTGCTGTTCATGGTCCCGGAGCCGGACGCGCCGGGTCCGCACGTGGATGAAACGACGCCCACGCGCGGAACCCGGCCTACGTACGTGGGGCGGGTCCCGCTCGACCAAGAGCATCCATCGTCGAGCGGACCTGCCGAAACCAGACCCCTCGTCGCGTTCCTCGCGGTGCTGTTCGTGTTCAGCCTGGGCAACTCCGCCGACGCCTTCCTGCTCCTCCGCCTCTCCGACGCGCTCGGCGGCGCCACCTACATTCCGCTGCTCTGGGCGGCGATCCACGTCGTGAAGGCGTCGCTCTCCACGTGGGGCGGCGCGCTGTCGGACACGTTCGGGCGGAAGCGGATCATCGTGTGCGGCTGGATCCTGTACGCGGTCGTGTATCTCGGCTTCGCGCTGTCGTCGAGCGCGGCCTGGTTCGTCGTGTGGTTCCTGCTCTACGGCGCGTTCTTCGCGCTCACCGAGGGGGCCGAGAAGGCGCTCGTCGCGGACCTCATGCCGTCCACGCGCGCCGGCGCCGCGTTCGGCTGGTACAACGCGACCCTGGGAGCGGGCGCGCTCACCGCCAGCGTCACGTTCGGATTTCTCTACGAACGGTTCAGCGCGGCGACCGCGTTCGGCACCGGCGCCGCGCTGGCGGCGATCGCTGCGGTCCTGCTGCTGTGGGTGCCCTCGGGCTTGCCCACCGTAGCGCGTAAGCGCGAAGGTGGGTAAGATCGTGAGTTCCGATGCTTAAGATTCTCGTAACCAATGACGACGGCGTGCACTCCGAGGGGATCCGCGAGCTGGCGAACGCGCTCGCGCCGCTCGGCGAGGTGACGATCGTCGCCCCGGTCCAGGAGGCGAGCGCCATCGGCCACGCGCTCACGCTGCGGCGGCCGTTGCGCATCGAGTCGATCGCGCCGCGCGTGTTCGCCGTGGACGGCACGCCCACCGACTGCGTCAATATCGCCATCACGCACGTACTGCGTGAGAAGCCCGCGCTCATCGTGTCGGGGATCAACAAGGGCTGGAACCTCGGTGACGACGTCACCTATTCGGGCACCGTGTCGGGCGCGCTCGAGGGCGCGCTGCTGGGGATCCCGAGCATCGCGATCTCCACGCAGCGCGTCGCCGACAGGTGCGAGTTCGGTCCGTCGGCGAAGGCGGCGGCGGCGGTGGCCGATGCGGTCCTGCGGCGTGGCATGCCGAAGTGGACGCTGCTGAACATCAACACGCCGATGGGGCCGAACAAGGGGTTCCGCGTCACCGTGCAGGCCAAGCGCAACCACGTGACCGTGATCGACGAACGCGTCGATCCGCGCGGCCGTCCGTACTACTGGATCGAGGAAGGGGAGAACGAGTGGGAGCCGCACGACCGCTCGGACTACCAGGCCGTGCGCGACGGCTACATTTCGATCACGCCGCTGCAGCCGGATCTGACCGCGCACGACGCGCTGTCGTATGTGGAGGGCCTGCCGCTAGTGACGCCCGCGGAGGTACGGTAAACTGATTCTTCTGTCGGGGCGTGGCTCAGCCTGGTAGAGCACTCGGTTCGGGACCGAGGGGTCGCTGGTTCAAATCCAGTCGCCCCGACCAATTCCTCAGTTTCCTTTAGGGAAAATCCGCAAATCTTAGCGCGGTTTCGACTTCTTCGTAGTGTCCGGCTTTAGCCGGACCACACACGGCGGTGCCGATTAACTTGGTCCGGCTAAAGCCGGACACTACGACGTTTCAGAAACCGCTCTAGTCTGCGGGATCACTCGGTTTTCGCCAGATGCTCTTGGCGCAGAACCGAGTGGTCGTTGCTTCAAATCCTGCCGACGGTCGAATTCCTTCGAAATTCTTCGTTTCGATCCGAAGCGGCTGGCCCCGTCCTCGCCGTTGGGCGAAACAAACTACTACCCCGGCGCTACCCGTGGGAGTTCGGTCGGCACATGAAAGTGCGTTGACCCAGCCAAATCGACGATGACATCGTCGTCGTCGAGATGTTCCGAAAGCCAACGGCTGCTGTGAGGACCGCGCTCCGGGACTTCGTGTTTCGCCACGAGATCTTGGTGGAGGCTCGCGAGTTCGATGACGGCTTCATCTTCACGCGCACGCCGAGGCGTCGATCCAGACGACTCGGCCCAGGTCGTCACTGAATGGCCTCTTGCCGGACCGCCCCCGAACAATGTTCGGGGGGCCGCAGCTGACGGTGTCACCCGTCGGACTTGACAGTATGCACAAATGTGCATAATTTCGAGATAGTCGCAGATGACCGACGAAGTCGGGTGGGACCCGCGAAAGGCGGCAGCGAATCTCAAGAAGCACGGCGTTGACTTCGCGGATGCGGCGACCGTTCTGCATGACGAGCAAGCGATCACAGTGCGAGAAGACGAAGAAGGCGAAGAGCGGTACGCCACCGTCGGCATGGACGCGCTTGGGAATGTCCTCGTGGTCGTTTACACGTGGCGCAACGACAAGCCACGCTTGATATCCGCTCGCAAGGTGCGGGTTCCGTAAATTCTGACCGCCCCTTTTCCGGAAATTCTGGCCGCTCTGAGCTGACCCCTTCGGCTCACACACTCGCTGCACCTAGCAGCGAGGGAAGGGATGATCGACATGCTCACGCGGCA
>VFYY01000164.1 GCA_016871375.1 Acidimicrobiia bacterium
CGGCAGCGTCACGATGTCGCCGGACGTGCGGACGCTGCGCGCGACCGCGCGCCGGAGATCGAGCCGCGGCCCGCGGCCGGCGATCCAGCGGCGCGTCCGCCGCGAGCCGGGGATCCATGCGAGGCGATCGAGCGCCGCCCGCGCCAGCGCGATCTCATCGGCGGTGAACTCCGCGAAATCCTTGTGTGCGAGCGTCTCCGCGGCACTCCACGTCCGGATCACACTCGCAGGACCGTCGGCTTCGATTGGGGGTACGTAGTGTCCGCCTTCAGGCGGACCAAGAGCGGCGGAGCGCTGCAGCGTCTGGTCCGGCTGAAGCCGGACACGACGTTCGAGCGAACGGGGATCGAGCCGCCAGAAGGCGTCGAACGCGCGGTCGAAGACGGCGAGATCGTCGCGCCGATGCACCAGCAGCGCGCGGCAGGCGTGATAGACCTCGTCCCTGGCGGCGAGATTGACGTACTGCAGCGCCTCGGCCACGTCGAGCAGGCGCCCGACGTGCACCTCCAGGCCGAGCGTCCGCAGCAGGCGGCCGAAGATCAGCAGGTTGCCGAGGAGTCCAGTCACAGGCCTGCGCGGGCAACCAGCCGCGCCAGCAGCTCCCCGCTGACCGCGTCGATGTCCTCCTTCGCCTTCAGCGCCACGCCCAGCGTCGCCTGCACCGCGTCGGGATCGAGCGTCTCCCGATCGAGCGCGGCGAGCGCGGCCACCCAGTCGAGCGTCTCCGACACGCCGGGCACCTTGTACAGCTCCATCCGTCGCAGCTCCTGCACGAGCGCGGTGACCTGCGCGGCAAGACGCTCAGCCGCGTGCGGCAGCCGGAGCCGGACGATCGCCAGCTCTTTCTCGAACGCCGGGTACTCGATCCACTGGTACAGGCAGCGGCGCTTCAGCGCGTCGTGGATCTCGCGCGTGCGGTTCGACGTGAGGATGACCAGCGGCGGCTCGGACGCGCGCACGGTGCCGAGCTCCGGAATCGTGATCTGGAATTCAGAGAGGAGCTCGAGCAGGTAGCCTTCGAACTCTTCGTCCGCGCGATCGATCTCGTCGATCAGCAGGACGGCCGGGCGTGTCCGCGCCGGATCGATCGCCTGCAGCAGCGGCCGTTTGACGAGGAAGGCTTCGCTGTACAGGTCGCGGCGCGCCGCGCCGGCCTCCAGCGTCCCTGCCGCTTCCCGCAGGCGCAGCTCCAGGATCTGCCGGGCGTAGTCCCACTCGTAGACCGCGTGGGAGATGTCGAGGCCTTCGTAGCACTGCAGGCGGATGAGATCGGTGTCCAGCGCGGCGGCGAGCGCCGAGGCGAGCGCGGTCTTGCCGACCCCGGCCTCGCCTTCGACGAACAGCGGCCGTCGAAGGCGAAGCGCGAGGAACGCGGACACCGCCAGGCCGCGGTCGGCGACGTACTGCCGCGCGGCGAGCCGCCGCTGCACGTCGTCGATGGAGCCCGGGAAGATGCGAGCCTCCTACCGCGCCAGCGGGTCGGGCCGGAGCTGGAACTTCACGAGCTTGCCCTTGGTCCCCTTGCCGCCCTCGATGTGCCAGACGAAGTGCGTGCCGTAGTTCGCGTAGAGCGCGCGGCCCTTCCAGCCGGCGCGCGGATCGTCGATGCGGCCGTCGAGCCCGCGTGAGTAGAACCCCAGCGGATACGGCACGCGCAGCGTGAGCCACTGCTGCGTGCGCGGATCGAGCACGAGCAGCGAGTCGGAGTTGGATCCGGTGGCGACCGGGATGTTCTCGCCGCGGCCGAGCGCGTTGTGCTGGTCCACCCAGTTGTAATAATGGAAGTCGGCGGGGATGTCGGTGCCCTTCAGCTTCGGCCCCTTCGTCTGGTACAGCGTCCAGCCCTCGCGGCACTCGCTGCCGTCGGTCTTGCGGCCGACCACGCCGGTGCACTTGCGGCGGTCGAAGCTCGCCATGTGGCTGCTCGCGGCCAGCGCGGTCCACACGACGCCGTTGGTGTCGATGTCCACGCCGCGCGGATCGAAGCCGGGCTCGGGCACGCGGAAGACCTCCGCACGGCAGCTCTCCGGCGGGTTGTCGCCGCGGATCACCCGCACGAGGTAGCCGGGGAACCGCTCCGACACGCCCCACACCGAGTCATCGACCGGGCTCGGGATGGCGCCGTAGATGTTGTAGTTCACCATCGTGTCGAGCGCCGGGTCGTTCCCGGCCGCCTGGCCGCCGCGGCCCGCCGGCTGGTTCCACGGCCGCGTGATCTTCCCGTCGCCGTTGGTGTCCACCACCTGCCCGCACCAGCCATTCGCCTTCTGCTCGTCCTTCGTCTGGTCCCAGACCCTGGTGTCGATCCAGCCGAAGATCGGGCCGGTGAGCTCGTTGAAGTAGAGCGTGCCGTTCGCGTCGTTGTCGAACTGCAGGTGGTGCGTCGAGTAGCAGGTGTCGATGAGCGTGAACTGCTTCGTCTTCGGGTCGTAGATCGACACCTGGCGGCCGCTGTTGGTCAGCGGATACCACTCCGCGTACTTGTGGCTGCTGCCGCTGCGGCACCAGTCCGGGTTCGCGTTCGGGCGGATCTTCGACGTCATCCACACGCGGCCCTGCCCGTCCATCATCGGATTGTGCGGATCGGCCGGGTTGTACGGCGGGTTCGCCCACAGGTGCTCTTCGCCCCAGTGCAGCGAGGGACGATTGGGCCGCGGGAAGCGCGACGGCACCTCCGCGCGGGGCGCGCGCGTGGGTATCTCGATCTCCTCGGTCTTGTTCGTGGCCGGGTCGAGCGTGACGAGCGTGCCGTGCCCCGCGGACACCGCGTAGATCGGTCCTCCCGCGTTCACGGTCGGACGCCGCTTGTCGGTGGCGACCTCGTCGTGCATGAGAACGACTTGTCCGTGCCCCAGTCCCACAGCGTGAGCACGACGTTGCGCTCGACGCCCGACGGGCGCGGCGGCGCCGGCGGCACCTCGCCGTTGGCGATCCGCTCCGTCCAGTCCGCGAAGGTGCGCAGCGGGCGCTTCACGCCCTGGTTCTGCAGCACGCCGTACATCGCGTTGCCGCGGACGCCGGTGCCGAGGCGCCATTCCCACGCCTCGGCGTGCGTCTTCAGCTCGGGCTTCGCCTGCATCACGTGATCGACGCTGCGCGTCAGGCGGTTGCCGAGCTGATGGCAGAAGTTGCAGTCGGACTTGAGCGAGTTGATCCAGTGGTTCTGCGTCAGCATCGCGGTGCCGAGGCCGTTGCCGTCGGGACCGGTGCCGGGGAACTCCGTCTTCGCGGGCGGCTCCATCAGCGACAGCCAGTAGTCGCCCGGATACACGCGCGCCGCTTCCTGCGGCGTCTTCGCCACGGTGGCGCGCAGCGTCACGCCGGCCGCGCCCGGCCCGAGCGACGTCGGCGACGAGTCCACCAGGCCGTAGCCGCGCACCCAGACGCTGTACGCGGCGGCCGGCAGCTCGGGCACCATGAAGCGGCCGCGGTCGTCGGTGACGACGATCTTGATGAACGGCGTGGGCAGATCGCGCGTCTCGGCAATGACCCACACGCCGGCCTCGGGACCCTTCTCGCTCTGCACGACGCCGGTGATGTAGCCCTGGGGGGCCGCGGGGCGCTGCTGCGCGTAAGGGCCGACCTCGAGGTCGGCCCCTACAGCTGCCATGACGACAATGGCCACCGCGAGCACCGTCGATTTCTTCATGACCTCGCTCCTCGTGTCGCGTATATTACGCCGTGAAGTGACTGGAATGCGCGCGTCAATCTGCGTATCAGTCGTCGTCATAAGTGCGGTCACCGCCACGGCGTCCGCCCAGGACCACAGCTATACCCCCGCCGACATCGAGAACGGCGGCCGCCTGTACCAGACGACCTGCAGCGGCTGTCACGGCCCCGCCGGCGACGAGATCCCCGGCGTGGCGCTCGGCCGCGGGGTATTCAAGCGCGGCACGTCGGACACCGACCTCATCGCCGTCATCAAGACCGGCATTCCGGGGACGGCGATGCCGCCGCACGCGTTTTCAGATCAGGAAGCCGCGCAGATCGTCGCCTACCTGCGCAACATGACCGTCGTCCGCACCGGAATCGGCACGACCGTGATGCGCGGGCTGGGCGACCCCGCGCGCGGACGCGCGCTGTTCGAAGGCAAGGGCGTCACGTGCCACCGCGTGTACGGCCGGGGACCGCGGACCGCGCCCGACCTGACCGAGGTCGGCCTCACGCGGCCGCTGCCCGAGCTGCGCGACGCGCTGCTCGACCCGAGCGCGACGATGCGGCCGGCCAACCGGCCGTTCCGCGTGGTGACGACCGACGGCCGGACGATCGCGGGACGCCTGCTGAACCAGGACACCTATTCGATCCAGATGCTCGACTCGAGCGACCGCCTGCTGTCGCTCCCGAAGCGCACCGTGCGCGAGCAGGGGTTCGCCAGCGCGTCGCCGATGCCGTCGTACAAGGGCACCTTCACCGATCAGGAGCTCGACGACCTCGTCGGCTTCCTCGCGTCGCTGAAAGGATTCAATCCCTAGGGTGCCTGGAGTGCCTGGAGTGCTTAGAGTGCCTAAAGTGCTTGCGTCCCTGCTGATCGCGCTCGCGTTCGGCACGCTCGTCAGCGCGCAGCAGGTCACCTTCGACCGCATCCTGCGCGCCGACCAGGAGCCCCAGAACTGGCTGACCTATTCCGGCAACCTCGCCGGATGGCGCTACAGCCCGCTCACGCAGATCGCGCCGGGCAACGTCCGGAACCTGGAGCTGCAGTGGGCGTTCCAGACGCGCGCGCCCGCGGAAGCCAACGAGAAGTTCGAGGCCACGCCGCTCGTCGTGGACGGCGTGATGTACACGGTGCTCGCGCCCAACCACGTCGTCGCGCTCGACGCGGCGACGGGGCGGATGTTCTGGCTCTACTCGCCGGTGATCTCGCCGCTCGCGCGCGTGTGCTGCGGCCGCGTGAACCGGGGCCTGGCGATCCTGGGCGACACGCTCTTCATGGGCACGATCGACGGCCACCTGATCGCGCTCGACGCGAAGACCGGCAAGCCGGTCTGGGACAAGGCCGTCGTCGATCCCGCGCTCGGCTACTCGTTCACGCTCGCGCCGCTCATCGTCAAGGACAAGGTGATCGTCGGGCCGGCCGGCGGCGAGTACGGGATCCGCGGCTTCGTCGCCGCCTTCGAGGCAGCGACGGGGCGCGAGGTCTGGCGCTTCAACACGATTCCCGAGCCCGGCCAACCCGGTCATGAAACCTGGGAGGATCCCGCGCGCGCCGCGTGGAAGACGGGCGGCGGCCCCGTATGGGTCACCGGCTCGTACGACCCGCAGCTCAATCTCACCTACTGGGGCACCGGGAATCCCGGTCCGGACTGGAACGGCGATCCGCGTCCCGGCGACAACCTCTACACCGACTCGGTGATCGCGCTCGACGCCGACACCGGCCAGCTCGAGTGGCACTACCAGTTCACGCCGCACGACGAGTTCGACTTCGACTCGACGCAGGTGCCGGTGCTGGTGGACATGCCGTGGCAGGGGCAGCCGCGGAAGCTGATGCTGTGGGCCAACCGCAACGGCTTCTGGTACGTGCTCGATCGCGAGAGCGGCGAGTTCCTGCAGGGCAAGCCGTTCACGAAGGTGAACTGGGCCAACGGCTTCGACGCGAAGGGGCGCCCGAACAAGGTGCTCGCGTCAACGGCCGAAGGCACGCTCGTCTACCCGAACAACCAGGGCGCGACCAACTGGTACCCGCCGTCGTACAGCCCGCGCACCGGGCTCTTCTACATCCCGAGCTGGATGGACACGTTCTCGACCTACTTCAAGGCGCCGGTCGAGTACGTGCCCGGCCGCCAGTACGTCGGGCGCTTCCCGACAATGTCGTTCCCGGCGATCCGGCCGGCGGTGGGCAACCTGAATCAGCGGCCGCCCGAGGACGGCTACGGCGCGATCCAGGCGTTCGACCCGAAGACCGGCGAGCGCAAGTGGGAGTTCAAGATGGTGGACGTAACCGACAGCGGCGTGTTGACGACCGCGTCGGATCTCGTCTTCGCCGGCGGGCGTGAAGGGTACTTCTTCGCGCTCGACGCGCGCACGGGCGAACAGCTCTGGCGGGCGACGGTCGGCGGCCAGGTGTCCGCGGGCGCGATGTCGTACGCGATCAACGGCCGGCAGTACGTCGCGATCGCTGCCGGCAGCGTGCTGTTCGTTTACGCGCTGCGGCAGTAGGCACGGAGGGCACGGAGGGGGCGGAGGGCACGGATACACACGGAGGCACGGAGGCGCGGAGAATCTATTTTCCTTGCGTCTTTAGCGCGTGTTGATTTTGCGCCTTACGCCGTCGACGAGCTTGGGCACGTTGAAGTTGATCAACAACCCCGCCGGACACCCGGTGAGCCGAAGGTAGGTCAAAGCTGCGCGTCGTGCACGGGCAGCAGCCGTTCGACTGACTTCAGTTCCACCACCACTTGATCCTCGACCATCAGGTCGATCCGATAGGCGGTGTTGAGCGCAATCCCTTTGTAGACAATCGGGATTCCTCGCCCCGTCACGAAGCGAAGCTTGCGCGCTCCGAGCTCGTATTCGATGCAAAGGAGTGTAGGTGGATTCGAGAAGGCCGGGACCAAGGGTCCGGTGAACCTCGATTGCCGCGCCAATGATCTCGGATGTGATCTGATTGAAGTTGTCGTCGGTGAGCATACCGACGTATGAGCAAGAAGCGCCCCGCCCCGAATTTCCTGAACACTCGCGAGATGCGGGAACGAAGTACGCAGTTTTTTCAGCGCCGGAAGCGAGGGAGGGTACGCAGAATTTGAAACCTCCGTGTCTCCGCGCCTCCGTGTGATCCCGTTTCCTCCGTAACCTCCGTGCGCTACGGCTGAATCGTCAGCTCGATGACCGTCGCCGAGCCGCTGCAGTTCTCGAACGCCGCCGCGTCGAGACGCGCAGCCTGAAGGCGTCGCGGACGAGACCGGACAGCACGTACTGGCCATCGAGC
Organism: Acidimicrobiia bacterium; assembly: GCA_016871375.1. GTDB lineage: Bacteria > Acidobacteriota > Vicinamibacteria > Vicinamibacterales > UBA2999 > VFYY01. The sequence goes on from VFYY01000164.1 coordinate 6,926, forward strand.
CCGGTCGTCGCCGACTTCCCCGCGTTCGCGCCGTCCACCACGGACACGGTGACGTCGCGCAGCACGCTCAGTGCGCGGCCGTCCCTGACCGTTCCGGTCAGTCGAAACGCGGGGACCGATGGAGTTGGCGTGGTGGGCGCCGTAGGCGTCTGGGCGGCGTCGCCGCCGGAGCACGCATTGGCGAGGATTACAAGATCGCGAGGTAATACAGGCGCATTCACGGGGATGAATCGGCGGCAACACGCCTGACTTCAGCTGACGTCGCAGGTTGCGACACTAACGATCACCATGGCGCGATGCCCCGTGTCGAGACTCCGCGCCGTGTCGAGCGCCGGGTGAATCGGATCCATGGTGTGGGCGCCCCGGCCCCCGCACGGCGACCAGGCCTCCGGCGAGCGACCGGACGGGCGGCAGCAACATGAGCCGGGCCACGTCCTGGCGATCGAGCGGATACGCCCCCAGGGCTGGCGCGAGCAGAATGGCGGCCCCGGCGTACCTCGGCGACCGCAACGTGTCCCCGGTCAGCAGCTGCACGCGGTCGTCGTAACCGGTATGGGGGTACAAGGCGCTCTGCACCAGGATCGTCCGTTCGCCGGCGAGCTGCGCCACCGCCGCTGTGGCGTGGGCGGTCTCGGTCCGCCAGGGTCGCAGGCTGTAGCCCCGATCCGTGCTTCCGATGAAGACGACGCCGGCCGCAACGAGCGCGGCGCTGCCGAGCGCGGCCTTCCCGGTGTCTGGTACGACGGCGCGCAGCAGCCTGAACGCGCCCGACGAAGCGCCGGTGACGAGAAACGGGACGAGCGGCATCGCATAGTAGATCCCGAACGCCCGCAGCTGCGGATCGTCGGAGGCGCTGTACAGCGCGACGATCGGAATGGTGCCGAGCATCCATCGCCAGGCGACGAGCGGCAGCAGCAGGTGCGGCAGGATCACGCGGCTGAGGAAGCCGGACTGGACGCTGTCCAGCGCAACTCTCCACGGCTCCGCCAGCATGCCGGCGAGCGCGCGCAGGGGCGTGGGGCCATAGCTCGCCCAGAAGTAGTCGTAGGCCGGGAGCTCGCGGGCGGTGATCGCCGGAAGCACGATGAAGTAATACGCGCCGAGATTCGCGAGCCCGAGCATCACCGGGAACATCAGCCACGCGGAAGGGAGCGGCGACGGCGATTCGCGACGATGCAGGGCGAGCGCCAGGCACGCGGCGAAGAGCGGCAGCACCGCGTCCTCCTTCACGAGAAGCGATGCCACGACCGCGGCCAGGAACTGCCCGCGCCGCCCGCGCATGCCCGCGTCGATCAGCCACGGGATGAACCAGGCGTACAGGACTTCCGGGTGAAAACCGTAGTTCAGCGTCCGTGCCGTCGTGTCGTTGAGCACGAAGGCCAGCGCCGTGGCCGCCGCCAGCACGCCCGGGGCGCGCAGATGCTGCATGATGCGAAGCGTGTGGACCGCGCCCGCGACGACGGCGACGACGGAAAGGCCCAGCAGCCACAGCGGCGAGGCGCCGAGCGCATAGACCGCACACAACGGGACCATGCCCCAGTAGGCGTGATGCTCGAAACTGCTCTGGTGCGAGAACTGCGGGAAGTCAGCGGTTTCGACCCAGAGCGGGCGGCCCTGCAGCGTCCTGGCACAGGGACGGTCGAAATAGACGGTGAAATCGACGCCGTTCAGCTCGCCCGATTGCAGCCGCGTCAGCACGATCCACGCGAGCGTCAGCGCAATTGCCGCCGACGCGCCCCCGGTCACGCGACGGGACGGCGCCCAGCGCTCCACCGCGCGCCAGACGGAGGAATCCCACCGCCACGGCCGGAGCGCCAGTAACGCAAGCGCCACCGCCGGCACGAGCACGGCCGGAAGCCGCACCACCGGCGGCCACCCTGCGAGGGGTGCAGCCACCAGGACAAGAACTGCAGCGAGGCTGACGAGCAGCAGCGGACGGGGAACCATATGAGGACGCGCGTGGGGGACGTGCTGTCCGCTGCAAGGCGACTGATATCACCGGGGTGTGGGTGCTTCAATCCGGCCGTGACCCTAGAAGCTCGGCAGGAAAGACTCTACGAGCCGGGTTCGTGGGCAGACGTCCTAGTACCCCGGAAACGAAATAGCTGGAA
>VFYY01000165.1 GCA_016871375.1 Acidimicrobiia bacterium
CGAGATGCGCTGGTCGCGGAAGCGGCCGCCGTGCGCGATGAGCGTCGCGCTCGTGTCGCCCGCGGCGCCGCCGCTGTCGGTGCCGCCGCCCGCCGTCGCGGTCTGGCAGGCCGCCGCGCACGACGCGGTCACGCCCGTCGTCAGCGCGCCGAGGGAGACGAAGTACTTGCTGGTGGGAATCGCCTCGACGACCTCGTGGCTCAACACGGTCTGCCGGGCGACCCCCTGCACGTCCACGACCGGCGATTCGCCGGTGACGGTGATGGTTTCCTCGAGCGCGCCCACGCGCAGCTCGGCGTTGATGGTGGCGGTGAAGTTGCCCGCCAGCTCGACGCCGTCGCGCTTGAAGGTGTTGAAGCCAGGCAGCGTGAACGTGACGGAATAGGCGCCCGGACGGAGATCGACGAACCGGTACTGGCCGGTGCCGTCGGTGATCACCGAGCGGACTCTTTCGAGCAGCGCCGGACTGGACGCCTCGACGGTGACGCCTGGGAGCACGGCCCCGGAGGTGTCGCGGACGACGCCGGTAATCGAAGCCTGAGCAAACGCCGCGACGGGGAGCACGAGCACGAACGCCGACGCGAGCACGTACAGACGCGTGAGCATGGCCGCTCTCCTTGGAATGGGTGAGCGGTCTATACCACGGATTAATACCGATGTGTCAGCAAAGTTCCGCCCGCACGAGCGCCGCGCCGGCCACCATCGCGCGCATTTTGCCGTCTGCAACGGCCCGCGGCAGGTATTTCAGGCCGCAATCGGGCGCCACGATGATGCGCGCCGCCGCGACGTACGGGAGCGCGCGGCGGATGCGCGCGGCGACGGTCTCGGGCGTCTCCACGGTCATGTCGGAGAGATCGAGCACGCCGAGCAGGATCTGCTTTCCCGGCAGGCCGGCCAGCACCGAACAGTCGAGGTTGGACTGCGCGGTCTCGATCGACACCTGGTCGCACGTGCACGCGGAGAGCTCCGGCAGGAACGAATAGCCGGACGGCCGCTGGTGGATGATGGCCGCGTAGCCGAAGCAGATGTGCACGCACGTGGTGCCGGCGATCCCGTCGAGCGCGCGGTTGAGCGCCTGCAGCCCGTACTGGCGCGCCTTCTCCGGCCGCGCCTGCATGTAGGGCTCGTCGATCTGCACGATGTCGGCGCCGGCCGCGAAGAGATCGCGGATCTCCTCGTTCACCGCCGCGGCATAGTCCATCGCCGCCGCCGCCTCCGACGGGTAGAAGTCGTTCTGCGCCTGCTGGCTCATCGTGAACGGGCCGGGGACCGTGATCTTGATGCGCTTGCCCGTGTTGGCGCGCAGGAACGTCACGTCCTCGACTTCGACCGGATGGCGCCGGCGGATCCTGCCGACGATGCGCGGGACCGCGTTCGGGTGGCCGGACCGGTCGATCGCGGTGCCCGGGTTGTCGAGATCGACACCCTCGAGCGCGGTGGCGAAGCGGTTCGAGTAGCTCTCGCGGCGGATCTCGCCGTCGGTGATGATGTCGAGCCCCGCATCCTCCTGCGCCTTGATGGCCACGAGCGTGGCGTCGTTCTGCGCCGCGGCCAGCAACGGCTCCGGGACGCGCCACAGCTCGCGCACGCGGACGCGCGGCGGCAGGCGCGCGGCGAGCTTCTCGCGGTCGATCAGCCACTCTGGCTGGGGGTAACTTCCGACTAACGTCGTGGGCAATAACATGTCGACTCCCAACTGCCAACTCCCAACTCCCAAGGAGATTCTCTCGGGCGTTTTCGCCTTGGAAGTTGGAAGTTGGAGATTGGAAGTTATCAGTATGCGCCGGACAGCAGGGCACCGGCGTCGGGCACGTAGGTCTCGAGCCCGAGCTTCTTCAGCATCTGGTAGGTCGTGCAGACCGCGGCCGAGACCGTGGGCAGCCCGCACTCCTGCTCCACCACCGGCACGGCGGCCAGCGACGGCATCTGCACGCACGAGGACAGCACGAGCGCGTCCACGCCGTCGAGCGTCAGGCTCTTGTAGATGTCCACGAGCGCCATCGGGTCGCGCCGGCCGACCTCGAGGTTGTCGGGAATCTCCAGCGCGATCGTGTCCACGACCTCGAAGCCCTCGTGCTCGATGTAGTCGGCGACGATCTGCGTGAGCGGCTTCATGTAGGGGGCGACGAGCGCGATCTTCTTCGCCTTCAGCGTCCGCAGGCCGTCCACGAGCGCGCCCGCGCTCGTCACGATCGGCGCCGGGCCGCCTTCCTTCACGGTCACCTCGTGCAGCCGCGACTCGGAGACGCAGTGATAGCGCTTCCCCATGCACATGATGGCGACGAGGCACGCGTAGCCGATCACGTCCATGCGCGCGTCGGCGAGCTCGGCGGCGCAGCGATCGGAGTCGGCGTCCATCGCCGCCAGCTCCTCCTGCGTGACCGTCTTCATGCGCATGCGGCTCGAGTGGAACGTGAAGCGCTCCGGCGCCACGCGCTCGCGCGCGCGCAGCATCGCCGGGATCTCCGTCTCCATCGTCGTGTTCGAACTGGGAACGATCTGGCCGATCCGATAAGACTTCATTTGCGATTTGTGATTTGTGATTTGTGATTGTTAGTGATTAATGACCCGTGATTTGAAATCGCAAATCGCAACTCGCAAATCACAAATTGATTGGGGCTTCTTCCCTCCAGAGCCCCAGGGTTTTCTGCGCCGGGCGATCCGAGAAGCTGAACAGGACCGACTCCCCGTCGGTCTCGTGCGTCACCGGCGCCCAGGACGGGACGACGAAGATGTCCTTCGCCTTCCACGTGAACGTCTCGTCGCCGATGCGCGTGCGCCCCTTCCCTTCGACGACCGAGTACACCGTGGAGTCGGTGGCGCGATACGGCTGGCCGCTGAACCCCTTCGGCAGGAGCTGGATGAACGCGCCGATCGTCGGCATCGGGTACCAGCCGTTGGCCGGGTTCGCGTAGCGCATCTTCACGCCGTGGCACGGGTGCATCATGCCGTTGCGGAACATCTCGTCGAGCGTCTCGCGCGTGCGCGAGTACGGATAGTTGAAGATCGGCGAGTGCTTCCTCGTCGCCTCGAAATCCACCGGCAGCAGGTTCGCCCCGTAACGGGCGTAGGCGTCGCCTTCCGGGATCGTGTGCGGCTGCACCTCGTCCGGATAGCGCTCGATGAAGCTCGTGTCGAACGTGTTCACGATGGGGATGTCGAGCCCGTCCATCCACACCACCGGCTCCTCGCCCGGATTGCCGTGGTCGTGATACGTCCACGACGGCGTGAGGATGAAGTCGCCGGGGTGCATCATCGTCCGCTCGCCCTCGACGGCCGTGTAGGCGCCGGTGCCCTCGACGACGAAGCGCAGCGCGCAGGCCACGTGGCGGTGGCACGGCGCGATCTCGCCCGGCATGATGAGCTGCAGCCCCGCGTAGAGGCTCTGCGTCGCCTTCGACTGCCCGCGGAACGCCGGGTTCTCGAGGATGAGGACGCGCCGTTCCGCTTCCATCGCCGTCAGCAGCCGGCCCGCCTCCATGAGGATCGGGCGCAGCTCGTCGTAGCGGAAGATCACCGGCAGCGTGTCGGGCGTCGGATGCGGCGGGATGATCTTGTTCAGGACCTCCCACAGCGGCGCCACGCCCTTGGTGGCGATGCGCGCGTACCACTCCTTGCGCTCCGGCGTCAGGGCCGGCTTCTGTCCGTGGGCGACCGCAGTGGTTTCCATGAGGGACCTCCAAGTACTAAGTACGGGCGGTGGCGGCGGCGCCGGTGAGCGCGGCGTCGGCCCCTTCGGCCGTGCGCACGGCCACGGTCATCGAGCCGATGCGGTCGATGCTGGCGACGATCTCGTCGCCCGGCTGAATCGGGCTCACGCCCTCCGGCGTGCCGGTGAAGATCACGTCGCCGGGATACAGCGTGTAGAACGACGAGGCGAGCTCGACGAGCTCCGGCACGCCGAGAATGAGGTAGCGCGTGTTCGACTTCTGGCGCTGCGTGCCGTTGACCGCGACCTGCAGGTCGAGCCCCCCCGGGTCGGGGATCTCGTCGGCGGTCACGAGCCACGGGCCGAGCACGCTGTAGCTGTCGGGCGACTTGCGGAAGCTCCGGTCCTCGGAGCCGCGGATGGTGATGTCGAGGCCGATGGTGTAGCCGGCGATGTACGACAGGGCGTCGCGCTTCGACACGTTCCGCGCCTCGCGGCCGATGACGAACGCGAGCTCCACCTCGTGGTCGGTGCGGCGGTCCGGCTTGCGCACGGCAACGCCCTCACCGGGGCCGACGAGCGAGCTGTTCGCCTTCAGGAACAGGCCGGCGCTGTGAATGGTGATCGAGTGCGCGGGATTCCCGGCGTTGATCTCCTTGTCGCTCTTCACCTCTTCGAGGTGCTTCTGGTAGTTGACGGGCGCGGCAATCAGCTTGCCCGGGTTCGCCACGGGGCTGAGGAGCGGCACGCTCGCGGCCGGCACGGCCGGGGCCGACGCCAGCAGCAACTTCGCGCGCGCGGTCACCTGCGCGAGATTGGCGATGAACGGGTCGTGCGACGGCAGCGGGTAGCGGTACGCCGGCAGCACGTCGAGCGCGGCCGTGACATCCCGGAGCGTCGTCCCCTCGACGACGCCGAGGCGGCCATCGCCGAATCGGCAGAACCTCATATGTCGCTTCCTCCCAGCGGGTAGACCCGTTGATATACCACTTAAGCAAGAAAGGAGGAAGGAGCCGGAGCTCCTTCCTCCCCTGCAGACTGCCGACTGCTGACTGCCGACTGCTAGAACGAGTACTTCACCGCGAACTGCATGATGCGCGGGTCTCCGGCGCTCTGGATGCGGCCGAAGTTCGCGTTGTTCAGCGCGGTCACCGGGTTGTTCAGGCGGAACCAGTTGAACGCGTTGAACGCCTCGATGCGCGCCTCGATGCGGTGCGACTCCGCGAAGCGGAACGACCGCACGAGCGACAGGTCGAGGTTGCGCTGCCCGGGACCTTCGAGCGAGTTGCGCGCCATCGTGCCGTAGGTGCCGAGCGCCGGCTGCGCGAACGCCGCCGGGTTCAGGTACGCGAGGCCCTGATTCAGGTACACGTTGTCGGACACCTGGTTGGCGCGCTGCTGTCCCTGGTTGCCGGTCAGCGCGCGGTCCACGCCGGTGCCGACGTGGAAGCGGCCGCCCGAGAGCGCCCGGAACTGGCCCGACAGACGCCAGTTCGACGCCAGCATCCCCGCGACGCCGCTGAGCTGCGGCGACTGGATCGTGCCGTTGAGGCCGAAGATGTGACGGCGGTAGGTGTTGCACAGGCCGTAGTCACGATCGAGCAGCTCCTCGGCGTTGGCCGGCGGGTTGAGGATCGAGACCGGCGTCATGTAGCCGCTGGCCACGTTCGCCGTGCCGCCGCCGCCCGAGGGATGGCCCATGCACTTCGACAGCGTGTAGTTGGCGTTCAGGTTGATGCCGTTCGACGCGCGGCGCTGCACCTGCAGCAGCAGGCCGTTGTACCTCTGCGTGCCGCTGTCGGTGAAGTAGTCGAGGAACCCGATGAACCGCCCCGTGGTCGGATCCGACTGCGAGATCTCGCGCCGCAGATCGAGCGCGGCCGAGGAGCACGGCGTGAACGTCTGGGTGCCGCCCGTCGGAAGGCGCAGCGTGCACGGCGCCGCCGGATTGCCGCCGGGAATCGTGCCCGGGTTGCCGGTGACGACGTCCCAGAGGTTGGTCGTGTAGTTCCCAAGGTAGCTGGCCGACAGCGCCATGTCGCTGCCGACCTGGCGCTGCACGCTCACGTTCCAGCTGTGCACGCGCGTGTTCGTGAGGTCCGAGGGGAACGACACGAACGGACCGTTCGGCGAGAACGGCGCGTTCTGGTCGAACGTGACGGGGAAGAAGTTCGTCACGCCGCTGCCGGTGAACGGATCGTTGAACGGGCCGATGTTCGGCCGCGTCAGGCGGACTTCCGAGCCCCACGGCGGCGCGTTGGCCGCGTTGATGAAGAACTGCCCGTTGACGAACTCGCTGTTCATGCCGTAGCCGGCGCGAACCGACATACGGCCGTCGCCGTTCGGGTCCCAGGCCACGCCGACGCGCGGCGTGATGTTCGACCACACGGTGTGCATCCCGGCCTTGCCGTTCGGGAAGCCCTCGTCACCCGGGTAGGTGAATCCGAACGGCGCCTGCGGGAATACGCGGCTGCGCTGGCCGGCGCGGAAGCGGTCCACCGAGAAGTTGTAGACGGCGCCGTTGTCGTGCTGCTGCGGGAACCACGGCTCCCAGCGTACGCCGTAGTTCACCGTGATCGTCGGCGACGCCTTCCAGGTGTCCTGCCCGTAGAGGCCGAAGTGGTACTGGTGGTTGTCGAGCTGATTCGGCGCCGACTGGATGAACGTGAACGGCCGGCCGAGCATGAAGTCCGCGAGCGGAATGCCCGTCACGCCGCCGTCGAAGTTGAACGTGCCCGGCGAGCGGACGTTGGCCGACGACAGCGAATCCCAGTAGGTGAACTGCGCGCCGAACCCGTACTGGTGGTTGCCGCGGATCATCGTCAGGTCGTCGCCGAACGTGTAGGTGTTGGTGTTGAAGATCGCGTTGTTCTCGGTGCCGCCGCCCAGGCTGAACGCGCCCGTGACGCCCATCTGCATGTAGTTGTCCAGGTAGCTGAACGTGCGGATGCCGACGTCGCCGGGGTCGAAGAACTCGACGTGCGTGCGATGGATGGCCGAGCGGTTGAACGCGAAGCGGAGGTTGTTGACCACGGTATTGCTCAGCACCATCGTGTCGCCGAGCGCGATCGACTGCACCAGGTTGTCGCGGCCGCCGATCGTCGTCGAGAGGATGTTGCCCGACTCGGCGTACGGCGGGTTGAAGAAGTAGGTCGTCGCCATGTAGCGGGCGAAGATCGAGTGGTTCTGCGTGAGCTGGTAGTCGCCGCGCCCGATGTACTGGTGCTCCTTGATGGTGCGCGGGTTCGTGACGCCGACGCGGCCGCAGGGGTCGGTGGTTTCCGGCAGGCGCCGGGCGATCGCCACCGCCGACGGGTTCAGGAGCGCCGGGTCGATGCGGTTGCCGACAAACGGCGCGGGGAGGTTGAGCGCGCCCTGCGTGCGGCAGGCGGCGGACGCGATCTGCGTGAAGTCGCCCGCCAGCATGGCCTGCGAGGGCACGAACGTCAGGTTGTCCGACGGCCGCTCGACGGTGATGCCGCCCTGGTAGGCGCCGAAGAAGAAGAAGCGGTCGCTGACGATCGGGCCGCCGAGCGTCCCGCCGAACTGGTTGCGCTTCAGGCCGTCGTCACGCCGCTCGCCGGTGGCGCGATCGATCGTGTTGAACGGATTGGTGGCGTTGAAGCGGTGATGCCGCGAGAACTCGAACAGGTCGCCGTGGAACAGGTTCGTGCCCGACTTGGTCACGACGTTCACCGACGCGCCCGAGTGGAAGCCGTTCTGGGCGTTCTGCGAGCTCGTCTCCACGCGGAACTCCTGCAGCGCGTCCGGGAACGGGAGCGGCAGGTTGAAGTTGTCGTACGGGTTGTTGTGCACCGCGCCGTCCAGCAGGTACGCCACGCCGAACGCCTGGCCGCCCGCCACGGAGAAGCCGACGCCGCCGGCCATGCCCTGCGAACTGCGGCTCGAGGACGTGCCTTCGCGGACGACCGCGCCGGACAGCTCGATCAGGTCGGCCGAGTTGCGCCCGTTCAGCGGCAGTTCCTCGACGCGCTCGTTGTCGATGACGCCGCCCACGCTCGGGCTGCGGGTTTCGACGAGCGGCGCCGCCGCTTCGACCGACACGGTCTCCGCCAGCTCGCCGAGCTGCAGGGTGACGGGAATCGTCGGGTCGCTGCCCACCTGCAGGACGATGCCGGTCTGCGCGAACGTGCGGAACCCCGAGAGCGTCGCTTCGAGGCGATACGGCCCGATCGGCAGGTTCGTCAGGACGTATGTACCGGTCTCGTTGGTGACAACCTCACGGCGGATGCCGGTGTCGGTCTGGATGGCGGTGACGGTGACGCCTGGCAGGACGCCGCCGCTGGAGTCGACGACGGTCCCGTTAATCTGCGCCGTCGCCTGCGCCAGGGCATTCGTGGCACCCAGCAGCAGGACGAACAGGCCGCCGAGCAGCGCGCGCGAAACGCGATTCATTCAATGCCTCCTCGACTATGAGGGTATTTAGTCAGTTGTGACGGAGCACCTTGCGGTGCCGGGCGAGTATACCCGCCGCAGCCGCGTGCGTCCAACGATTCTGATATCTCAGGCTGGCGAACATGAAGGGGCGGGTGGGGCGGGTGGGGCGGGTGGGGCGAGTGGGGCGGGTGGGGCGAGTAGGGCGGGTGAGGCGGGTGGGCTAACCCACCCCCGTACTCGCCCCACTGGCCTTACCCGCCTTGAAGGATCAACGAGCGGCGCGTGCGGCCGGCGGGGGCGGCGGCAACGTCTTCAGCTTGGCCCGGTATTCCGGATACATCGTCTCGGCGCCGCCCGCGACGGCAGCGACGGGGATGTTGAACTTGCGCGCGAACTCGAGGAGGTACGGGTTCTGGCCCGGGAGGAAGTGCGGCACGACGCCCTTCGCCCGGTCCACTTCCTGCACGACCCCGCACGGGTACGGAGGAATCTGCTGGTTGAGCGCCAGCTCGTAGTCGCTGGTGCGGATGAACGGCTCCGTCATGTAGACGGGGTCGTACATGATGACGGCGGCGGTGAACCAGTCGCCGTGGCGGATCCAGCGCTCGGAGATCGTCGCCTTGTCGCTGCGCGGCAGCCCGTTGCGGCGCAGGTAGCCTTCCTTCAGGTGCGTCGTCCGGATCGCCAGCATGTTGCCTTCCCACCGGGCGGTCGAGAAGCCTGCCCAGGTGTGCGGCGCGTTCTCCGGGGGATGCGGCCGGCCGTCCAGGTAGATCGGACGGTCCACCGAGCGCAGGAATTCGGCGTGATACGCCGTGGTCTCGCGCGAAACCGGATCCACTTCCTTATAGATCTTCAGCTGCGACGGCCCGCGCCAGATGTAGTCGGCCGAGTGCGGACGGCACTGCCACTCGGGCAGCGTCTGGATCGACGCGTCCCACGTGTCGGCGCGCATCTTCGCCGCTT
>VFYY01000166.1 GCA_016871375.1 Acidimicrobiia bacterium
CACCGCGCCGAACAGCACGACGCCGCCGAAGACGGCCACGAGCAGCCAGAAGCGCCACGAGGTGTTGAACAGGGGATGCAGCAGGTCCCGGTTCATCTCCGCGCCGGTGGGATGGCTCATGTCTGCGACACCCGCGCGAGATAGGCGACCTTCGGCTTCGTGCCGAGATCCTCGAGGAGCTTCGTGCCGCGCGGCGACCGCGACAGCCGCGACACCTCGCTCTCCGGATCCTCGAGGTCGCCGAAGACCAGCGCCTTCGACGGACAGCCCTGCACGCACGCCGGCTGGATCTCGCCGTCGCGGACCTCGCGCTGCCCGGCCTTCGCCCCGATCTGCGCCGACTTGATGCGCTGCACGCAGAACGTGCACTTCTCCATCACGCCCACTTCGCGCAGCGACACGTCCGGGTTGAGCTGCAGGTGCAGCGGCTTCTCCCACGACGGGTTGAAGAAGTCGAAGAAGCGGACGTTGTACGGGCAGGCGTTCGCGCAGTAGCGCGTGCCGATGCAGCGGTTGTACACCTGCGCGTTGAGCCCGTCGTCGGTGTGGTGGCTGGCGTAGGTCGGGCAGACCGGCTCGCACGGCGCGTTGTCGCACTGCTGGCACATCACGGGGCGGAACTTCACGCGCACGTCGGGGAACTCGCCCTCGTAGTAGCGCTCCACGCGGATCCAGTGCTTGGCGCGGCCGCGCGACGCCTGGTCGTCGCCGACGGTGGAGATGTTGTTCTCCGCGTGACAGGCGACGACGCAGCCGCCGCACCCGGTGCAGCGGTCGAGGTCAGCCGCCATTCCCCATCTGGGCATCAGAAGCTCCGCTCAACTTCCAACTTCCAAAATCCAATTCCCAAGAGATTGGGAGTTGGAAGTTGGGGCTTGGGAGTTATCACCGTTCATGCTCCACATGTTCGCGGAGCCCACCTGCAAACATGACCAGCCGTCCATCAGCCGGGCCGGCGCGCGACACGCGCACGCGCGTCGCCGCCCAGGCCAGCGCACCGGTCGTCGCCTCGGTGACCGGCGCCAGCAGCGTCACCGGGTTCTCGCCGCGCCCGCTCGCGAAGCGCGTGAACGACGTGTGTCCCTGTCCCACGGGCATCGCCACCGTGTCGGGCGCGATCCCCGGGTTGACGACCGCCGCCGACCGCACGGTGCCGTGCGCCGACGCGACCTCGACGACGTCGCCCTCCGCGATCCCGAGCTTCTGCATGGTGGCGGGGTTGATCTCGACCCAGCTGCTCCACATGCCGGACGTCAGCGGATCGGGCATCTCCTGCAGCCACGGCAGGTGCGCCAGCGAGCCGTCGAGGAACTTGCTCGACGGATACGGCAGGAAGTGGAACGGATACTGGCCGGGGTCGCCGTCGAACTGCGGCGCCGCGAACGCCGCCGCGCCGGCGGCGGCCGGCGTCTGCGGGCTTGCGCCCGATGCCAGGCCGGCGGGCAGCGTGCCCGTCCACATGCCCTTCGTCTGCGCGTCGCTCCACGTGTCCACGTCGGGCGCCGCGGACGGCAGCCCCGTGAAGGTCGCCGCCAGCATCTCGTCGAACGTCTGCCACGGCAGGTTGACCGGCGTGGCCAGCCGGCGGCCGACGTCCAGCAGCACGTCGCCCGTGGCGCGCGTCCGGTGCAGCGGACGCATGACCGCGGGCGCGACGCCGGCGACCGCGGCCAGCGATCCGGACTCGGGCAGCGACTCGCTCCACGTCTCGAGGAACGAATGGTCCGGCAGGATGAGATCGGCCAGCGCGCTCGTCTCGTCGAGGAAGCTGCCGACGCTGACGATGTAGGGGACTTTCTCGAGCGATTCGCGCACGCGCCACGCGGCGGGCGCCGTGAAAACCGGATTCGCGCCATCGACCAACAACACGTGCGCGTTGCCGATGTCCTGCAGCGTGAAGCCGCCGCCCGCATTCGACGCGGCTGCCCTGTTGAGTTGGGGCGTGAAGAAGACGCCGCCCGGCTGACCGACGCTGCCGACAAGCGAGTTCAGCGTATTCACGGCCAGCGCGGTGAACAGCCCGTTGGTGTGCGCCAGCGGCGCGCCGCCAACGATCGCGACGGCAGGACGGGTCGCCTCGAACCCGCGTGCGAGCCGCTCCACCCGGCGCGCATCCACGCCCGTCAGTTTCTGCACGGCGTCGGGGGTGTAGTCCGGATGCTTGCCGCCGATGACCTGGGCGATGCCGAGCGCCAGCGCGCCTTCCGTGCCGGGCCGGATCGCGACCCACTCGTCGGCATTCGCGCCGGTCTGCGACATGCGCGTTTCGACCTGCACGAACGTGCCGCGCACGCCCGGCCGGCCCTGCCGCATCTCGCCGTAGGCGCGGCTGTGCGCCACGGGCGAGTTCCAGGTGCCGAGCAGATCGGATCCGAAGTTCAGGACGTAACGGGAGTTCGCGAGGTCGAACGTCGGCAGCTGCGCGCGCCCGTAGCTCATCGCGTTGGCGCGGCGCAGCACCTCGTCGCCGAACAGCTCGTAGACGACCGGCGCGGGCGCGCCGAAGCGGGCGGCGAACTGCTCGAGCAGCGCGCCGCGGTGGCCGCTGGTCCGCCGCGTGAGCATGGCCAGCATCCGCTGGTTCCCCGCGCCCGCGAGCATGTCCAGCCGCCCCACCAGCTCCACAACCGCATCGTCCCAGGAGATCGCTTCGTACTGCCCGGTGCCGCGGTTCCCCGTGCGCTTCAGCGGCTGCGTGATGCGGTCCGGGTGATAGGTGACCTGAATCGCCGCCTGGCCGCGCGGGCAGAGCGCGCCGCGGTTGACGGGGTGATCCGGCAGCCCCTCGAGCTTCTTCGCCGCCGCGATGCGCTTGACTCCCGCCTGTCCGTCGACGACGACGTCGGCGTCGGCGTCCATGACGCGGACGGTGAGGCCGCATCCCGCGCTGCAGAGCGGGCACACACCCGGCTTCCAGACGGCCTGGCCGGGAACGATGTCCTCGTCGGGAACGAAGCGAATGAGCTGGTGTTCAGGGTTGCCGCACGCGGTGAGCGCGGCGGTGGAGCCGGTGATCGCCGTCAGCTTGATGAAAGACCGTCGATCCATGCGCGCTAGAAGTGACAGGTCAGGCAGTCCACCGGCGCGTCGTTCTCGCGGTGACAGTTGACGCAGAAGCCCATGTTCAGATCGACGTTCCGCTGCGCGATCGTCTGCTCCCCGATGTTGCCGTGGCAGGTGGCGCACTCGACCTTCGCGCGGATGTGCGGCGCGTGGTTGAACTTCACGTGCGCCTCGCGGACGTAGCCGTAGACGCGCACCCAGTTGAGGTCGAGCCCCTTGTCGCGCATCGCGGTGATCTGCTGGATGCGCGGCCGGTCGGTGGCAATCGCCTCGTGGCAGATCATGCAGGTCCGCACGCTCGGCAGCCCGGCCACGGGCCCGGTCTCCACGCCTTCATGGCACGTGGAGCACGCGATGTTCATCTTGACGTGCGTGTTGTGGGGGAACTCGATCGGCTGCTCGCCTTCAGGCAGCCGGCCGAGGAAATCGTTCACGGCGGCGGCCAGCGACGGACGAGCGGTCGTGAAGACGTCGGCCGTCTGGCCCGGCAGCAGCTGCGGCGCGGGACGCTCGGCCGGCTGGTACAGACGGCACCCGGCGACCGTGCCGTACGTGGCCAGACACACGGCCACGACCGCGATGAAGCGTGCGTGCCTTCGCAGGGCCGAGCCTCTGGTCAGCGGGCTGCCGTCTTCGGGCCGAGGCTGCGGAGGAAGTTGACGATGTGCCAGGCGTCCTGATCCGGGATCTTGCCCTTGAAGCCCTTCATGTCGAACTTCGGGCCGGCGCCTTCCATGAGCACCGCGAAGATCTCGCCGTCGCTGCCGCCGCGCGCCCAGGTCGCGTCGGTGAGGTCGGCGGGCATCGTGCCTTTCGGCGCCAGCGGGCCGTCACCCTTGGCGGCCACGCCGTGGCAGAACGCGCAGTACTTCTTGTAGGCCGCCGCGCCGGCCGTGACCGACGCCGCGGTGGACGCGACAGGGTTCTTCACCGCGCGCGCCGTGGGGCTCCCGCCCGGGTTCTGGGCCTGCACCGAGACGGCCGCCGCAACAAACGCGATGGCCGCAAAGAGACCGAGCACTGAATGACGACGCATGGTTGGTGTCGATTCTGCCATTAGTTACAGGTGGCGGCAACCGGCTGGATCGACGTCAGGTTGATGCGGTTCTGCGGACCGCGGATGAGGAGCCCCTTCGCCTCGACCTTGCTGCCCGCGTGCGGTGCCACCGCGGTGGGCTGCACCTGCAGCAGCACGAGGCCGAACGTCTCCGAGCCGAGCGCGCGCCCCTGCGCGGCGGTCAGCTCCGCGTCCTTCGACGGCTCCGGGTTCTTGGTGACCATCGGCGCCGTCGCGTTCGCAATCACGAAAGCGGTCCCGCTTTTCGTAAGGCAACCCACGATGTGCACGAGCGAGAGGTTGGGCGCTTCGGTCGGCGCGTCCTTGCCACGGGTGACGCGGATCGCGGTGAGCGCGGGCATCTCCGCCGGCAGCGCCGCGGCGCCCGAAGGGAACTTGTTGAACGCC
The DNA here is from genome assembly GCA_016871375.1 of Acidimicrobiia bacterium. Lineage (GTDB taxonomy): Bacteria > Acidobacteriota > Vicinamibacteria > Vicinamibacterales > UBA2999 > VFYY01. The sequence continues at coordinate 4,529 of VFYY01000166.1, forward strand.
AGCAGGTACGCCACGAGGTCCGCCGCCTGCTCCGGCCGCAGCGTGCCGCGCTGTTCGTTCGCCGGCATGCGCGTGAGGATCGAGTTGTAGATGCGGCCGAGATGATCCTGATCGAAGCGGAGGTAGAACGCCTCCGCGGCGAGATTCGGACCGGGCTGCCCGGAGAGATCCTCCTTGTGGCACGGCGCGCACGTCGCGTTGTACAGCTCGCGGCCGCGCGCCGCCTGCTCCTCGCTGAAGACGCCGTCCCAGACGGTCTTGCCGGTCTGCGCGAGGACGGGCGACGCATGCGTCGCCCCTACAACGGCAACGACGAAAGCGGTAACGCCGAAGATGAATGCCAGGCGCATGGAACCTCCACACCGACGGGCAGTGTAGCAGACGCAGGGGCGACGCATGGCGTCGCCCGCTACCGTGTTGGCTCACGCGTGGTGCAGACCAGGTTGGCGGTGTCGCCGAAACCGATTGCACCGGTGTTGCCGCCGCCCCACCCGCAGCAGTACCGGCCGCACGTCGCCGGCCTGACGTACTGGCTCTGCAGCTTCCTGCGGTACTCGGGATACAAGGTCTCGGCGCCCCCGAGCGTGACCTCCAGCGGCAGGCCGTAGCGCTTCGCCATCTCGCCGATGAAGGGGTTGCCGCCCGGCACGAAGTGCGGCACCGCGCCCGCGGCCAGTCCCGGCGCCTCGATGACCGGATTGCACGGGTTCGGAAACACCTGGATGTTCACCGTGGGGTCGAGCTGATAGCTGCGGCTGATGACGTGCGGCTCGGTCAGGTACGCCGGGTCCTCGATCACCGCCGTGATCGTCAGCAGGTCGTCGTGCCGGACGACGTACTCCGTCATCGTGGCGAGGTCGCTCGTGGGGACACCGTTGCGCCGCAGCGGCGTCGCCTTCATGTGCGTGGTGGTGACGACCAGCGTGTTGCCCTGCCACCGGCCGGTGGAGAAGCCGCCGAACGTGTGGCGATCGTGTGGTGACGGGTGCGGCCGGCCGTCCATCCAGATCGTGCGCGGCGTCTTGTCCACGGCCCCGCTCAGGTTCCACGACACGATGCGGCCGGTCACCGGATCGGACTCGGACCAGATCTTGGCGCCAAAGGGGCCAATCACGGTGTAGCTCGGTCCGTAGTAGAGGCACTGCCGCTCCGGGAGCGAGAGCTGCGACGGCGAGTACGCCTGCGCCTTCGCGCGGCCGTCGTCGTTGAGCGGCAGGCCGGTGAAGTCGCCGACGTCCGGCCCGGGCCACCGCTCCATCCAGTCCTCGTGCATGCGGCTGGCGTAGGTGCCCGAGAGATCGATCTGCGCGAAGGCGGGCGACGCATGCGTCGCCCCTGCGACTGCAACGACGAATGCGATGGCTACCAGGTTGCGGAGCATGGCGTCGGATCCCACTTGGAGCCGTTCGGCTCCTTCTTGAAGTTGAGGCTCGTGATCCAGTCGGTCTGCAGGTTCTCCGGATCGTGGACGCGGCTCGTGACGACGAGCCAGCGGTCGCCGCTGCCGTGCGTGAAGAGGTCGAAGAACTCCGTCAGCGTCGCGTTGCCGCTGTAGGGCACGCCGTTTTTCCGCAGGTAGCCGGGCCGCAGGTTCGTCGTGACCACGCGGAGGCTGCCCTCCCACCGGGCGGTCGAATCACCCTGCCACGAAGGCGCGCCGCCGGCCGGCGTACCTGCCCCGAGCTGTGGCGAGGGGCCGGGCGCGAAGCGCAGCAGTCGCGTCTGCATGCCGTAGTCGGATTCGACCTTCAGCGTGCGGTCGTCGAGCCACGTGATGTGCAGCCGTGTGGGGGACCGCATCAGGCCGGGCGCGCCGTAGCTCCTGCACTGCTCGCCCGCCGCTTCGTCACGCGCCGGATCCCACGTGTCGGCCGCGTCCTTGCCCGCCTGCGTGAGCGGAATGCTCGGATGGTCGCCCTTCGCGGGCGTCACCATGCGCCAGCGCCAGTCTTCGCTGATGACCGCCACCCAGTAGCCGGTGAGGTCGATCGGCGCGCCCGCCCATGGGCTCAGCGGCGGGCCGCCGCCACGACCCTGGGCGCTTGCGCTTCCGGCGCCCGCGAGCATGAGCGCGGCTGTCCACGCCCAAATCCCAAAACCCAAATCCCAGAGCCCAACGCGCAGCTTCATCGCGTGGCGCCTTTCGTGAGGCTGGCGTACACCGCGTCCACGAACATCTCCGTCGTCCACGGCCCAGTCGTCGATCCGTAGCGCCGCGTGTAGCCTCTGGTCGGCTCCGCCGCGCGGATCTGCTCGCGCGTCATCCCCTTCTCGATCAGGTCCCGCACGACGTCGCGGACGACGGTCACCATGTCGCGGTACTCGACGACGTCGGCGTGCTCGAGGACACGGCCGCGGGCGGGAATGATCTGCGTGCCGCCCGGATGCCACACGAGCGGCGTCGGCGGAATCGCGAGCTCGAGGATGAAGTTGAGCGCGTCGATCTCGCCCTGGATGCTGCCGCCCCTGGAGACCTCGATCACCGGGAAGCGCGTGATGTCCACCACCGCGCCGGCGACGATCACGTCCGAGCGGCGGAAGAACACCACGGAGTCGCCGTCGCTGTGCGCGGACGGCACGTGCAGGATCTGAATCGCCTCGCCGTTCAGGTACAGGTTCTTCCGGTCGATGAACGCTTCGGTCGGCCACGCCGCCTCGGGGAACGGCGCCTTCTGGCCGAGCGGCGCGCTCATGCGGAGCAGCACGTTCTCGTGCGCGAGGCGCGCGGCGCCCGTGCGCACGCCGGAGATCACCGCGGCGGCGCCGCCGCCACCCCCGCCGCCGAGACCCTCACCGGCCTGGGACAGCCGCCCGTTGCCGCCGACGTGTTCGGCGTTGGCGCTGGTGTTGAGGATGTAGCGGATCGGAAGCGCGCTGATCGGCTTCAGCGCCGCCAGCACGTCGTCGGAACGCTGGCCGGCGCCGCTGTCCACGAGCACGACGCCGTCGGGGCCGTGCTGCACGGCGATGTTGCCGCCGTCGCCGGCGAGAAGGTAGACCTGCGGCGCGACCTGCACGACGTCCAGGGGAGGACGCTGTTGAGCGGCCAGGGACACGCCCAGCATGCAGACGAAAGCCGCGATGACGCGCGGGATGCCCATGGGCTGGATAGTATCCACTTTCCAGTAGACTGGGCGCCAATGCTGAGCCCGAAGAACATCCTGTTGATCGCCATGCTCGTGCTGACCGCCGTGTTCGTGGCGATCTGGGTCAGGACGGCGCGCGCCCGGCGCGCCGGCGACGCCGGCGGCCAGGGCGCCTCGCCCGGACCCCTCCACCTGGCGATCGGGTTCGTCACCAACTTCTTCGACACGCTCGGCATCGGATCGTTCGCCACCACGACGACGTTGTACCGGCTGCGGCGGCTCGTGCCGGATCAGTTGATTCCCGGCACCCTCAACGTGGGCCACACGCCGCCGACGATCGTGCAGGCGCTGATCTACATCACCATCGTGCAGGTCGAGTTCGACACGCTGCTGCTGCTCATCATCGCGGCGGTGGGCGGCTCGTGGATTGGCGCGGCCATCGTGTCGGGGCTGCCGCGGGCGGAGATTCAACGGGGCATGGGCGTGGCGCTGCTCGTGGCGGCGCTGCTGATGGTGGCGACCGCGCTGAACGTGCTGCCGCTCGGCGGCGACGCGCTCGGGCTCAGCGGGCCGACGCTCATCCTCGCGGTCGGCATCAACTTCGTACTCGGCGCGCTGATGACGCTCGGCATCGGCGCCTACGCGCCCATCATGATCATGGTGAGCCTGCTCGGGATGAATCCGACGGCGGCCTTCCCGATCATGATGGGGTCATGCGCGTTCCTGATGCCCGTGGCGGGCATGCAATTCGTGCGGAAGCAGAAGTACCACCTGCGGGCGTCGGTCGGCCTCGGGCTCGGCGGCATGCCGGCGGTGCTCATCGCGGCGCTCATCGTCCGCTCGCTGCCGCTCACCTACGTGCGCTGGCTGGTCGTGATCGTCGTGCTCTATGCCGCGACGACGCTCCTGCGCGCGTCGGTGGTCGAAGCGTCCGAGCAACGGGCACCGACCGGCTAGAGCGGTTTCTGAAACGTCGTAGTGTCCGGCTTTAGCCGGACCAAGTTGATCGGCACCGCCGTATGTGGTCCGGCTAAAGCCGGACACTACGAAGAAGTCGAAACCGCGCCAGAGTCCCCTGGAAGGCGCCCGGCACGCTATCGCAGCACGCGCCCCGCCGCGAGCTCCCGAAAGAACGTCTTCAGCGGCAGGACGCGCAATGGCCCGTCCTTCAGTTCCGCCGTCCCCGTGTAGACGCCGAAGCCCGCGCGAACGATCCCGTCGGCGACGAGCGCCTTGAGCGGTCCGCCGAATTCACGGCGCCACGTCGCCGAGGCCTTGACTTCAATGCCCACCGCCCGCGCGGCGCGGGTCCA
>VFYY01000167.1 GCA_016871375.1 Acidimicrobiia bacterium
CGATCTCAGGAATCTGCGCCTTCAGCTCGTCGCGATAGCGCTCGCCCATGCAGCCGGTGACGACGAGCCGCTGGCAGCGTCCCGACTTCTTGTGCTCGGCCATCTCGAGGATGGCGTCGATCGACTCCTGCTTCGCCTTGTCGATGAACGCGCAGGTGTTGACGACGAGCACGTCGGCGTCGGCCGCGTCGCGGGTCAGCTGATGTCCGGCCTGCTGCGCCAGCCCGAGCATGACCTCGGAGTCCACGAGGTTCTTGGGGCAGCCGAGCGAGACCATGCCTATCTTCATGGAGACGATCTAAGGATAATCGACCAGCGAAATGTCGATCGTCGATGTCGCATCCGTCCTGAAAGGCAAGGTCCCCACCGGCAATCAGGTCACCGTCCGCGGCTGGGTACGGACCAGGCGCGACTCGAAAGCCGGCCTGTCGTTCATCCACGTCCACGACGGGTCGTGCTTCGACCCGCTGCAGGTCGTCGCGCCCGCGGCGCTGGCCAACTACGAGAGCGAGGTGAAGAAGCTGACGTCCGGATGCTCGGTCGTCGCCCGCGGCACGCTGACCCCGAGCCAGGGACAGGGACAGGCGGTCGAGCTGCAGGCGGAGCGCGTCGAGGTCGTCGGCTGGGTCGAGGACCCGGAAACGTATCCGATTCAGCCGAAGAAGGCCTCACTCGAGTATCTGCGCGAGGTCGCGCACCTGCGGCCGCGGACCAATACGCTTGGCGCCATCGCGCGCGTGCGGCACACGCTCAGCCAGGCCATTCACCGCTACTTCCACGAGCACGGGTTCCTCTGGGTGCACACGCCGATCATCACCGCCAGCGACGCGGAAGGCGCCGGCGAGATGTTCCGGGTGAGCACGCTCGACCTCACGAACCTGCAGGGGCGGCCTGACTTCACGCAGGACTTCTTCGGCAGGGAGGCGTTTCTCACCGTCAGCGGCCAGTTGAACGTCGAGACGTATGCGTGCGCGCTCTCGAAGGTGTACACGTTCGGCCCCACGTTCCGCGCCGAGAACAGCAACACCAGCCGCCACCTCGCCGAGTTCTGGATGGTGGAGCCGGAGATCGCCTTCGCCGACCTCAACGACAACGCGGACCTCGCGGAGTCGTTCCTCAAGTACATCTTCACGGCGCTCCTCAACGAGCGATCGGACGACCTCACGTTCTTGGTCGAGCGCGTGGACAAGGAGGCCGTCGCCCGCCTCGAGACGTTCGTCACGTCGTCGTTCACGCGCATGTCCTACACGGACGCCATCGCCGCGCTCGAGCAGAGCGGCAGGACGTTCGAGTTCCCCGTTCACTGGGGCATGGATCTGCAGTCCGAGCACGAGCGTTGGCTCACCGAGGAGCACGTCAAGGGTCCCGTCGTCGTCATGCACTACCCGAAGGGGATCAAGGCCTTCTACATGCGCGTGAACGATGACGGGAAGACGGTGGCGGCGATGGACGTGCTGGCGCCGGGGATCGGCGAGATCATCGGCGGCTCACAGCGCGAGGAGCGGCTCGATCGCCTCGACGCGCGGATGCAGGAGCTGGGCCTGGACCCGCAGCATTACTGGTGGTACCGGGACCTGCGGCGCTACGGCACCGTGCCGCACGCGGGTTTCGGCCTTGGTCTCGAGCGGACGATTATTTACGCCACCGGCATGGCGAACATCCGGGACGTCATTCCGTTCCCGAGAATGCCGGGTCACGCGGCGTTCTAGAGTGCCTGGAGTGCGGTGAGTGCCGGCGCGCTCGTTCGGCGTTTCCACGCATCTGTTTCACGAGGCGCGCCTGTGCCGCGAGCACCTCGTGCATATCGCGGCGCATCGCTTCGACGCGGTGGAGGTGTTCGCGACCCGCGCTCACTTCGACTACCGCGACGAGCGGGCGATTGCGCAGCTCGGTGAGTGGCTTTCCGACGCCGGGCTGACGCTGCACTCGATGCACGCCCCCATCATGGACGCCTTGAAGGACGGCAAGTGGGTCGGCTCCTTTTCCAATGCGTCAGCGAACGAGGAGCGCCGCAAGGCGGCCATCGCCGAAACGCAGGCCGCGCTGCAGGTTGCCGCCACGCTGCCGTTCCGCTTTCTCGTGGTGCACCTCGGCACGCCACCCTCCGACAAGATGCCGCCGCGCGACAACGAGCGGGATGCCGCGCGCCGCAGTGTCGAGGAGATTGTCGCGCTGGCGGCGGCGGTCAACGTGAAGGTCGCGCTCGAAGTCATCCCGAATCCACTCTCGAGCGCTGCGTCGCTCGTGCGGCTGATCGAAGAGGATCTCGATGGCATCGACGTCGGCATCTGCCTCGACTACGGTCACGCGCACATCATGGGCGACCTCGCCGAGGCGATCGAAACCCTGTCAGGCCATCTCGTCACGACGCACGTTCACGATAACCGCGGCAAGCAGGACGACCATCTCGTTCCGTTCGGGGGCGGCATCAACTGGGACATGGCCATCATGGAGACCCAGAAGATCGGCTATGACGATGCGCTGATGTTCGAGGTGGCGGATACGGGCGATCCGCTCGACGTGCTGCGCCGCTCCGAAAAAGCCCGCGACCGGCTCGAGAGGGCGTTCATCACTGTTTAGGGTGCCTGGAGTGCCTAGCGCGGTTTCGACGTCTTCGTAGTGTCCGGCTTTAGCCGGACCACACACGGCCGTGCCGATCAACTTGGTCCGGCTAAAGCCGGACACTACGACGTTTCAGAAACCGCTCTAGCAGGCCGTCGTCGCGGTCGCGGCTCCGGGGTGGATTCGAGATAACGGATCGGACCGTTCGCAGCCTTGATTGCTTTTCGCGCCGCGTATTCCAGTTGTCGGCGCTCAGCGTCGTCCACGCGAGAAGACGCGGTTGTATCGAGAATTCCGGTCGGCGCGTTGCGATTTCTGCGTACTGTCACGCGGACTGACGCTGCAATTCCTGCCACCCGCACCCAGGCGCCCCAGGCGCCCCAGGCACTATCGAAGTTCTTCCAAGTGCTCGGCGAGCAGCGTGCGTAGCGCCGCGAAGCGGTCGTCGCGCGCGAGGTTCGCGCGGACGTAGTTGAGCGTCCGCGGAATGTACTGAATGTAGACCGTGTTCTGCCGCGCCGTCGTCTGGAACCCGAAGGTGCCGAGGGCCTTGAGGTTGCGCTGCAGCGCCATCAGGTCGAAGCGGCGGCGGAACTCCGCTTCGCCGGTGGCCGGCTCGTGGCGCTGCGCGAGGAAGAACGCGATGAGCTCCTCGACCTGCTGCTCGCTGAAATCGACGTACGAGTCGCGGAGGAGCGACACGAGGTCGTAGGTGTCCGGACCCATCCGCGCGTCCTGGAAGTCGATGATGTAGAGGCTGCCCTCGTGCAGCATCAGGTTCCGGCTGTGATAGTCGCGGTGGCAGAGCACGCGCGGCTCGCCCGCCAGCTCCCCGGCCATGGCGGTGAACTCGCTCGTGAGCGCCGCGCGCGCGGCGGGCGTGAGCGCCGCGCCGCGATATGCCTCCAGGAAGTGCCTGGCGAAGAACTGCAGCTCCCACATCAGCTTCTCGACGTCGAAGGCGATGCCGTAGGGGAGGTACGCCGGCGAGGCGAGGTCCGCGCCGCGGCGCTGCAGCGTGTTGATGAACGTCACCGCCTGCCGGTAGAGCGCGGCATGTTCGGCGGGCGAGGCCGCGCCGAGGTGCGCCTGCAGCGTCACGTCCCCGAGGTCCTGCAGCGCGATGATGCCGAGCGCGTCCGAGTGGCCGAGCATGCGCGGGACCGGCACCGGCATCGCGCTCATCAGGCGCGACACGTTCACGAACGGCAGCGAGTCGAACGCGATCGGGCCGGGATGCACCGCCAGCACCTGCGACGGCTCCTGCGGCACCAGCACGCGGAAGTACCGCCGGTCGGAGGCGTCACCCGTGAGCGGCACCACCTTCGCGCCCTTGCCGGTGAGCCCCGTCGCGGCCAGGAACGCGTCGATGCGCTCCCGGACGTCGTCATGCGCGCGGCGGTCGGCCGTCATCCGTCGAGCGCGGCGACGGCCAGGTTGCCGATGCGCCTCTCGTTCGGCGCAAGCTCGTCGTCCGCCCGCCGCAGCGTCACCCCGGTCCACGACGTGTCCGCCGGCACCTGCGCGCCATCCGTCACCACGCACTCGCGCACCCGCGCGCCGGCTCCCATCTCGACATCGTCCCACAGGACGGAGGCCTCGACGCGCGCGCTCGCGTCGAGGCGTGCACGCGCGCCGATGAGCTGGCGCGTGCCGCCCTCACGTGCGGCCAGGGCGAGCGACGTGCGCAGGTAGTCGGCCGGCGTGCCGATGTCGGCGAAGTCCGCCGCCGTCACGTAGGCGCGGATCGATCCCGGGCGCGCCGCCATCAGCTCGGGATACACCTTCGCGAACGACTCGGTGGGCACCCCGTCCGGCACCGCCGCAAACGCCCCGGCATCGGCCACCTGCACGCCGACGAAGTGGTAGGACGCCTCGGGGGATCCCCGCGCCGCAAACCCGCGCACCGCGCCGTGGTCGTCGACGAGGACGCCGCCGTACTTCCCGGGTTCCGGGTGGGGAACGACGGCGATCGTGGCGAGCGCGCCCGAGCCCTCGTGCGCGCCGACGAGGCCCTGCAGGTCGACGTTCGTCAGCGTGTCACCGTTGACGACCAGGAACGTGGGCGCGCCGAGCAGCGGCAGCGCGCGGCGTGGCCCGCCCGCGGAGCCGAGCACGGGCAGCTCCCACGAGTAGCGCACGCGGACGCCGAGCGCCGAGCCGTCGCCGATGAGCGCCGTGAGCGTGTGCGGCAGGTGATGGAGGTTGAGGACCGCGTCGGTGACGCCGGCGGCGGCGAGCCAGCGCAGGATGCGGTGCGCGAGCGGCTGCCCGGCCACCGGTAACGCCGCTTTCGCGCGCACGAGAGAGAGAGGTCGAAGGCGGGTCGCCAGCCCCGCGGTCAGGACGAGCGCCGGAATCATTCCTCGTCGCTGAACACCATGTAGGGGGCGTGGAAGCCGTGTTCCTCGCGGTGCTTGATGAAGAGGCCGCGGTAGGAGTCGAGGATGAAGTCGGACGTGCTGCGCCCGAGCGCCGCCGTCATCGTGAGGATGCTCTGCTCGCCGCCTTCGATCTCGACGAACGTGCCGACCGGCGTCTCGTCGATCGCGATGGTGACGTCCTCGGCCGCGTACTCCTCGCGGTACTTCTCGCAGCGGAACCAGACGTGCAGGCCGAGCTCCTCGAGCACGTGCTGCAGCACCTGGCCGTCGCCGATGACGGTCTCGAATTCCTCGCGCACCTTCATGGTCCCAGGCTGCACGGGTCCCTTGAACGTCAGCAGGCTCTTGCCGCCCTCGGTGCGGATGCGCAGCGCGCACTGGCGGCGGCGCAGCGTCTCGTCCTCGGTGTCGAGGAGCGCGTCCTCCTGCAGGCGGCGGCACCGCAGCGGCGTCGCGCCCGTGGCGAGAATCGCGGCGCGCGCCTCCTCGGGGCTGTCGAATCGGAGTTTGACTTCACGCTCGATCATCAGCGTCACGTCAGGCCCTCCGGGAAAGGGGCCTTTGTATCACAAAAAGAAAGGCCTCAGGGCTCAGGCCCCAGGCCCCAGCCGAGCTGAAGCCTGAGACAGCCCTGAGGCCTTGGGCCTGAGCCCTTGGGCCTTCGCTATTCCTTGGTCACGGTGACGAAGACCTGCTGGCCGTTCCGCACGATGCGCAGCAGAGCCGTACCGCCGCTCCGGATCTGGCCGAGCTCGCGCGCGGCCTCGTTCGCGTTGGTGACGTTGGTCCGGCCGACGCGGACGATCACGTCGCCCTCCTGCAGGCCGGCGCGCTGTGCCGGGCTGCCCGGCTCGACGTCCTGAATCACGGCGCCCGTGGTCCCGCGGTCGAGGCGCAGCTCCTGCGCGATCTGGGGCGTGACGTTGCCGAGCGTCATCCCGAAGCCGGTGCTCGGCTCCACGGTGCCGCCGGCGCCGTTGTCGCCGCCGCGCGTCTGACGATTCGCGTTCTGCTCGGCTTCCAGATCGAGCTCCTCGACCGTGACGCTCACCGTCCGCTGCTGGCGGTCGCGCACGATGCTCACCGGCACCGTGGTGCCCGGCTTGGTGGCGGTGACCATGGCCACCAGCTCGTCACGGTTGCGGATGGGCTTGCCGTTGTAGGAGACGATGACGTCGCCCGGCTCGAGCCCCGCCTTGTCGGCCGCGCCGCCCGGCGAGATGTTGAGCACCACCGCGCCGTTGCGATCCTTGAGGCCGAACTCGTCCACCGCGTCGGCCGGCACCGCGCCGATGCCGACGCCGATGCGGCCGCGCGTGACCTTGCCGGCGCGCAGCTGCGGCAGCAGCTCGCGGACCACGTTGATGGGAATCGCGAACCCGATGCCGACGTTCCCCGCCTGGCGCGAGTCGCTGATGATCGCCGTGTTGATGCCGACGACCTCGCCGCGCACGTTGAGGAGCGGCCCGCCGGAGTTGCCCGGGTTGATCGCGGCATCGGTCTGCAGCACCTGCTGCGAGCGTCCTTCAGCCACGGGGAACGGCCGCTCGATCGCGCTGATGATGCCGACGCTGACGGTGTGCGCCAGGCCGAAGGGGTTGCCGATCGCCATCACCCAGTCGCCCGGGAAGATCTGGCCGGAGTCGCCGAACTTCACCTCCGGCAGCGTGTGGTCGGGCTTCTCGGTGAGCTCGATGAGCGCGCTGTCGGTCAGCGGGTCGCGGCCGATGACCCTGGCCTCGTACTCCTCGTCGCTGTCCTCGCCGTAGAGCGAGACCTGGATCCGCGTCGCGTCCTCGACGACGTGGTTGTTGGTGAGGATGAAGCCCGCCTTGTCGATGATGAAGCCGGTGCCGGCGGCCTGGACGATCTGCTCGCGCGGCCGCTGCGGCTGCTGCGGCTGCCGCTGGTTCGGGTTCGGCTGGCCGAAGAAGCGCTCGAACAGGTCGCCGCCGCCCCCGCCGCCGCCGCCGAAGAAGTCCGTGAGGTCCTGCGCGCGGCGCCGCGACTCGGTCCGGATGTTCACGACGGCCGGCGACACGGTCTTGGCGATGTCGCGGAACGTCGTCGCGCTGATCGGGCCCGTGAGGGGCGCGCTGTTGGCCGCGGGCGCCGCCACCGTCTGCGCCGCCGACTCGGGCGCCATCCCGAGACGCGAGGCGAGGACCATGCCCACCGCGAGCGAGGCGATCACCAGCAGCAGCGCGTAGAAGAAGGTGGTCTTGCGATTCGTCATGTCGTCAACTCCCCAGAACGATTATCTCCGTCTGGCGCGGGCCCGTCACGACCGCCTCGCGCTCGCCGCGGAACATGTTGATTTCCGTCCGCACGCCAAACGACTCGAAGTATAGACCCGGTTCGATCGTGAAGCCCGTGCCCGGCAGCAGCCGCCGGTCGTCGTGTGTCTCGTAATCGTCGAGGTGCACGCCGTTGCCGTGCACCTGTTCGCCCAGGCTGTGCCCCGTGCGGTGGAGGATGCGGTCCCCGTAGCCCTGCTCCTGCAGCACGCGCCGCGCCGCCTGATCCACTTGCCAGCCCCGCAGGTCGCCCCCCGCGCGCGCCGCGTCTTCCACCACGGCAATGGCGGCGTCCCTCGCGCCCGCCACGGCGCCAAACGCGCGCGCCACGTCCGACGGCACCGCCGTGCCCGTCGTGCCCACCCACGTGATGTCAGCAAACACCGCACCCTGTTCGGGATGCCTGCCCCACAAGTCCAGGAGCAGCACCTCGTCCGGCACGAGGCGTCGCGTGTGCCCGGCGGTGGGAAGGTAGTGCGGGTTGCCCGCGTTGCCGCCAATCGCCACCACGGGCGCCGAATCGCTGACGAGCCGTTCCTCCCCGAACCACGCCACCATCCGCTGCTGGAGCTCGTACTCCGTCAACGGCGTCCCGTCCTTCAGCGCCTTCGCCGCCGCCTCGAACGCGCGGTCCTTGATGCGGTAGAGCGCGTCCGACGCGGAACGGTGCGAGGCCAGCTGCTCGGGCGTCCACGCCGCCTCGAACTGCTGGACGAGATCGCCCGACGAGACGATCTCGACGCCACGCCGCCGGATGGCTTCCGCCGTGCCCGCATCCACGCGGGACAGATAGGGAATCGCGCACTCCGGCGAGTACTCCATGGCGACGCGCCGCACGCCCGCGAGGAGCTGCGTCAACCCCGCCTCGAGCTGCTGCCGCCCGGCGTAGACGGCCTTCTCCCCCGGCACCGCGTCGAGATTGCCGCTCTCGATGGCGTGCACCAGCTTGCGCGGCGTCCCGTCGGCGGGAACCAGGTAGTACCAGCGGCGGGTGGTCATGTGTCCGCCGCCGTCGAGGCCGGCCAGCCGCGTCGCAATCGGGTTGGAGCCGTGAAAGTCGTAGAGGAGCCAGCCGTCCAGACCGGCCGCGCGCAGGGCGCGTTGGACGGCGGCCACGTCGAGCGCCATAACATCAGTATAGATGCGTGCCTCCTGGCGGGGGCGCGTGCGCCGCCCCTACGTGCTCTGACGCGGGCGTGCGGCTGAAAGTTTGAACCTATAATCCCTTTTGCTGTCATGCACATGCGCATTCCCGTCGCCGGCCTGCTGGCCCTGACCTGCGGACTCGCGCTTGCCCTGAGCGAAGTCGGAGGGCAGGCGCCCCCGCAGACCCCCCAGGAGCCGCCGCCCGTCACGTTCCGCGTCGAGGTGAACTACGTCGAGGTGGACGCCATCGTCACCGACGCGAACGGCAACCCGATCACCGACCTGACCCAGAAGGATTTCCAGATCCTCGAGGACGGCCGGCCGCAGACGATCTCGACGTTCTCGATGGTGAACCTGCCGGTGGAGCGCGCCGAGCGGCCGCTCTTCGCCGACGCGCCCATCGAGCCCGACGTGCGGACCA
>VFYY01000168.1 GCA_016871375.1 Acidimicrobiia bacterium
CGGAAATGATCATGAAGCGCCGCGCCGGGTCGCGGCGCGCGAGCGCGACGATCGTGCCGGCGAACGACTCCGGCGGCCACCGGCGGAACGGGTTGCCCGCGCTGACGTGGATGACGACGAGGCGGTGCGCGCCGGTGATTCCCGCGTCCGCCAGCCGCCGCGCCACGCGTGCCGCGGCCTGGGCGTCGTCGGGCATCTCGGTACAGTCCCGTCGCGGGTCGCACGCGGCCGCGTCGTCTGTCATGGCCCCGAGCGGCCGGAGCAGGTCCCACTGGTTCACGACCGAGTGCCGCGGCAGCAGGTCGGGCGAGCGCGGGACGACGTCCGTGTACATCCAGCTCCTGCCCGCGATGCGGTAGCCGATGCGCCGGGGTGCGCCGCTGGCCAGCGTCAGCCACGAGCTGCGCGGACCGCCGTGCAGGTCGATGGCGACGTCGAAGCGCTCCCGCCGCAGGCGCCCCGCCAGCGCGAGGTCGTCCCGCAGGCGCCCGAGGCCGCGCGACTTCGGCGCGACGATGACATCGGTCAGATGGGGATTGCCGGCGACGACGTCCGCCGCGAGCGGCTCGACGACGTAGGTGAGGTGCGCGTCCGGGCAACGGCGCCGCAGCGCCCTCAACAGCGGGGTCGTGAACACGACGTCGCCGATGAGGCGCAGGCGGACCAGGAGGATTTTCATACGTATTTGCGATTTGTGATTTGTGATTTGCGATTTGAAAAACCCTGATCACAAATCACAACGCACAACTCACAAATTCACGGCTCGACCGTGGCCTCGTCGATCAGCATCACCGGGATGTCGTCCTTGATGGGGTAGACGCGGTGGCACTGGTCGCACTTGAGCGCGGTCCCGTTCTTGACGAGCTTCACGGGCGTCTTGCAGTTGGGGCAGGCGAGGATTTCGAGCAGCTCAGCGTCGACGGGCATGTCCTTCTCCAGCGCGGTTCGGCGGAACTCACGAACTATAACATCTTGAGCTAAAATCGCTTACCCATGCTGACGCACCGCGGCGTCGTCTTCGCGCTCGTCGTCGCGACCCTTGTGGCCGCGGCGCTTCCCAGCCCGGCTGCCGGCCAGTCGGCGGACGCGTATTTCGAGTTCCTGATGGCGCGGCGCCTCGAGGCGCAGGGCGACAATGCGGGCGCGCTGGCGGCGCTCGAGCGCGCGTTCGTGGCCAACCCGGCGTCGGCCGAGGTGAAGGCGGAGATCGCGTCGTTCCAGCTGCGCCGCAACCGTCGCGCGGATGCCGAGAAGGCCGCCCGCGAGGCGCTGGCGCTCAACGACAACAACCTCGAGGCGCATCGCGTGCTGGGGCTGATTGCCGCCGCCAATGTGGACACCATCAACGCGCGCACGCAGGCGGCACAGCTCGAGGCCGCCGCGCGTGAGGCCATCGGCCACCTCGAGCGCGCCGCCGCGGATCCGTCCGGCACGATCGACTTCAACCTCTATTACACGCTCGGCCGTCTGCACCTGCGCATCGGCGACGCGGCGAAGGCCGTTGACGCGCTGACGCGCGTGGTCAACCAGAACCCCGGCTCCGTGCAGGGGCGCCTCTCGCTCGCGCAGGCGTTTGCCGCCGGCAACGACCTGAAGGGCGCCATCTCCACGCTCGACATCATCGTGGACGACGAGCCGCGCGTGGCGTCCTCGCTGGCGCAGTATCAGGAACAGGCCGGCCTGCTCAAGGACGCGGCGACGAGCTACACCAAGGCGATCGCCGTGCAGCCGATGAGCCGCGAGCTCAAGTTCCGCCGCGTGAACGTGCTGCTCGACGCGGGCGACTTCGCGCAGGCGGCGCAGTACGCGGGCGAGGCGCAGGCGCAGCACGCCGACGACCTCCGCTTCCCGCGTCTCCGCGCGCGCGCGCTGTTCGAGAGCGGCGCCCGCGACCGCGCGTTCGCCGTCCTCGAGCCGACCGCGAAGCAGTTCCCGCGCGACGCCAGCACGCAGTTCGCCCTCTCCGATCTCTACAAGGAGGCGGGACGCGCCGAGGACGCGGAGCGGACGCTGCGGGCGCTGGTGACCGTCGATCCGAACAATCCCGACGCGCTGAACTATCTCGGGTACTTCCTGGCCGATCGCGGGCAGGGGCCGCAGCTCGAGGAGGCCGTGCGGCTCGTGGAGCGCGCCCTCGCGTCGGACCCGCAGAACCCCGCCTACCTCGACAGCCTCGGCTGGGCGCACTTCCGCCGCGGCTCGCTCGACGACGCGGAGAAGTACCTCTCGCCCGCCGCGCAGCGGCTGCCGTCGAACTCGGTCATCCAGGATCACTTCGGCGATCTGCTCGCGCGCCGCGGACGCCTGCAGGATGCGATCTCGGCCTGGGGCCGCGCCCTCTCGGGCGACGGCGACGACATCGATCCCGCTCTCATTCAGAAGAAGATCGCGGACGCACAGATCAAGCTCTCGCGCTAGATGTCAAATCCCCGTTTGGGATTTGGGATGTGGGTGTTGGGATTCGGCATGCTCGCGTCGGCGTGCGCGCCGCGCCGCATCCCGCTTCCGACCGACGCGGGCTCACCGCTCGGTGACTTCGCTCGAGTGCACGCGGAGGTCGCGAAGACCTGCGCGGCGGTGCGCACGCTGACCGCCGAGCTCGCCTTGTCGGGACGCGCGGGCGGACAGTCGCTGCGCGGCCGCGTGGTGGCGGGCTTCGAGCGGCCGGCCTCGATGCGCCTCGAAGGCGTGGCGCCGTTCGGGCCTCCCGCCTTCATCCTTGCCGCGCGCGGGGATGTGGCGACGCTGCTGCTGCCGCGCGACAACCGCGTGCTGCGCGGCGCGCGCGCGGACGCGATCCTCGGCGCGCTCACCGGCGCCGCACTGGCGCCGGCAGACCTGCAGGCGATCCTCACCGGCTGCGTGACCGCGGCGCCGAAGGCGACAGGCGGCCGGCTGCACCAGAACGGATGGGCGTCGATCGACCTCGCCGACGGCGCCACGCTCTACCTGGAGCGCGTCGGGACGATGTGGGAACCTCGCGCGGCGCGGCGCTCGGGCTGGCAGGTCGAATATTCCGAGTGGCAGGCCGGCTTCCCGCGCACCGTGCGGCTGCGGTCCGACGCGCAGTCGGTTGACGTCGATCTCAGCGCCGGCCTGTCCCAGATCGAAACGAACGTGGACCTGCCGGCCGATGCATGGACGGTCATGGTGCCGGCCGACGCGCGCGCGCTGACGCTCGAGGCGCTGCGGCAGGCGGGACCGCTGCGAGGGACCGAATGACGGGCGTTCGCGTGCGGGCGCACGCGAAAATCAATCTCGACCTCCGGGTGCTCGGGACGCGTCCCGACGGCTTCCACGAGCTGCGGACGGTCTTCCAGGCGATCTCGCTGCACGACGTCATCACGTGCGCGCCGCGGCCCGGTGATTTCGCCATCGAGTGCGCGTCGCCCGGTGTCCCGCTCGACGCGTCCAACCTGGTCTGGAAAGCGGCCGAGCGTCTCTGGCGCGCGCTGCGCCGCGCCGGCCCCGTCCGCGACGTCGTCATCCATCTCGACAAGCGAATTCCGCTGCAGGCGGGGCTCGGGGGCGGCAGCGCCGACGCCGCGGCGACGCTCGTGGCGCTGACGCGCCTCTGGCGCGTGCCGGTCCGCCCCGCGCAGATCACGGACGTTGCCGCGACGCTCGGCGCGGACGTCCCGTTCTTTCTCGCCGGCGGCACGGCGCTCGGCCTCGGGCGCGGTGACGAGATCTACCCGCTGGCCGACCTGCCGCGGCACTGGATCGTGCTGCTCATCCCGGGCTTTGGCGTCTCGACGAGCGAGGCCTACGGCTGGTACGACGCCGAGCGCGAGCTCGCGCTCGGCCCGTTCACCCCGGAGCCGCAGCACGTGCCCGGCCCCTGGCCCTCGCGGGCGGCGCAGATGATCAACGACCTCGAAATGCCGATCGCCCGGCATCACCCCGAAGTCGACCAGATGAAAGCGGCCCTGCGGCGGGCGGGCGCCTTGGCGGCGGCCATGTCGGGCAGCGGCTCGGCCGTCTTCGGGCTGTTTCAGAAGCGCCGGGAGGCGCTGGACGCCGTGGATCGCCTCTCCGGATCGGGCTGGCGGGTGCTGCTGACCGAGTCGCTGGACCGCGGGGCCTACGCGAAACGGAGTCGCCCGGCGCCTGTGCGTTTTGCCCGCAACCCCAAGCCTCGACTACAATAAGCGTTTGCCACCGCCCGTGGCGACGAGCTCCATGTGATGGGGCGTGGCCAAGCGGTAAGGCGCGGGACTTTGGATCCCGTATTCGAAGGTTCGAATCCTTCCGCCCCAACCAGCCTCCGCCTCGCCAGCGCTTCGCAGAGCGAGGCTTCGGCTAGGCAGGCCAGCCGGATAGAAGCGACGGCGGGCTTCGGCTAGGTAAGCTCGTCGTCATGCGGAGGCTGTCGCGCCGAAGCCGCGAAGCGGCGAAGGCGGACTAATGTGATGAGACGACCCCTGAGCGGTGAAGGACTGATGGCCACCGGGTTTGGCGACCTGAAGGTGTTCTCGGGCAGCGCGCACCCGGGGCTGGCGAGGGAGATCGCGGACTTTCTGGGCATCCCCGTCGGGCAGGCTCGCCTCCGCCGCTTCCCCGACAGCGAGGTCTCGTTCCAGATCGACGAGAACATCCGCGGCGCCGACGTCTTCATCGTGCAGCCGACGTCGACCCCGGTGGACCCGCATCTCATGGAGATGCTGGTCATGATCGACGCGTTCCGCCGCTCGTCGGCCGCGCGGATCACCGCCGTGATCCCGTACTACGGCTACGCGCGGCAGGACCGGAAGGACAAGCCGCGCGTGCCGATCTCGGCGAAGCTGGTCGCGAACCTGCTGAGCGCCGCCGGCACGAACCGCGTGCTGACGATGGATCTGCACAAGGCGCAGATTCAGGGCTTCTTCGACATCCCGGTGGACCACCTGTTCGCGGCCCCGGTGATCATCGAGTACCTGGCGCGCCTCGGCAGCGAGAAGCTGACGATCGTGTCGCCCGACGCGGGCGGCGCCGAGCGCGCGCGCGCCTACGCCAAGCGCCTCGACGCGGAGCTGGCCGTCATCGACAAGCGGCGCACGGAAGACGGCACGGCGGAAGTGATGAACGTCATCGGCGACGTCAAGGGCCGCATCTGCATCCTGCAGGACGACATCATCGACACCGCCGGCACGATTCAGAAGGGCGCGGTGGCGCTCAAGGACGCGGGGGCCGAGCGCGTGCTCGCGTGCGCGGTGCACGGCGTGCTGTCGGGCCCGGCGATCGAGCGCGTCGAGCACTCGCCGGTCGATCAGCTGATCGTCACCAACACGATTCCGCTGAAGGGCGACGCGCAGAACTGCCGCAAGATCGTCGTCCTCTCGGTCGCGCGGCTGCTGGGACAGGCGATTCGCAGCATTCACGAGGAGACGTCGGTCTCGTCGTTGTTCGTCTGAGGAACGGATATGGAAGCCACACTCGACGTAGTGAAGAGAGACGGCCGCGGGAAGAACGAAGCCCGCCGCCTGCGCGCCAAGGGGCGCATTCCCGGCGTGGTCTACGGGTCCAGGAACGACGGCAAGGCGCCCGAGGGCGTGCCTGTGGCCGTGGACCCGAAGGAGCTGCTGCGGATCCTGCACTCCGACTCCGGCGCCAACACGCTGATCACGCTCAAGGTGGACGGCGGCCGCGGGGCGCAGGTGATGGTGAAGGAGTACCAGCTCGACCCGATCACTCACAAGCTCCTGCACGCCGACTTCTACCAGTTGGCGATGGACAAGGCGATCGTCGTGACGGTCCCGATCCACGTCACCGGCACCCCGCAGGGCGTGAAGCAGCAGGGCGGCCTGCTCGACTTCGTGACGCGCGAGGTCCAGGTCGAGTGCCTCCCGGCGGACATCCCCGAGCACATCACCATCGACGTCTCCGAGCTGATGCTCCACCAGGCGGTGCGGCTGAAGGAGGTGCCGGCGAGCGCGAAGCTGAAGTTCGTCACCGACGCCGAGACGATGCTCGTGCACGTCGTGATGCCGAAGGCCGAGGAGTCGAAGGAGACGGCGGCCGCCGAGGCCGGTGCCGTCGCCGCGGCCCCCGCGGAGCCCGAGGTCATCAAGAAGGGCAAGACCGAGAAGGAAGGCGAGGAAGCGCCGAAGAAGTGAAGGTGATCGTCGGCCTGGGCAATCCCGGCCGCGAATACGCCGACACGCGCCACAACATCGGCTTCACGGTGGCCGACGTCATTGGCGAGCGGCTGGGGCTGCAGTGGCGGAAGGACGACGACGTCCTGTTCGCCAAGAGCTTTGGCGAGACGCCGTTTCTGGTGGTGAAGCCGCAGACGTTCATGAACCGCAGCGGCTACGCCGTCTCGCGGTTCGCGGGGTATCACCACGTGGACCCGGGCGAGCTGCTCGTCGTCGTGGACGACGTGGACTTGCCGCTGGGACGGATTCGGGTGCGGGCGGGCGGATCGGCCGGCACGCACAACGGTTTGAAGTCCGTGGTCGAGCAGCTGGGAACCCGGGAGTTCCCGCGCATGCGCCTCGGCGTGGGCCGGGGCGACGCGAGACGCGATCTCGCCGACTACGTGCTCGCACGGTTCGACGCCGCCGAGCAGGCGGACGTCGACGCGCTCATCACCCGCGCCGCCGATGCGGCGCAGATGTTCGTCGCGGAGGACATCCGGAAGGTGATGAACACGTACAACCCGGAACCCGCGGGTCCGGACGTCGAATAACGCTCCTTGCTGTCGTAGGGTCCGGCTTCAGCCGGACCACACAAGACAGCCATAGTCCATAAGGAGAACTATGCACAGGAAGTACGAACTCGTGTACGTCGTCTCGCCCGATGCGAGCGAGGACCAGGTCACCGAGCTGCACACGCAGGTCGAGGGCATCGTCCAGAAGATGGGCGGCCAGCTCGAGAAGACCGAGAACTGGGGCCGCCGCAAGCTGGCCTACGAGATCGGCCGGCACAAGGAAGCCACCTATGTGCTGGAGGTGATCAACGGCTCGGGCGAGCTGATGAAGGAAATCGACCGCCGCTTCAAGAACATCGACGTCGTCATCCGGCATCTCGTCGTCCGCGTGGACGCGGAGCAGGCGGTGGTCGAGCGGACGCGGAGCAAGCGGACCGAGGGGTCGCGGCGCCGGCGCGTGGCGCGCGGCCTGCCGCCGGATCGGCAGCCCGGCGAGGGCCAGCGCGGCGACGCCGACGACGACCGCGACGATCGCTTTGACATGACGGAGGACATGCGATGAACGGCGGCAGGAAGAGTTTCGGCGGCGGCCGCGGCAAGGGCAAGGCGGGCGCGGGCCAGCAGGGCAAGGACGGCCAGCGCCGTCCGATGTTCCGGCGCCGCAAGGTCTGCAAGTTCTGCTCGGACAAGATCGACGACA
This sequence comes from Acidimicrobiia bacterium, assembly GCA_016871375.1. Classification (GTDB taxonomy): domain Bacteria; phylum Acidobacteriota; class Vicinamibacteria; order Vicinamibacterales; family UBA2999; genus VFYY01. The sequence goes on from VFYY01000168.1 coordinate 7,332, forward strand.
TCAACTACAAGGACACCAAGCTCCTGCTCCCGTTCGTGCCGGAGCGGGCGAAGATCCTGCCGCGGCGCATCTCGGGCACGTGCGCCCTGCACCAGCGCAAGCTGCGCACGGCGATCATGCGGGCGCGCCAGCTGGCGCTGATTCCGTATACCGCGGAGTAAACTCACATTTACGATTTCCGATTTGCGATTCTTGATTTCAAGTCACAAATCACAAATCGCAAATCACAAATCACAAATCGCAAATTATGGAAGTCATTCTCAGAGAGCACGTCGACCACCTGGGCAAGCGCGGCGAGATCGTGAAGGTCGCCGACGGCTACGCCAGAAACTACCTGCTGCCGCGGAAGCTGGCGCTGCCGGCGACCGAGGGCAACAAGAAGCACGTCGAGCGCGAGCGCAAGAAGGTCGAGGCGCGCGAGGCCGGGGAGAAGGCGCAGGCGGAGGCGATTGCGGCGCGGCTCTCCACGATCGAGATCAGCATCGCGCGGCGCGTCGGCGAGACCGATCAGCTCTACGGCTCCGTGACGAGCGCCGACGTGGCCGACTTCCTCAAGGCCAAGGGCTTCGACATCGACCGGCGCAAGCTGATCCTGCCGGAGCCGATCAAGGCCATCGGCGACCACACCGTGCCGCTGAAGCTGCACCGTGAGGTCACCGTGCCGCTCAAGGTCAGTGTCGTCAAGGAAGGCGGCGGGGCAGCCGGCAGCGGGCAGCCGGCAGCGGGCAGCCAATGAGCGTCGACGTCGGCACGAAGGCGCCCGATTTCACGCTCCACAACCAGGACCGCCAGCCGGTCACCCTCACTGAGACGCTCGCGAAGGGGCCGGTGGTCCTGGCGTTCTTTCCGGCCGCGTTCAGCGGCGTGTGCCAGAAGGAGATGTGCACGTTCCGCGACTCGATGAGCGAGCTGAAGCACGTCTCCGCGCAGGTGCTCGGCGTGAGCACCGATACGTTCTTCGCGCTGAAGGCGTGGGACGACCAGCAGAAGCTGGGCCTGCCGCTCCTCAGCGACTACAACAAGGACGTGATCCGCACGTACGGCGTCGTCAACCCCGACATGATCGGGTTGAAGGACATCGCGAAGCGCGCGGTGTTCGTGATCGACAAGGGCGGCGTCGTCCGCCATCGCGAAGTCCTCGACGACGCGCGCAACGAGCCGGATTACGGGAAGGTAAAGAGCGCGCTCGCCAGTCTCTAGGTGGTAGGTGGTAGGTGGTAGGGGCGGCGCATGCGCCGCCCGCTACTGTTATAGGGGCCCGACCTTCAGGTCGGCCCTTCTTGCGTACGTGGGGGCCGAGCGGTTTCTGAAACGTCGTAGTGTCCGGCTTTAGCCGGACCAAGTTGATCGGCACCGCCGTGTGTGGTCCGGCTAACACTACTTTGTCAGATTCATTGATTCGTACATCGTGATCCAAAACTTCGTACTGTACTTTCCGATCGACGTTTCTTACGCTGTGGTGC
>VFYY01000169.1 GCA_016871375.1 Acidimicrobiia bacterium
GCGGCCCTGCTGGAGGTGCTCGACCCGGCGCAGAACCACAACTTCCGCGACCACTACCTGGAAGTGCCCGTGGACCTGTCCAAGGTGCTGTTCATCGCCACGGCCAACCAGCTCGGGACGATCCATCCGGCGCTCCTCGACCGCATGGAGATCATTTCCCTGAGCGGCTACACCGAGGAGGAGAAGCTGCACATCGCCCGTAAGTACCTGCTGCCGAGGCAGATGAGCGAGCACGGGCTCCCGGCCGACTCCATGGAGACCACCGACGCGGCGCTGCGCGTGGTCATCTCGGAATACACGCGGGAAGCCGGCGTCCGGAACCTGGAGCGGCAGCTCGGGACGATCTCGAGGAAGGTCGCGGCGCGGATTGCCACGCGGCCCTCGGAGGCCGGGCCGCCCGACAAGTCGGTCGTGGACCGGGACCAGGTGGACGACTACCTGGGTCCCGCGCGCTTCAAGAAAGAGGTCGCCTTCCGGACCTCACGGCCCGGCGTGGCCACCGGCCTGGCCTGGACCGAGACCGGCGGCGACGTCCTGTTCATCGAAGCGACCTTGCTTCCGGGCGGAAACCAGAACATCATTCTGACTGGCCAGCTCGGCAACGTGATGCAGGAATCGGCCCGCGCCGCGCTCAGCCACCTGCGCGCGCGCGCCAGCGAGCTGGGCATCTCCCCGGACTTTCTCGCGAAGCACGACCTCCACGTTCACGTTCCCGCGGGGGCCATCCCGAAGGACGGTCCATCGGCGGGCGTGACGATGGCGACGGCCATCCTGTCGGCGGCGCGCAATCAGGCCGTGCGCCAGGACGTCGCGATGACCGGGGAGATCACCCTGAGCGGGCTCGTGCTGCCGGTCGGCGGCATCAGGGAAAAGGCGCTCGCCGCCAGGCGGTTCGGGGTCAAGACGATGATCCTGCCCGCGCTGAATGAACCGGACCTGGTCGACATCCCCGAGGAGATCCGCCGAGACATGACATTCGTGCCCGTTGAAACGCTCGAAGAGGTGGTCAAGGTCGCGATGACGGAAGCGCGCGTCCCCACGGTTCAATAGCTTGGCAGCCGCGATCGTCTTCTACATTTCCGGCCACGGCTTCGGCCACGCCGCGCGCTCGATCGAAGTCATCAACGCCATCCTCGCCCGGCGCCCCGAAACACGCGTCGGCGTGCGCACGGCCGCACCGCGATGGCTCTTCGACCTGACCGTCAGGGGCAAGGTCGCCTTCAGCACGCTCGAGACCGACACCGGCGTCGTGCAGATCGACGCGCTGAACCTCGACGAGGCGGACTCGATCCGCCGCGCGTCGTCGTTCCACAGCGACCTCGTCACGCGCGCGGCAAGCGAGACGCGCGTGCTGCGCGAGCTCGGCGCCGGCCTCATCGTCGGCGATATCCCGCCCCTCGCCTTCGCGGTGGGCGCCGCCGCCGGCATCCCCTCAATCGGGCTCGGCAATTTCACGTGGGACTGGGTCTACAGCGAGTACCCGCGCGTGCGGCTGGCGCCGTCGCTGCTGCCGGCGATCCGCGGCGCCTACGCCAAGGCGTCGATGGCGCTGCGGCTGCCGATGTCGGCCGGGTTCGAGAGCTTCTCGAACGTGAAGGACATCCCGTTCATCGCCCGGCATGCCACGAGGACGCGCGAAGAGGTCTGCAAGCTCCTGAAGCTGCCGGCCGACAAGCCGATCGTGCTCAGCTCGTTCGGCGGCTACGGGCTGCCGGGGCTCGAGACCGACGTGCTCTCGAAGTTCAGGAAGTACACGGTGGTGACGACCGCCAACCTGCCGATCGGCCGCGCGCGCAAGGAACAGCCGACGGCGGAGCGCAAGGGGTCGTTCATCAGCGTGAACGAAGAGGCGATGTACGACTCGGGTGTCCGCTACGAAGATCTGGTCGGCGCCGCCGAGGCCGTCGTCACCAAGCCCGGGTACGGGATCGTATCCGAGGCGATCGCCAACGACACCGCGGTCCTCTACACCTCGCGCGGCCACTTCCCCGAATACGAGATCATCGTCGAGGAGATGCCGAAGCACCTGCGCTCGGCGTTCATCAGCCATGACGATCTCTTCGCCGGCAAGTGGGAATCACACCTGGACAAGCTGCTGGCGCAGCCGAAGCCGAAGAAGAAGACGGAGACCAACGGCGCCGACGTTGCCGCTGAGATCCTGCTGAAGGCGCTCGACAAGCCGCCGAAGAAGCCCCGCGGACGGCCGAGAGCGAAGTTCTAGCGCGGTTTCGACTTCTTCGTAGTGTCCGGCTTCAGCCGGACCACACACGGCGGCGCCGATCAACGTGGTCCGGCTAAAGCCGGACACTACGACGTTTCAGAAACCGCTCTAGCGTACCCGAGGTGCCCGGGGTGCCTCAAGGCGCCTCGGGTGCGTGAGTGCTCGCGCGCAGGGCGCCGTCGTAAAGTTCAGCCGTTCCACGACAAATGGCTCTCCCCGCCGGCCATCGGATCGGTGCGTACGAGGTCATCGACCTCCTCGGGGCTGGAGGCATGGTCGAGGTGTACCGCGCCCGCGATACCCGGCTGAGGCGCGACGTCGCACTCAAGGTTCTCCCCGACAGCCTGTCCGAAGACGCCGATCGGCTCGCGCGGTTCCAGCGCGAGGCTGAGCTCCTCGCCACCCTCAACCATCCGAACATCGCGTCCATCCACGGCCTCGAAGAGGCGAACGGCGGCAGTGCCATCGTCATGGAGTTGGTCGAGGGCAGCACGCTCGCGGACGTGATCGCCGCCACGCACGGCAAGGGGCTGCCGATCGACGAAACGCTTCCGCTCGCGAGACAGATTGCCGAGGCCCTGGAAGCGGCGCACGAGCGCGGCGTCATCCACCGCGACCTGAAGCCGGCGAACATCAAGGTGATGCCCGCGGCGATCGCGCCGACTGCGGACGGCCTCTCGATTGAGTCCGGCAGGCCGCTGGCGTTGTTTGCTCCACGCCTATCGTCGGGCGCCAACATCATCCCTGTAGGCGGTCTGGCCAGACTGCTGTACGCAGTGGCGTCGGATGGACGATCCTGCTCAACGAAGCCGTCGCCGGCGATGCGCAGCAGACGCTGGTCCTCACCGTCCTTCAGCACTGGGATCTGGAAATCCGCGAACGCTGAACGGACCGAACGATCCGAACGGACCGAACGATCCGAACGGCCCGAACGATCCGAACGGCCCGAACGGCTAGCGCTTTACGACCGTCACGAGCGACCAGATGGGCGGGTAATTCACCCGCTCGACGCCGGCCGGCCTCAGCCCTGACTTCTCCAGGAACCCGGGCAGATCGAGATCCGCCTTGAACCCGACGTGGACGGTGAACGGCGAGAGCGCCTGCTCGATACAGGAGAGGATCGGGTTCGGGCTGCGGAAGTGGTTCAGGATCACCAGCCGTCCGGCTGGGCGGCAAACGCGGTACATCTCGCGCGCGACCTTTACCGGGTCGGGGACGACGCTCATCAGGTACGGCGCGTAGACGCAGTCGAACGAGTCGTCCCTGAATGTGAGGTGCGCGGCGTCCATCTCGAACAGCCGCACGTGTGTCAGCCCCTCGCGCTCCACGCGCTCGCGCGCCTTCTCGAGCATCGGGGCCGAGAGGTCAACAGCGCTCACCCGGCAGTCGCGCGGGTAAAGCGACGTGTTGATCCCGGTGCCGACGCCGACTTCGAGCACGTGGTCGCCGGGCTGGATGTTCATCCGCGCCACGGCGGCCACACGGCCGGCCTGCAGCGCGGCGCCGAAGACGAGGTCGTAGACGGGTGAGAGCTTCGCGTAGACGCGATCGACGAACGCGTTGCCGACCGCCGCGACGGAGAGTGGGTCGTGCTGAGGAACTGAGAGCGCCATGCCTGTCTCCTCTCGGAGCAAGCGACGTGCCCGGAAAACCTAATCCTTACTGCAAATAACGAGCGTCCACAGCCGCGTCGGCATCACCTTCTCGATCGACAGCGGCCGCAGGCCCGACTGCTGGATGAAGCCCGGCAGATCCAGATCCGACTTGAACCCGATGTGCACGGTGAGCGGCGAGAGCCAGCGGTCGAGCCGCGACAGCACCGGATTCATGCTGCGGAAATGATTGACGATGACGATCTTCCCGCCGCGCCTGCACACGCGCTTCATCTCGTTCACGACGCCGATCGGATCCGAGACGCAGTTCACCAGATACGGCGCGTAGACGATGTCGAACGTCTCATCCGGGAACTTCAGATGAGCGGCGTCCATCTCCAGCAGGCGCACGTTCGTCAGCCCCTTGCGGGCGACGCGCGTGCGCGCCTTCTCGAGCATCGAAGCCGAGAGATCGATGCCGGTCACGCGGCAGGCGCGGGGATAGAGCGGGGTGTTGATGCCGGTCCCGACGCCGACCTCGAGCACGCGGTTGCCCGGCGAGATGCCCATCCGCTCGAGCGCCAGCAGGCGCCCGGGATGGAGGATCGGCCCGAACATGACGTCGTAGACCTTCGCGAGCTTGTCGTAGGTCCCCTCGACGAAATCGTTCTCAATGGCGATGACCGACAGCGCGTTGCTGCCCAGGTCAGGGCGGAACTTGTCGTTGTCGCGCTCGAACAGCGCCATTACCGGTATGTCCTTCCCAAAACGCGGCGGCCGCTCCGTTGTCGCGGCCGCGCAACCGTCTTCGGTGGCTTGTTGCCGATCCGACCCCCAGCAGTCCGGCCAGGCCTGTAAGTCCTCAGCCTCTAACCTGTTGAGGTATCGAAAGTTCGGGGTTTATGGCGGCCTGACAGCCCCTGGACCGCCTCGGCACTATACAACGACAAAACCGAAATCCAAAGGTCAACGTTACCGGAGCCCGGCGAGCACCTCGAGCGCAGCCTCTACGCGGCCCGACGGTGCGGCCACGTGTACGCCTTGGACGGTGCTCTTGAGCGCGTTGCCGAGCTCCCGCGCGATGGCCACGCCCTCGTCGGCGGCCGCCTTCCCCTCGCCGGCGCAGCGCATCCGTTTCAGGATCGGCTCGGGCACGCTGACGCCGGGCACTTCGTTCGCCATGAACTCGGCGTTCAGCAGGCTCTCGAAGGGCCACAGGCCGACCATGAGCGGCAGGCGCGCGTGCTCGATGCGCGTGTAGAGCCGCTCGAAGGTCGCAAGGTCGAAGACGGGCTTCGTGATCGCGTACTCCGCGCCCGCTTCCACCTTGTACTCGAAACGGCGGACCTCGGATTCGAGATCCTCCGCGCCGGGATTCACCTGCACGCCGATGTGGAAGCCGGTCGGGCTGCCAATGGCCTGGCCGCCGATGTCGAGCCCGTGGTTCAGGCGCGTGACGACGTTGGTCAGGCCAATCGAGTCCACGTCGAAGACGGTCGTGGCATCGGGATAATCGCCGACGCTGTGCACGTCGCCGGTGACGATCAGCAGGTTCCGCAGGCCCATCGCGTGCGCGCCGAGCAGATCCGACTGCATGCCGAGCAGGTTGCGGTCGCGGCACGAGTACTGGAGGACCGTCTCGATCCACGCCTGCTGCTGGACGAGGACCGCGAGCGCCAGCGCGCTCATGCGCGCGCCGCGCGGGCCGTCCGGGATCTCCACCGCGTCCACGCCGCGGATCTTCAGCATGCGGGCCCGCTCCACGATGTCGCTGCCCACCCAGCCCTTGGGCGGGATGAGCTCGACCAGCGTGGCGAAACGGCCCTCGGCCAGCGTGCGCGCGAGCTGCGAGCGCTGGTCGCGCGGGATAACGTCTACGGGCGAGGCATGCCTCGCCCCTACCGCGACGGACACGGTTTCGCGTTGTAGGGGCGACGCATGCGTCGCCCGCCCACCGGCGGCCTTCACGTTCGCCTTGATCAGGCGGATGTGCTCGGGCGTGGTCCCGCAGCAGCCGCCGACGAGGCGCACGCCGTGCTGGATGAACCGGCGCGCGTAGGACGCGATGTATTCCGGCGACGACAGGTAGATGTTGCGCCCCTCGATGTCGCGCGGGCGGCCCGCGTTGGGCTGCGCGGCCAGCCGCGCGCGCGTGATCGTCGACATGCGCTCGATCGTCTCCAGCATCGGCGCGGGCCCGATGCTGCAGTTCACGCCGACGACGTCGGCGACCGCCTCGAGCGCGGGCGCGAACTGCTCCGGAGGCGTGCCGTCGAGGCTGTTGCCGTCCTCCTCGATCGTCATCTGTGCCACGACCGGCAGGTCGCAGAGGCTGCGCACGGCCGCGATCGCCGCCTCCAGCTCGTGCAGGTCGCGGAAGGTCTCCAGAATGAACAGGTCCACGCCGCCCTCGAGCAGCGCCTGCGCCTGCTCGCGGAAGAAGCCCTCCGCTTCGTCGCGGCCGGTCCTTCCCCATGGCTCGATGCGGACGCCGAGCGGACCGATCGCGCCAGCGACGTGCACCTCCCCTTCGTCCGCCGCTTTGCGCGCGAGCCGGGCGCCCTCGAGGTTGATGTCGTGCAGCCGGTCGGCCAGCCCGAACCCGCGCAGCTTGATGCGGTTGGCCCCGAACGTGTTCGTCTCGACGACGTCGGCGCCGGCGCGCACGTACGCGCGGTGCACCTCGGCCACGCGCGCCGGGTCGGTCAGGTTCAGCGCGTCGAAGCACCGGTTGATGAAGACGCCCTTCGCGTACAACATCGTCCCCATCGCGCCGTCGCAGACGAGCACCCGTTCGTCGATCGCGTCCAGGAAAGGCTTCACTGATCGACCTTCTCGTAGTCGAGTGTATCCGCGTCGATCAGCAAATAGGAGCGGTTGATCCGGTCGATGCACACGGACCGCACGCCCTCGCGCTCGGCTTCGACGAAGCGGTGGTGGTGGCCGCAGAGGTGCAGCCGCGGCTCGAGCGTGGCCAGGAGCTCGTTGATCGGCGGCTTGCCCGCGTCCAGGCGGCGCGCGGCGCCCGGGCGCGTCGGGCTCGTCACGATGAACGGCTTCGGCGCCTCGTGCGTCATCAGGATGTCCACGCCGCGCAGACGCTTCGCGGCCTCGACCTCCTCGCGGACGAAGTGCCGCCGCTTGTCGTCCATCGTCTTCGGGGGCAGCTCGCCGGCGGGCGTGTCGAACCAGGTCGGCGCGAACGTGCCGCCGACGCCCGCCACCTGCAGGGGGCCCACCGTGGCCGACGTGCCGTTGGGAATCAGATGCAGATTCGGGACGGGATCGCGTCCCGCCTCCCACGCCGCAATGCGGTCGAAGTCCTCGTTGTTGCCCTTGATCCAGTAGAGCGGCGCGATCGGCTCGGGATAGCGGCCGGTGCTGCTGGCCAGATCGCCCACGCAGATCCAGAGCGGCACGTCCGGGTGCCGCTCCATCGCCGTTCGCAGGGCGTGGAAATTTCCGTGGATATCGGCAACGGCGCCGATGCGCACGTTACGAGAGCTGGGCCGGCGGCTTCGCGTTCGCGGGCGGCGCGACGAGCAGGTCCGTCTTGTCCCAGATGAAGTCGTCCTTGCTGTAGACGGCGAGCTCGTAATCCTTGCCCATGAAGATCGCCGACACCGGACAGGCTTCCTCGCAGTAGCCGCAGAAGATGCAGCGCGTCTTGTGAATCTGGTAGATCTGCGCGTAGCGCGGCCCGGCCATCACCGTGCCGTCGTTCTCCGCCGGCTCGAGGTAGATCGCGTCCGCCGGGCAGGCCACCGCGCACAGCCCGCACGCCACGCACTTCTCCAGGCCGTTCTCGTCGCGCATCAGCACCTGTTTGCCGCGGTATTTCGGGAACATCGGCATCTTCTCGTCCGGATAGTTCACCGTGACCTTCGGCTTGAACATGTGGCGGAACGTGGTGGCGAGCCCGACGAGCAACGGTCGAATCATGGCTTGATCATATCAGCAGGCAGCCGGCAGCCGGCGGCCGGCAGCGCCGGCAGCTACTGCCCGCTGCCCGCTGCCCGCTGCCAGCTACAATGTCCCCGTGCCGGGCGAAGCCCAGTTCCTGTCGGCCGATCAGTTCCTGCTGACGACGCTCATCGTCAAGCTTGCGGTCATGGCGGTGCTGGCGACGATGCTGGCGCGGTTCCGCCAGTTCAGGCACATTCTGATCTTCGAGCGGCGCGGCTGGTCGGACCGGCTGATCTTTGCCTTCGCGATCGGCGTCCCGCTGATGGCCGGCGTGACCGCCCGCCTGCTCCTCAACTACCGCGCGGCCGACCTGACGCTCGAGGGCGCGTTCCTGGCGGGCCTCATCGCCGGCCCCTACGCCGGCGCCATCGTCGGGCTGCTGGTCGCAACGCCCGCGCTCGTGGCCGGCGAGTTCATCGCGCTGCCATTCGCGGTCGGCTGCGGGTTCGCCGGCGGCGGCCTGCGTGAGGCCTGCCCGAAGGAAGCGATCTGGCGCTTCACGCCGTTCATCTTCGTGGACCTGCGGAAGCACCTGTGGCACGTGGTGCGGAAGCTGGAGCCGAACTGGCAGCTCGTGCTGCTGGCGGCGCCGGTGGGCCTCGAGCTGCTGCGCCACGCGCTCGGCATCCGCTTCGGCGAGGCGCGCCTGTTCTTCCTCAGCACCCCGTCTGCGTTGATGGGGTCTCCCTGGATGACGCTGCTCGTCATTCTCACGACGGTGCTCGCCGTCGCGATGCCGATCAAGATCTGGAACAGCGCCCGCATCGAGCACCGGCTCCAGGAACAGGAGAACCTGCTGCTCGAGGCCAAGATCGAGGCGCTCAAGAGCCAGATCAACCCCCACTTCCTGTTCAACACGCTGGCGTCGATCTCGTCGCTGATCCGCTCGGATCCGGACACGGCGCGGACGCTCA
>VFYY01000170.1 GCA_016871375.1 Acidimicrobiia bacterium
CGGATCGACTGCTCCTCGTCGGCGGACAGCGTCTTTCCCTCGCGCGCGAGCTGATCGCGCTTGACGGTGGTCAGCACGCCGGCCGCCTGCTCGCCGCCCATCACGGAGATGCGGGCGTTCGGCCACATCCAGAGGAGCCGCGGCTCGTAGGCGCGCCCCGCCATGCCGTAGTTGCCCGCGCCGAACGAGCCGCCGATGATGACGGTGTATTTCGGCACCACCGAGTTGGCGACGGCGTGGACCATCTTGGCGCCGTCCTTGGCGATCCCCCCGCGCTCGTACTGCTTGCCGACCATGAACCCCGTGATGTTCTGCAGGAAGACGAGCGGCACGCCGCGCATGTTGCACAGCTCGATGAAATGCGTGGCCTTGAGCGCCGACTCCGAGAAGAGCACGCCGTTGTTCGCCACGATGCCCACCAGCATCCCGTGCAGCCGCGCGAAGCCGGTGACGACCGTCGGCGCGTAGCGCTCCTTGAACTCGTCGAACCGCGAGCCGTCCACGATGCGCGCGACCACCTCGCGGACGTCGTACGGCTTCCGCACGTCGGCATTCACGATGCCGTAGATCTCGGACGGATCGTAGGCCGGGTCCTCGGGGGTGGTGACGTCGGCCGGCATCTGCTTGCCCGTGTTCAGCGTCTCGACGATCGTCCGCGCCAGGTGCAGCGCGTGTTCGTCGTGCTCCGCCAGGTAGTCCGCGACGCCCGAGAGCCGCGTGTGCACGTCGGCGCCGCCGAGCTCTTCGGCCGTGACCTCCTCGCCGGTGGCGGCTCTCACCAGCGGCGGCCCGCCAAGGAAGATCGTGCCGGTGCCCTTGACGATGATCGTTTCATCCGACATCGCGGGCACGTAGGCGCCGCCCGCCGTGCAGGAGCCCATGACGACCGCGATCTGCGGAATCCCGAGCGCCGACATGCGCGCCTGGTTGAAGAAGATGCGCCCGAAGTGCTCGCGGTCGGGGAAGACCTCCGCCTGCAGCGGCAGATACGCGCCGCCGGAGTCCACGAGGTAGACGCACGGCAGGCGGTTCTCGAGCGCCACCTGCTGCGCGCGCACGTGCTTCTTCACCGTCGCGGGGTAGTACGTGCCGCCCTTCACGGTGGCGTCATTCGCCACGATGAGGACTTCGCGGCCCGAGACGCGGCCGATGCCGGTGACGAGGCCGGCGCCGGGCGCCTCGTTGTCGTACATGTCCCACGCGGCCAGCGGGGAGAGCTCGAGGAACGGCGACCCGGGATCGAGCAGCCGGTCGATCCGCTCGCGCGCGGGGAGCTTTCCCTGCTCGCGGTGGCGCTCCAGGTATTTCGGCCCGCCGCCCTGGCGCGCGGCGCCCACGCGGTCGCGGAGCTGGCGCACGAGCGCGGTCATGCGGTCGTGGTTGGCGCGGAATTCAGGGGAGTCGGTGCGGACCCGCGTCGCGAGGACGTCCACGCGCTACCAGCCGCAGCAGTCGGTCTTGAACCCGCAGTTGGGGCAGCGCCAGACGGCGTGCATCCGGTACATCGCCGCCTTCCCGCACCGCTCGCACAGCATCTCATCGGCTCCGCAGGCCGCAGCAGGGGAAGGGCGTGCAGCCACTTCGGGGGGTCTGACGTGAGCGTCAGGCGTCGTGGAACCTGACTCTTCCGGCATCCGCGCATTATAGGACATCGGTTCGAAGCTACCTCGGTCGTAGAGATCGTTTACGTGTGTAGCGCGCGGCAACGCGGGCGCGACCGGCGGCGACTTCGGCCGCTCGTAGCGACGACGCGGGCGGGTAGGGCGGGTAGGGTGGTTGGGTAAGGGTCGGACCCGGCCCAGCCACCCTACTCGCCCCACCAGCCTCACTTGCCGCCATAATCGAGAGCGTGACGCTCGAGAGGATCCTCCGCCGCCTCCGCGCGGAGCTCCGCTACTCGGGCCTCGCGGCGTGGCGCGGCCTCGTCGAGCTGGTCAACAGCAACGACCTGACGCACGCCGCCGCCATCGCCTACTACGCGCTCCTGTCCCTCTTTCCATTCCTGATGCTGGTCATTGCGCTGCTGGGCGCGATGACGGCGGACGAAGGGGACCGGTTCGCCGTCCTCACGTTCGTCTTCCGCTACTTCCCGACGCAGTTCGAGTTCATCAACACGCAGCTCGATGCCTTCCGCCAGACGCGCGTGCAGGTGGGGCTTGCCGGCGGACTGGCGCTCATCTGGGGATCGCTCGGCGTGTTCGGCGCGGTCACCGCCGCCGTCAACGAGGCGTGGGGCGTGGAGAAGCAGCGCAGTTTCCTCAAGCACCGCATGGTGTCGTTCCTGATGCTTTTGGCCGCGGGCGGCGTGATGATGCTGGGACTGCTGATCGTCAGCGCCATCGAGATGGCCCAGGCCTCGTGGTTCGGCGTGATGCTGGCCAGCTTCCAGTGGCTGGGCGCGCTGCAGTGGTTGACGGTGACCTACTCGGCGACCATCCTCCTGATCCTGGGCGTAGGGCTGATTTACTACTTCATCCCGAACGCGAAGACGCGGTTCCGCGACGTCTGGGTCGGCGCCGTCCTCACCGGCATCCTGTGGCGGCTCGCCTTCGACGGCTTCTCCTGGTACATCGTGGCCGGCCGCGTCACGTTCATTCACGGCTCGATTGCCGCGGTAGTGGTATTTTTGCTGTGGATCTACGTCTCGGCCGTGATCCTGATGTACGGGGTCGAATTCACGGCCACCTACGCGCGCCTCCGCCGGCGGCGCCCTGAGGACATGCCGGCCGCACCGAGCCCCCGAGTATGACCAGAGTGTTCCTCGTGTCGCTGATGCTGCTGCAGTTCACCCTCGTCTCGGTGCAGCAGGAGATCGAGATTGGCAGGGAAGCGAACGCGCAGGTGCGCAAGGAGGTGCCGGAGCTGCGCGACGCGCAGGCGGCGGCGTACGTCCGCAGCATCGGCCAGCGGCTCGTGCGGAACGCGCCCGGCCCGCAGTATCCGTACAGCTTCACGATGGCCGACTACCGCGAGATCAACGCGTTCGCGCTGCCCGGCGGCCCGGTGTGGATCAACCGCGGCGTGCTGCACACCGCCACGAACGAGTCGCAGGTCGCGGGCGTGCTGGCGCACGAGGTCGCGCACATCGCGCAGCGCCATGCCGCCGATCAGCTCACGAAGGCGACGGTCGCCAATCTCGGTCTCGGGCTGCTCGGCGCCGTGCTCGGCAACGGCGGCGGCGCCAGCGCCGCGCAGATGGCGGCCGGCTTCCTCACCAACGGCGTCTTCCTGAAGTTCAGCCGCGACGACGAGCGCGAGGCCGATCAGGTCGGCCTGCAGATCCTGCGCACGTCCGGGTGGGACGGCCGCGGGATGGTGGAGCTGTTTCAGATCCTCCAGCAGGAGTCGACGCGCAATCCGGGCAGCGTCGAGACGTTCTTCTCGTCGCATCCGCCGCCGCAGGACCGCATCGGCCGCCTCCAGGGGATGGCCGGGTCCGGCGGCACGCGCGACAGCCAGCAGTTCCAGTCGATCAGGGCCCGCCTGCTGAAGATGGCCGCTCCGAAGTCGATGCCGCGAAGCTGATGGCCAATCGCCTCGCGTCGGAGCAGAGCCCCTACCTCCTGCAGCACAAGGACAACCCGGTTGACTGGTACCCGTGGGGCGACGCCGCGTTCGAGGCGGCGCGCGCCGGCGGCAAGCCGATCTTCCTGTCCATCGGCTATTCGACCTGCCACTGGTGCCACGTCATGGAGCACGAGAGCTTCGAGAACGCGCAGGTGGCGGAGGTGCTGAACCGCCACTTCGTGTCGATCAAGGTCGATCGGGAAGAGCGGCCCGACGTCGATCGCGTGTACATGACGTTCGTGCAGGCGACGACAGGGTCGGGCGGGTGGCCGATGAGCGTCTGGCTGACGCCGGATCTGAAGCCGTTCTACGGCGGCACCTATTTCCCGCCAACCTCACGGTGGGGACGGCCCGGCTTCACCGAGATCCTCGAAGAGATCGCCCGCGCGTGGAACGGGGAGCGGCACAAGGTCGTCGAGTCGGCGACGATGATCGTCGAGCGGCTGCGGAGCGCCGGTCACCACGGCGCCGCGAGCGAGCTCCCGGGCACCCACGCGCTCGAGACGACGGTGGGGGAGTTCGCCTCCTCCTTCGACCAGCGGCGCGGCGGGTTCGGCGGCGCGCCGAAGTTTCCGCGTCCCAGCGAGCTCCTGTTCCTGCTCCGCGAGCACGCACGGACGGGCAGCACGTCCGCCCGCGACATGGTGCTCTTCACGCTGCGCGCGATGGCGCTGGGCGGGATGCGCGATCACCTCGGCGGCGGCTTCCATCGCTATTCGGTGGACGCCGACTGGCGCGTGCCGCACTTCGAGAAGATGCTGTACGACCAGGCGCAATTGACGCTCGCTTACCTCGAGGCCGCGCAGCTCACCGGCGAGCCGTTCTACGCGGAGGTGGCGGCCGACACGCTCGAGTACGTGCGGCGCGACCTCACGCATCCGGACGGCGGGTTCTATTCCGCCGAGGACGCCGACAGCATCCCCCCGGAGCACGCCGGCCAGCCCGGCGCGCACAAGAGCGAGGGCGCGTTCTACCTCTGGCGGCACGACGAAGTGGGGCCGCCACTCGGAGACGACGCGGACATCTTCCGCATGCGGTACGGGATGATGGCCGACGGCAACGCGCCCTTCGATCCGCAGAACGAGTTCACGGGCAAGAACCTGCTGTACACGGCCCGCTCGCTCGGCGACATCGCCACGCTGACGGGGCGGAGCCCCGAGGACGTGATGGCCGCGCTGGCGAGGGCGCGCGCGACGCTCCTCCAGGTCCGCGCGTCGCGGCCGCGGCCGCATCTCGACGACAAGGTGATCACGGCGTGGAACGGGTCGATGATCGCGGCCTTCGCGCGCGCGGGCCGCGTGCTGCCCGGCGGCGGCCGGTATGTCGCGGACGGCCAGCGCGCGGCGGCGTTCGTCCGGATCCACCTCTGGCGCGCCCGGACGGCCACGCTCGTGCGGCGGTTCCGCGAAGGGCAGTCCGGCGTGGACGCTTATGCCGAGGACTACACCTATCTGATCTTCGGCCTGCTGGAGCTGTTCCAGGCCGACGGCAATCCCGCGTGGCTCGAGTGGGCGCTCACGCTCCAGAACACGCTCGACGATCACTTCTGGGACGCCGAAGAGGGCGGGTGGTTCAGTACCACCGGCCGCGACCCGTCGGTGCTGCTGCGGCTCAAGGAGGACTACGACGGCGCGGAGCCGGCCGCCAGCTCGGTTGGCGTGATGAACCTGCTGACGCTGGCCCACCTGACCGGCAGCCCCGAGATGGCGGAGCGCGTCGAGCAGGTGTTCCGCATGTTCGGTCCGCGGGTCCAGGGCGGCGGCCGCACGGTGCCGATGCTGCTGGGCGCGCTGTCGCTGTATTCAGCCGGGATCGCGCAGATCGTGGTGGTCGGCGAGCCGGGGGCACCGGACACCACCGCGCTGATGGAGGTCGTGCGTCAGCGTTACCTGCCGAACGCGGTCGTCGTCCCCGTCGCACCCTCGCACCAACCCAGCTTCGCACTCGCGCTCCCCTGGATCGACGGGCTGAAGCTGCGCGGCGGGCACGCCACCGCGTACGTCTGCCAGGACTTCACGTGCGACGTGCCGACGACGTCGCCGGCGGAGTTCGCGGCACAGTTGGAGGAACTGTAGGGGCGAGGCATGCCTCGCCCGCAAGGAGTCGCCTGCGGGCGGCGCATGCGCCGCCCCTACCTCGTCCTTGCAGTACCATTTCGTCGATGGAATTCCCCGTCGAGATCTGGCTGCGCGGCGACAATCACGCGACGACCGCGACGATTGCGCCCGTCCCGCGCGAGCCCCGCTCCTGGAGTGACGCCGACGTGGTGGCCGTGCTCGAGGAGATGCTGCGCGCGCTCGAGCGCGCGAAGGACCCGCAGGCGTCGCCCGATCGTCCCGTGGCGCTGCGCGGCTTCAGCTGGATCGTGAGCCCGTTCGAGACCGGCGGCGTGGTGATCGCGCTGGAGCTGACGCTCGGGGCCGTCGTCGCCGGTCCGTTCGACGTCCCCGAGCGCGAGCTCACCGCCTCAATCGACCGCGTGATCCGCGCGCAGCGCGGCAGCACGGGAACGATTCATTAGATCGGCCGCTCGTAGTGTCCGGCTTCAAGCCGGACCACTCTCCATCAGAACCTGTACGTGTAGAGGATCTTGGACGCCAGGCGCTTGTCGAGCGTCGAGAAGCGATCCGCGAGCGGATCTTCCAGCCAGTTGTGCGTGTACACGACGTACAGGTCGTTGCCGGGCTGCAGGATCCAGCGGAAGCGTGCCTGCCACCCGGCGACGCGGCTGACCGTGTCGAACTGGACGTTGTTGAGGACGTAGAGGAACGGCGAGAGCTGCGTCTCCGTGCTGACCCGGTAGACGTTCGACGTGAAGTGCCCTTCCGCCAGCTTCACGTCGTTCCACTCGCCGTTGAACGAGAAGATGAGCCCCGGCCCCGGCCTGACTCCCACCGAGAAGACCGCCTGGTTGCGGTCGCCTGAATAGAAGCTGCCGCGATCGATGCGCGCGCCGAACGAGACCTTGCGGCGGTTGGCCGTCTGTCCGCCGAAGGCCCACCGCGTGTAGCGGTACTCGCGCCCAGCCGGAAGCGTGATGCCGCGGCTGATGGCGAACGGCGCGTCGAGGCGTTCGTAGCTCGGCGTGACGGTGAACCCGAAGTTGTCGTTCGTGTGGAATTGCACCTGGAAGACCTGGAGCTCCACCGAGCGCTCGAGCAGGGTGTTGTCGAGATCGGTGAGGAACAGCGAGTCGGCGACGCCGAACTCGAAGCGCCGGATGTAGCGATGGTTGCTCGGCCGCGGGTTGAAGGTGAACCGCGGGTTGAAGCGCCGGTAGTCGCGCCGGTTCACGAACCCGACCGCCGGATCGAAGTTGCGCTCGATCTGCCGGCCGCCGATGGCGCCGTTCCACCGGTCGTTCGGATAGTTGATGTAGAAGCCCATCGCGTTGTTGGCGCTGGTCACGCCGGGGCGGGCCGCGTGCAGGAAATAGCCGGATGCCGACAGGTTCTGGTTGCCGAGAAAGCGCGACGTGGCCAGCGTGCCGTCGAGGCCGGCCGTGTGGCTCGCGCCGACCGCGCCGCCCGGGTCGCGCCGCGTGTAGATGGCGCCGACGTAGGACTGCGCCAGCATCCGCCGCCTCATGCGCGCCACCGTGAAGTCCTCGCCAATCATCCCCGCATCGTCGTCGTCGCCGGTGCGGACGTGGAGGACGCCGATGTCGTGGCTGCCCATCACGCCGGTCACCTTGGTGCCGAAGTCGATCTTCTGCGGCGTGCCCTGGGCGCTCAGGCCGACGCGGCGGCTGAAGAAGGGGATGACCTGTTCGTTGTTGTTGCCGCCGCTGCTCGAGAAGTCGAAGAACGTGGCGCCGTCGAGGAAGAAGTCGCGGCGCTCGGGGAAGAAGAGCGAGAAGCGCGTCAGGTTGACCTGGCGCTGATCGACTTCGGTCTGCGCGAAGTCGGTGTTGACCGTGAGGTTCGTGCGGATGCTCGGCGTGAGGTTGTAGAAGAGATCGACGCCGGCGTTCGCCTTGCTGTCCGCGGGACGGCCGCGTCCTGGCGAGGACTGCGACTCCACGAGCCCGTAGGGCTTGATGTCGAGGCCGTGTCCCTGGGTGACGTCGCGGATGCCGGTGACGCGGCCGGCATTCGTCATGCGCTGGATGCCCTGGTTGCGCGCCCAGCCGCTCCAGATCGTCGTCTCGTTCTTGCGGATGACGGTGCGGTCGAAGTTGATGCCCCAGGTGTCGCTGTTCGGGTCGAAGTTGAGCGTGCGGAAGGGGATCTCGATCTCGAGCGTCCAGCCCTTGTCGTGGCGCTGCACGCGCACGTTCCAGATGCCGTCCCAGGCGCGGTTCTGGCCGTTCACGCCGAGCAGCGCGTCGGCCATCGTGCCGAGCGGGTTGGTCTCGAAAAAGTACCCGCTGCGGCCGTCGAGGAACGTGTCGATCGTCCAGCGGAACTTGTCGTCGGAGCCGAGGAACTCGTCGCGGCGCCGCTGGTAGGCGATCCACTTGTCGGGCTCCGAGTCCACGCACAGGACGCCCATGTAGAGGGCGTCGGCGTCGAAGACGATGCGCACTTCGGTCGGCTCGGTGGCGGGCTGGCCGTTCCGGGGATCGACCTGCACGAAGTCGCCGGCGGGCACGGCGCGGCTCCAGGCCGGCTCGTCGAGGCGGCCGTCGAGGACGATGCGCTCCTCGGTGGCCAGACGGGCCGCGGTCATCGTCCTCGGTCCCGCGCTGTTGGCCTGTACGGGCTGCTGCGCCCACGCCGCGAAGGGCGTCGCGCACAGTATTCCAGTGACGCAGAAGAGCCGCGCGGCTCCTTGCCGGTAGCCGTTCATCGTGTCGAAAGTCCTGCTGAAAAGAAGGGTGGACCCTGGTGTCCGGGGTATCCGAGTGCATTACGACGCCGGACCCGGATCCGTTGACCGGACAACACGTTGGGCCGGTTTCGCGTGCATTGGAATGGTACACTGAACGCCGTTCAGCCGCGAATTGGAGTCCGTCCTACGCCGGGGTGGCGGAACTGGCAGACGCACGGGACTTAAAATCCCGAGCCCCGCAAGGGGCGTGTGGGTTCGACCCCCACTCCCGGCATCTTCGCTTCGCTCACGCTCGCTGGATGCCGGGACTGGACTCGTCTGCATCCGCCCGGCCTGCGGCCGGT
>VFYY01000171.1 GCA_016871375.1 Acidimicrobiia bacterium
GCCACCGGCGGGTGCGGCGGGCGCCGCCGGCGCGGTGCCTGGCGGGGGCGGAGGCGTCAGCACGCCGTAGGCCCACGATGGGAATTCCGCGACCGCCTGGGTGCCAGTTCCGGCGAACGCGACCACCAACGCGACGATCAGGACGCCAATGAGCCTTCGCATACGGTCACCTCGTTTCGCGGGGGATTATACGCTTTCGAGCACGCGCCGGACCTCGTAAAGCACGGGCGCCGGCGCATCGGGATCGGACGCGTCGCGCATCAACTGCCGGAGGCCGACCAGGTCACGCGCCACGGAGAACGTCCGCGACAGCCCGTACTTCGAGCGCCCGAATTGCCGCGGCCGATGGTTCACCACCACCTCGGTCACGCGCGGCGTCCGCCCTAAGACGGAAGCCACGAACTCGCCGGCCAGCGCCGGCAGGTAGCGGTGCATCCCCGGGCGCAGCTTCAGCGGTTGCACGACATTGGCCCGGTACACCTTCAGCGAACACCCGTTGTCGTGCAGCCGCAGCCCGGTGATCGCGCCGAGCAGCCGGTTGGCCACGATGGACGGCAGATGGCGCGTCACGAAACTGTCCTTTCGATCCTTCCGCCAGCCGCACACCACGTCGTGATCGCGCGCCAGCGCCAGCAGTTTCGGGATGTCGGCCGGATCGTTCTGCAGGTCGCCGTCGGAGGTGACGATGAACTCGCCGCGGGCGCGGGCGAAGCCGGCCGCGAACGCCGCCGTCTGTCCGAAGTTGCGCGTGAACTGCACCACACGGACCCGCCGATCGCGCGCCTGTACCTCGCTGAGCCGGGCGAACGTCGCATCCTCGCTGCCGTCGTCCACGAGAATCACCTCGTATTCGCGGCCGAGGCCCTTCAGGACGCGCGTCAGCTCGTCGTGCAGCGGCACGACGTTCCTCTCTTCGTCACGGAGGGGGATGACGACGGAGATTTCAGGCGTCATGGATTGTGCGGCGGGAGACGAGCCACCAGACGACGCCCATGACGACGAGCAGGCCCGCCATCCACAGCGCCACCTCGCGCCCGCGCGTGCGCATCAGCTCCAGCGCAAGGTCGCCATACCAGATCGCCAGCAGGCCCATCGCGGCGTAACGAAGCCCGCGCGAGATCGCAATCGCCAGCACGAACTTCAGCGGCGGCACTTCCGCGACTCCGGCCATCAGCACGAACAGCTTGAACGGCGCCGGCGGCGGCAGCAGCCCCGGGACGATGAGCGCCATGAGACCGTGGCGGCGGTAGAGCGCCAGGATGCGCTCGGTGTTTCCCGACCGCATGCGGCGCCTGCGAAACGTCTCGCCGCCCTTCTTCGCCAGATAGTAGATGACGTAGCAGCCCGCAATCGATCCAAGCGTCGCCATTGCCGCGTAATAGAGCATCCACGGCTTGTTGTTCGTCACCATGAGCACGACGAGGATGTCGTTGATCTGCGGCAGCGACACGAACGACGAGTCGAGGAAGGCGACCGCGAACAGCCCCGGCCCGCCGATGGCGAGCGCGAAACCGTAGATCCAGCTGATGAAAGATTTCACGAGGCGCGGAGAGTCAGCTACCGTAGGGGCCTTGATTATAGTTCGTGCCGAGCGGCTGCTCGCCCTCGGCGCCGCCGCCGCCGGCCTCGTCGCGTGGCTCGTCTACCTCGAGGCCGGCCTCGTGCTCAGCCACTACGACGCCAAGGCCCACCTCGTCGTCGCCCGGCGCGTCATCGACAACATCACGCCCGGCTGGCAGCAGCTCGGCGCCGTGTGGCTTCCGCTGCCCCACCTGATCCACGTGCTGCCGACGCAGGTGGACGCGCTCTACCGGACCGGCGCGTTCGCGTCGCTCGTCTCGATCGCGTGCCTCGGCGTGACGACGTTCGCGGCCTCGCGCCTCGTCCTGCTGATGACGGGCTCGCGCCTCGGCGCGACGGTCGCCGCCGTGCTGCTCGCGCTCAACCCGAACCTGCTCTACCTGCACACGACGCCCATGACGGAGCCACTCTTCCTGGCGACGACGAGCCTGGCGGTGCTGTGGCTGTACGAATGGGTGCCGGCGAACGAACCCCGGGTGCCCTGGCGGCTGGGGTGGACGCTCTTCGCCGCGATGTGGACACGGTACGACGCCTGGCCGGTCGTCGCCGCGGCGATCGCGGCCACCGTCTTCGCGTCCCGCCGGCTGGGCGCCTCGCGCACGCTCGCCCTGCGCCGCGCCGTGAGCCTCGCGGCCTGGCCCGCCGCGGCGGTCGTCGTCTTCATCATCAACAGCCGGGTCACCGTGGGCCAGTGGTTCGTCACGGGCGGATTCTTCGTCCACGAACCGATGTACCTGCGCCGGCCGCTGCAGGACCTCGCCGCCATCGGGTGGGGCGCCTGGCAGCTCAGCACCTTGACGACGGTCGTGATCGGCGGCCTGGCGGCGGTCGTGCTCGCCGTTCGCGGCTGGCTGCAGCGCGAGCACGCGGCGCTCCTCGTTCCGGTGGCGCTGTTTGCCGCGGCGGCCGTGCCTTTCTACGGCTTCTTCGAGGGGCATCCCTTCCGCGTGCGCTACATGATTCCCGTGGCGGCGGCGTGCGCGCTCTACGCCGGGGCCGCGGTCGGCATCGTCCGCCAGCAGGCGGTCTACGTCCTGGCGGGCCTGTTGATTGGGATCACGCTCATTCAGTCACCGCCGTGGCGCCAGGATGCGCCGATGCTGGTCGAAGCACAGTGGGACCTGCCGGCGAGCGGGGCGCGGCGCGCGGTCACGTCGTGCCTCGCGGACGCGTACCGGGGCGAGAAGATTCTCGCGAGCATGGGCTCGCTCGCCCATTACATGCAGGAGCTCTCGCACGAAGGGTTCCGCCTTGCGGACTTCATCCACGAAGGCAACGGGGTGATCTGGGATCTGGCGCTGCAGACGGGGCCGGCGCCCCACGCAGGCTGGATGCTGGTCGAGGAGCAGGCGGAGGGCGGCGACCTGCTGGCGCTGCGGATCCGGGGCGACGCCGCCTTCACGAACGGGATGAACCGGGTCTGTGAAGGAGGCGGCGTCGCGCTGTACAAACGCCCGTAGGGGCACGGCGCCGCCGTGCCCCTACCTTCCGAAGCGAAATCCGACGTTGACCTGGTAGGTCCAGCCGCCCAGATCGATGCGCGGGTCCGGGAGGTCGGAACTGGAAAAACGGGTCCCGAGCTCCGCATCCGCGCTCTGGTAGCGGACCTCGAAGCCCGCCGCCACGCTGTCGCCGCCGAAGCGGATTCCGCCCAGGGCCACCGGTCCAGTCGCGCTGCCCGACGCGACGTACTGTTCGCGGAAGATGACGCTCTGCGGGTCGATGAACTCGCCGGTCTCGCTGTAGCGCCACGCGATCACGCCGAGCCCGCCGCCGAGATACGGCTGAACGCCGGACGCCTGCCCGAGCGGCAGCACCCGGAAGGTCAGCGCCATCGGCACCGTGCGCAGCCGGAGATCCTGCTCGATCTCGCTGCCGTCGGTACGATCGACGAACTCGCTGTAGACGGAGGGGACGGTGCGCCGCGTGAACCCGATGCCGGCGCCCGCCTCGACATAGCCGCCAAGCGGCACGAGCCACTCGCCGCCGATGCTGCCCGTGTTGAAGTCGCTGACGTCGAACGCGAAGAAATTCAGGTTTTCGTTGAGGACGTCGTCCTCGACGCGCGCGTCCTCGCCGCGCACCGCGAAATAACCCAGGTTCAGATTGATCGTCTGCTGCGCGGCCGCGGGCTGCGCCGCACCGGCCACCAGTGCAAAGACCATGAGGGCCACGCCTCGGTTGAGCATGAATGCCTCCACCGGGCCGTGGTAGCACGCGGAGTGCCAGGCCGCGATCAGCGAAAAGCCTGAGGTTTCTGGCGGACGTCCCGGATCACGTCCAGCATCTGCGTGTGGACGTGTCCGTTGGAGGCGACGAGGTGCGCCGCGGCCGGATCGAACGGCGAACCGTCCATCCCGGTGATGCGGCCGCCCGCTTCCTCGACGATCAGGGCGCCGGCCGCGACGTCCCAGGGCTTGAGATGCTGCTCCCAGAACCCCTCGAACCGGCCGGCGGCGACGTAACAGAGATCCAGCGCCGCCGATCCAAGGCGGCGCACGGCGCGCGCACGGCCGAGGAAGCCCGCGAACATCTCCACCAGGTGGCCGGTCTGCGTGTGCACATCGTAGGGAAATCCGGTCACGAGCAGCGAGTCGCCGAGGCGCGCGGTGCCGGACACGCGGAGGGCGGCGCCGTTCAGGAACGATCCGTAACCGCGCTCCCCGGTGAACAGCTCCTTGCGCGTCGGGTCGTAGATGGCGCCGACCTCCACGCGGCCATCGATCTCGAGGCCAAGCGAGGCGCAGAAGATCGGCAGGCCATGCGCATAGTTCGTGGTGCCGTCCAGCGGGTCGAAGACCCACCGGTAGCGCGAGCCGCGGCTGGGCGCGGCGCTGGTCCCCTCCTCCGCCAGCACGTCGTGGTCGGGGAACCGCTCCTCGATGACCGCGCGGCACATGCGCTCGCACTCGAGATCGACTTCCGTGACGAGGTCGATCTCGCCCTTCTTCGACACGCGGAATCCGGACTCCCGCCGCGCGAGCTGAATGTCACCGGCGCGAAGGACGATCTCGACGGCTGTGGCGAGGAAGACGGGGTCTACCTGAATCGCATCCACCAATGCGATCAGGCTTGCTGCGGCTGCACGCGCTTGACCATGACGACTTCCATCCCGCCCTCGGGCGCGCGCTGCAGCACCATCTCGTCCATGAAGCTGCGGATCAGGAAGATACCGCGGCCGCTCGATTTGAGCAGGTTGTCGGGGGCGAGACAATCGGGGATCGAGGCGGGGTCGAAACCGGGGCCCTCGTCGCGGACGCGAATGGCGATGCCGGGCCCTTCGCTGTCGAGCGGCGTGAACTCCACGTGCACTTTCTTCCGCTCGTCGTTCGCGTTGCCGTGCTTGATCGCGTTGATCACCGACTCGCGCACGGCCACGCCGACCCAGTGGAGGGCGTCCTCGTCCAGGCCGGACATGCGGCCGACGTGGTCGCTCACCACCTGGACGAAATCGAGCATGTCAAAGGTGCTGTGGAAGTCGAGGCGGACGGTGTTGCCGCGCGGCATCGGGCGAAGGAATTATAAGATAGTTCGATGACCGCTTCCGTGATGGTCCAGCCGGCGGCGCGCGTGCGCGGCCGGGTGCGGCCGCCGGGCGACAAGTCGATCTCCCATCGCTACGCGCTGCTGGCGGCCATCGCGGACGGATCATCCACGATCCACGGCTACTCGACCGGCGGCGACTGCGCGTCGACGCTTCGCTGCCTGCGCGCCCTGGGCGTGCACATCGACCACGCCGGGCAGGATGCGCGTACGGGCCTCGACATCCGGATCACGGGGCGCGGCGTGCGCGGCCTGCAGGCCCCGGCCGACACCCTCGACGCGGGCAACTCCGGCAGCACCATGCGCATGCTGGCCGGCATCCTGGCCGCGCATCCCTTCGCCTGCCGCATCACCGGGGACGAGTCGCTCCAGCGGCGGCCGATGCGCCGTATCATCGTCCCGCTCGAGCGCATGGGCGCGACGATTGCGTCCACCGACGGACGCCCGCCGCTGACCATCCAGGGCGCCGAGCGGCTCCGGGCCATCGACTTCGAGCCGGACGTGCCGAGCGCACAGGTCAAGAGCGCGGTGCTGCTCGCGGGCCTTCATGCCGAGGGCGTGACGAGCGTGCGGGAACCGCTGCCCACACGGGATCACACCGAGCGGGCCCTTCACGCGTTCGGTGCCGGGGTCCACCTCGACGGGCGTCGCGTGATCGTGGCCGGCGGCCAGCGGCTGACCGGCCGTGAGCTCACGGTGCCGGGCGACATTTCGTCCGCGGCCTTCTGGATGGTCGCGGCGGCGGCGCTGCCCGGCTCGGAGGTGACGATCGACGAGGTGGGGCTGAATCCCACGCGGACGGGGATCCTGGACGTGCTGCGGCGGATGGGGGCCGCGATCGAGACCGACGCGCACGCGTCCGCCGGCGAGCCGATGGGAACCATCACGGTCCGCCACGGCACGCTGGCCGACACGGCCGTTGCCCCCGAGGACGTCCCCGGCGTGATCGACGAGCTGCCCGTGCTCGCCGCGCTGGCGACGCACGGCGGGTCGCTGCGCGTCAGCGGCGCGCAGGAATTGCGCGTCAAGGAGAGCGATCGGATCTCGGCGCTGGCCGACGGGCTGCGCCGCATGGGCGCCGACATCGACGAAGCGCCGGACGGATTTCACGTCCGCGGCGCCAGGCGCCTGACCGGCGGCGAGGTGGACGCGCGCAACGACCACCGGCTGGCCATGGCCTTCGCCGTGGCGGCCCTGGGGGCCGCAGGACCGACCACCATTCACGACGCGGGGGCGGCGGCGGTATCGTATCCGGAGTTCTTTTCGGTGCTCGAGTCGCTGCGCGCGTGAAGGCGGACAAGCTGTATCTTGTCGGCTTCATGGGCGCGGGCAAGACGACGGTGGCGCGGGCGCTGGGGCGGCGGCTCGGGTGGCGCGTCGAGGACATCGACAGCTGCATCGAGGCGCGCGAGCGGCGCGACGTCGCGACGATCTTTGCGCAGGACGGCGAAGCGTACTTCCGCAGAGTGGAGCGGGCCTGCCTCGTCGACCTGCTGACCGTTCGCCACGCGATCGTGGCGACCGGTGGCGGGACATTCGTCGATCCGGAGAACCGGGCCGTCATGCTCAGCGACGGCGCGGTGGCCTGGCTCGATGTGACCCTCACGCAAGTGGTGGAGCGGATCCCCCCGGACGGACGCCGGCCGCTGGCCGCGGACCGTCCGCAGATGGAACAGCTGTACGCGGCGCGGCAGCTCGCCTACAGCCAGGCGCACGTCCGTGTGGACGCCGGCCGCCCGGTGGACGAAGTCGTCGAACGGCTCTTGGACTGGATTGGATATTAGGGCCGGCCTGAAGGCCGGCCCCTACACATGCGATATCTCGTCATCAGCGACATTCACGCGAACCTCGAGGCGCTCGAGGCCACGCTGGCATCGGCGGACGGCTACGACCGCGCGCTGGTGCTCGGCGACCTCGTCGGCTACGGCGCCGACCCCAACGCGGTGATCGAGCGGGTGCGCGCGCTCCCCGAGGTCACCATCATCCGCGGCAACCACGACAAGGTCGGCTCGGGGATCGAGGACGTCGAGGGCTTCAACCACCTCGCGCGGTTCGCGATCGCCTGGACGACGAACAACCTGACGCCGGAGAACAAGGCGTGGCTCGCCGCGCTGCCGCAGGGCCCGGTCATCATCGATCAGGGCGTCGAGATCTGCCACGGCACGCCGTTCGACGAGGACGTCTACGTGTTCGACGATCTCGACGCGCTGCGCGCGCTGCGCGCCGCGCGCCGGCCGCTCTGCTTCTTCGGCCACACGCACGTGCCGGCCATCTTCCAGCTGAACGATCCGACGCCGGATGCCGACGGCCGCTTCCGCAGCGAAGGCGAGCTCGACGTCGTCGGGCCGCCGCGCGGCAGCGACTTCCGGCTCGAGCTCAACGAACGCGCGCGCTATCTGGTGAACTGCGGCGCCGTCGGCCAGCCGCGCGACGGCGATCCGCGCGCCGCGTTCGGCTTCTTCGACACCGCGACGCGCACGGTCACGATGATGCGCGCGGCGTACGACGTCGCCGGCGCGCAGGCGAAGATCGTCGGCGCCGGGCTGCCCGAAGTCCTCGCGCAGCGCCTCGCCGTCGGCCGCTAGAGCGGTTTCTGAAACGTCGTAGTGTCCGGCTGTAGCCGGACCAGGTCGATCGGCACCGCCGTGTGTGGTCCGGCTAAAGCCGGACACTACGAAGAAGTCGACACCGCGCTAGTACGCGGTTTCTGCAGCGCAGACATCCCCGGTGCCGCTGCAGACACTGCCACCTCTCCCGCGCGATCCCACGGGTTTCCGCAGCAACTCCACGCTGATCAAATGGAACGTCGGCGCGATGGCGGTGCTAACCGCGATCTTCGCCGCGATCTCGCGCTTCTGATACCGCGCGCTCACGACGCCTTGGGAGTTGGAGGTTGGGCGGTGGGAGTTGACTTGATTTTGCGAAGCTGCGCGGCGTAGGCGTCCGCTGCCGCGCGCGACCCGAGGATCCAGCCGATGACCACTCCGAGCAGCAGGATGCTCGGGATGTAGAAGAAGTGCCCTGCGGTCACGTACGCCCGCTCCGCTTCACGTCCGACTCGAGCCGCTCGAGCTCCCGCTGCACGGTGGACAGCCGCCGCGCCACGGAGACGACGTAGGCGAAGAGCGCGACCAGGACGAACGCATAGGCGGCGATCAGCAGAGGCGCCGCCGGGAGCTGATCCTGCGGCGGCAGCTGATCCACGGGAACGAATTCATCCTGCTGCTGCGGCGGCGAGGCAGGCTGCTCGGCGCCCAGGACGGGCGACGCATGCGTCGCCCCTGCAACGACGATCATCGAGATCAACACGAACAAGCGGCCAGCGTGCGTCACGTTATGCATCCAGGGAGAGGTAAAGCGCGTCGAGCCGCGCGCGCTGCGCTTCGAGGATCACCCGCATCCGGAGCAGGAGCACGAACAGCAGCAGGAACGCCGCCAGCGCAAACCACAACGGCACCCCCATCGACGTCGGCAGCGTGGGCACGACGCTGGTCGTCGGGTGGATCGTGCGCCAGTAGTTCA
>VFYY01000172.1 GCA_016871375.1 Acidimicrobiia bacterium
CGCGGCGAGCTGGAGCGCGGTAATCGCCTTCAGGAGCGTGAAGAGCGGCCCGCCGAAGAGCCCCGCCTGCTGACCGGTGACGATGGCGACGGTGCTGGGGTCGCGGAGCGCCGCCGCGGCGGCCAATGCTTCAGCCGGGGCGCCGCGCGTCCGCTGCTGCGCCTCGAGCACGTCCGCAATCGCGTCGCGCTGCCGGACGTGCCGCTGCGTCCGCGCGATCGCGTTGCGCCACGCGGCCGGATCGGCCGGGTTGCCGGCGAAGAACTCCGACACGCGGTCGTAGTCGAACGCGTAGTCGGCGGCAAGGCGCCGGATCCAGGGAAAGCGACGGATATCGATGGGAAGCCGCGTGGCCGTGGCGGACAGCACTGCTTATATTATGTAGCGAGCGACCCGGCTACCCACATGAACGCAATCCTGGCACTTGAAGACGGCACCTGGTACCGCGGCGTGGCCGCAGGCGCGCCCGGCGAGGCGCGCGGCGAGGTCGTGTTCAACACGAGCATGACCGGCTACCAGGAGGTGCTGACCGACCCGTCCTACGCGGGTCAGATCGTCACGATGACCGCGCCGCAGATCGGCAACTACGGCGTGGCGCCGGGCGATGCCGAATCAGAGGGGCCCCGCGTGGCGGGCTTCGTGATGCGGGAGGCGTCGCCGCTGGCGAGCAACTACCGCGCGGACGGGACGCTGCGCGACTACCTCGTTCGCCACAACATTGTCGCCATCGCCGACATCGACACGCGCGCGCTGACGCGCGTGCTCCGCTCGGCCGGCGTCATGCGCGGTGTGATCGCGACCGGCCAGGTGGATCCGGACGAGCTCGTCGCGAAGGCGCGCGCGATTCCGCAGATGGAGGGGTCGGACCTCGTCCGCGAGGTGACCTGCGACCGGCCGTTCGAGTGGCGTGAGAAGGCGCCGGCGGCGGGTGAGGAGGCGCACCACGAGTTCGGCATCTCGCCGATGAAGCGCGCGGGCCGCCGGCTGCGCGTCGCGGCCTACGACTTCGGCATCAAGTACAACATCCTGCGGCGCCTCGACGCCTACGGCTGCGACGTCCACGTCTTTCCGGCCGGCGCGCCCGCGAAGGACCTGCAGGCGATCGAGCCGGACGGCATCTTCCTCAGCAACGGGCCGGGCGATCCGGCCGCGCTGCCGTACGCCATCGACAACGTCCGCCAGCTCGCGCAGGGCGGCACGCCGATGTTCGGCATCTGCCTCGGGCACCAGATTCTCGGCCTCGCGGTCGGCGGCCAGACGTTCAAGCTGAAGTTCGGCCACCGCGGCGCGAACCATCCGGTGAAGGAGCTGGCCTCGGGCAAGGTCGAGATCACGTCGCAGAACCACGGCTTCGCGGTGGACCCCGGCTCGCTGCCGTCGGACGTGCAGGTCACGCACCTCAACCTCTACGACGGTACGGTCGAGGGGTTCCGGCACCTGTCGAAGCCGATGTTTTCCGTGCAGTATCATCCCGAGGCGTCGCCCGGTCCGCACGACGCGGATTACCTCTTCAAGCAGTTCCTCGAATCGATGGAAAAGCGCTAGGTGCCGAAGCGGACTGACATCAAGCGGGTCCTCGTCATCGGGTCGGGGCCGATCGTCATCGGCCAGGCCTGCGAGTTCGACTACTCGGGCACCCAGGCGTGCAAGGCGCTCCGGGCCGAAGGCCTCGAGGTGGTGCTGATCAACAGCAACCCGGCCACCATCATGACCGACCCGGAGATGGCCGACCGCACCTACGTCGAGCCGCTCACGGTGGAGATGGCGGAAGCCGTCATCAGGAAAGAGAAGCCCGACGCGATCCTCCCGACCGTCGGCGGACAGACGGCGCTCAACCTGGCCGTCGCCCTGGCCGAGGCCGGCATTCTCGAGAAGTACCGCGTCACGCTGATTGGCGCGCAGATCGACGCCATCAAGGTCGCCGAGGACCGCCTCCTCTTCCGCAACGCCATGGAAGAGATCGACGTGGAGGTGCCGCGGAGCGGCGTGGCCAAGTCGCTCGAAGACGCGCTGATGCTGGTCGAGACGACCGGCTTCCCGGCGATCATCCGTCCCTCGTTCACAATGGGCGGCGTCGGCGGCGGCATCGCCTACAACATCGAGGAGTTCCGCGAAGTGGCGGGACGCGGGCTCGACCTCAGCCCGGTGCACGAGATCCTCGTCGAGGAGTCCGTCATCGGCTGGAAGGAGTTCGAGCTCGAGGTGATGCGCGACGTCGCCGACAACTTCGTCGTCATCTGCTCGATCGAGAACATCGACCCCATGGGCGTGCACACCGGCGACAGCATCACCGTCGCTCCCGCGCTGACGCTGACCGACAAGGAATACCAGCGGATGCGCGACATCGCGCGCCGCATCATCCGCCGCGTCGGCGTCGAGACCGGCGGCTCCAACATCCAGTTCGCGATCAACCCCGACGACGGCCGCATCGTCGCCATCGAGATGAACCCGCGCGTGTCGCGGTCCTCCGCGCTGGCGTCGAAGGCCACCGGGTTCCCCATCGCCAAGATCGCCGCCAAGCTCGCGCTCGGCTACCACCTCGACGAGATCCCCAACGACATCACGCGGCTCACGCCCGCGTCGTTCGAGCCGACGATCGACTACGTCGTCACCAAGTTCCCGCGGTGGAACTTCGAGAAGTTCCCGCAGGCCGACCGGACGCTGACCACGCAGATGAAGTCGGTGGGCGAGGCGATGGCCATCGGCCGGACGTTCAAGGAATCGTTCCTGAAGGCGGTGCGCTCGCTCGAGCTCGGCAGGTCGGGGAGCCTCTTCCCCGCCGGCCCCGAGGACCAGGCCGACGAGGCCGAGGACGAAACGGCCCTGCGCAGGCGGCTCGTCGTGCCGAACGATCGGCGCATGTGGGCGCTCTTCCGCGCGCTGCGCCGCGGGTGGAGCGTCGACACCCTCCACGAGCTGACGAAGATCGACCGCTGGTTCCTGCAGCAGTTCGCCGAGATCGAGCAGCTGCGCAGCATGGCCGCGCTGGGCGAGTTCCGCGACATCTCCGCCGATCTGCTGCGGACGATGAAGCGGACCGGGTTCAGCGACGCGGACATCGCGGTGGTGTACGGGGTGGGTGAGGACCTCGTGCGCCAGAAGCGGCTCGAGGGCGGGCTGGTGCCGGCCTACAAGCGCATCGACACGTGCGCCGCGGAGTTCGAGTCGTTCACGCCGTACATGTACGGCACCTACGAGCAGGTCTGCGAAGCGGACCCGACGCCGCAGAAGAAGGTGATCATCCTCGGCAGCGGCCCCAACCGCATCGGCCAGGGCATCGAGTTCGACTACTGCTGCTGCCACGCGGTCTTCGGCTTCCGCGAGGAAGGCTTCGAGACCGTGATGGTGAACTGCAACCCCGAGACGGTCTCCACCGACTACGACACCGCCGACCGCCTCTACTTCGAGCCGCTGACGTTCGAGGACGTGATGGCGATCGTCGATCGCGAGCGGAGCGGCCTTCGACAAGGCTCAGGCCAGGCCGATGCCGACGTCGCCTGCGTGGTGCAGTTCGGCGGCCAGACGCCGCTGAAGCTGGCGCTGCCGCTGCTCGAGGCGGGCGTGAAGATTCTCGGCACCTCGCCCGACTCCATCGACCTCGCCGAGGACCGGCAGCGCTTCTCGCAGCTGCTGTGGGACCTCGGCGTGCCGCAGCCGGCGAGCGGCACCGCCGTCTCCCGCGAGGAGGCGCGCCAGGTCGCGGAGCGGATCGGCTACCCGGTGGTCGTCCGGCCGTCGTACGTGCTCGGCGGACGCGGGATGGCGATCGTGTTCGATGCCGGCGCGCTGGATCGCTACATGGCCGGCGCCGTGGACGTCTCGCACGACCGGCCGGTGCTCATCGACCGCTTCCTCGAGGACGCCTTCGAGTTCGACGTCGACGCCGTCGCGGATGCCACGGGCGCCGTCGTCATCGGCGGCATCATGGAGCACATCGAGGAGGCGGGCATCCACTCGGGCGACAGCTCGTGCGTGGTGCCGCCGTTCATGGTGGCCGAGCGGCATCTGACCACGATCCGCGACTACACGCGCCGGATCGCGCGCGCGCTGAAGGTCGTCGGCCTGATGAACATCCAGTACGCGATCAAGGACGACACCGTCTACGTGCTGGAGGTGAACCCGCGCTCCTCGCGGACGGTGCCGTACATCTCCAAGGCCACCGGCCAGCCGCTGGCGAAGGTGGCGGCGCGCGTCGCGGCCGGCCGCACGCTCGCGGAGCTCGGGCTCGTGGACGACCTCGAGGCGCTCGGCGTCTTCGTCAAGAGCCCGGTGTTCCCGTTCGTCCGCTTCCCGGGCGTCGATACCATCCTCGGGCCGGAAATGAAGTCCACGGGCGAGGTGATGGGCGGCGCGGAGAACTTCGGCGCGGCGTTCAACAAGGCCATGATGGGGGCGGGGCAGCGGCTGCCGGAGAGCGGCTGTGTCTTCATCAGCGTCAACAACAGCGACAAGCAGACGGTGCTGCCGATTGCGCGCGACCTCGCGCAGCTCGGGTTCACGCTGACCGCCACGCGCGGCACCGCGGCGTTCCTGCGCGTGCACGGCATCGACGTCGAGGTCGTCTACAAGGTCAACGAGGGCCGCCCCAACGTCGCCGACCACATCGTCAACCGCACGATCGTGATGGTCGTCAACACGCCGCTCGGGCGCGACTCGTTCTTCGACGACCGCTCGGTGCGCCGCGCGGCGACCATGGCCCAGATTCCCTGCATCACGACGCTGACGGGCGCGTCGGCGGCCGTGGCGGCAATCAAGGCCATGCGCCAGCAGGCGCATACCGTCAGGTCGCTGCAGGACTACTACGCCGGGGTGGAAGCAGGAGCGTAGGCTGTGCGCGCCCGGCTGTTGACCGTTGCCTTTTGCCTTTTGACCTACGCGGCGGTCTCAGCCCAGCTCCCTTCTTTTCGCGGCCGCGTTGATACCGTCATGGTGACCGTGACCGTCACCGACGGCGCCGGGCGGCTCATCACCGGCCTCACCAGGGACGACTTCGAGATCCTCGAAGACGGCGCGGCCCAGCCGATCACGCAGTTCACCGACGAGCGCGTGCCCGTCAGCCTCGGCGTCTTGCTCGACGGCAGCGACAGCATGCGCGGGCGGGCGATCGTCGACGCCCGCTCGGCCGTCGACCGGTTCGTCGGCGCGCTCCTCGAGCCCGAGGACGAAGCCTTCGTCGCCGCATTCAATCACCTGCCGCGGATGGTGGCGCCCTGGACGCGGCCGGCCCGCGCGCTCGAGGGCAGGCTGCAGGCGCTGCAGCCGTCGGGCTCGACGGCGATCTACGACGCGCTCGTGGCCGCGGCGCCGCTCTTCGAGCGCCGGATGCACACGCGCGCGGCGCTGGTGATCATTTCCGATGGCGCGGACACCGCGAGCGACCGGACGCTGCAGCAGGCGCGCGCCGTCCTGCGGCGGACCGATCCGTTCGTCTACGCCATCGCCATCGACGAGGCCGGCGGGCTGGCGGGCACGCGCGTGAACCCGGACGCGCTGCGCGAGATCACCGGGCCGAGCGGCGGCTACACGGAAGTCGTGGACGGCGCGGACGATCTCGGTCCCGCCACCGAGCGCATCGCCAACGAGCTGAACAAGCAGTACACGCTCGGCTACGTGCCGTCGCGGCCGCCCGACGGCGGGTGGCGCGAGATTCGCGTGCGCGTGAAGGATCGCGGCTACTTCACCCGCGCCCGCCGCGGGTACTACGCCCTCCCGCCAGGAGGGGGTCAGACCCCATGACACGGATCGACTCATGGGGTCTGACCCCTTTCGCCGTGCTGCAATAACTGCGTACTGTTCGCGTCCCTGAGTACGCAGATTCTGCGTACCTCGCTCCGTAACCTCGCGCCAATTCGCCGATCGCTCCTGATGCCCGCGCTTGCATGCCGGAGGGCGTGCGTCTCGTCGGAGTGCTGCCGGCGCTCGCGATGCTCGCGGGCGCGGTGGGCGGAGCGCTGTCGCCCGGCCCGTGGTCCGGCCTGCGGTGGCTTCTCCTGCCGATCCTCGTGTGCGCGTGGGGGGCGTGGCACCGCGGGCTGGCGCGGCCCGCGATCGTCGCGACAGCGGCCGGGTTCTTCTGCGCCAGCCTCGTGCTCGGCGGCGGCGCACGCGACGAGGCGCTGTACACACCGCTTCGGGCCGTCCTCGATGCGGCGGTGGGCGGGTTCCTCATCGACGACAACGCGACCGGTGCACGCCACGACCCGATCCTGACGCGGGCGACGCTGCTCGAGGACGCCTCGACGGGAGACGACGCGATCGGCCTGCGCGCACGAGTAACCGCGGTCCGGCTGGGTGGGACATGGCGCGACGCGCGCGGTGACGTGGCGCTGAGCGTCGCCGGTGTTGCGGCGCGCACGCGTGCGGGCGAGTGGACCGCCGGACGCGATGTGGAGATGCCGGTGACGTTCCGCCGGCCAGCGCGGTATCTCAACGCCGGGGTCCCCGACTTCGAGCGCGATCTGGCGCTCGGCGGGACGACGCTGTTCGGGTCGGCCAAGAGCGCGTTCGTGGTGGACGTGCTCGCGCGGGGAAGCGCGGCGGAAGAAGCAGCGGCCCGCGTCCGCGCGCACGTCCGCGACAGCCTCCAGCGCCGGGTGGGGCCGCACGACGCCGTCTCCGCCGCAATCGTCACCGCCATCCTCATCGGCGACCGCACCGGGCTTCCCGACGATGTGCGGACGCGGCTGCAGGCGGCGGGGACGTATCACGTGATCGCGATCTCGGGCGGGAACATCGCGATCCTCGCCGGCCTGACGCTGCTCCTGCTGTTCGTCTGCGGCGTGTCCGGCCGCCCCGCCGCGCTGGCCACCATTGTCGCCCTGCTCGCCTACGCCCACCTCGTGACTGCCGGCCCGTCCGTCTGGCGGGCGACGCTGATGGCGGCGATCTATCTGGCCGCCCGGGTCCTCGATCACCGCACGCCGCCGTGGCATGCGATGGCGGTTGCCGCGGCGGTGGCCGTCTGCGTGCGGCCGCTCGACGTACGCGACGTGGGGTTCATCCTCACGTTCGGGGCCACCGGTGCGCTGCTCGAGGGCGCCCGGCGGGCCGCGCGGTTCGCGCCGCGACACACGGTGTGGTCGTGGGTGTTGGCGTCGGTGGCCGCGTCGTTGGCCACCGAGATCGCGCTGCTGCCGGTGAACGCGTGGACATTCTCGCGTGTCACGAGCGCGGGCCTGCTGCTGAACCCGCTGGCCGTGCCGCTGATGGGCGTGGTGCAGGTGGCGGGGATGGCCGTCACGGCGTTCGATCGGGTCGACGCGGTCGCCGCGGTGGCCGGCTGGGCGGCGCACCTCGGGGCGTACGGCCTCGTGTCGAGCGCACGCCTCGTGGACGTGGCGCCGTGGCTCACCGCCCGCGTGCCGCCGCCGCCCGTCTTCCTCATCGTCCTCTACTACGCGAGCCTGCTTGCCGCGCTCGCCGGAACGCGCCTCACACGCACCGCCGGCCTCATCGGGGTCGTCACATGCGCGGTCGCGATCGCGACCGGCTCAGGCGCGAAGCCGCTGCACGCCAGGCCGGCTGACGCGACGCTGAGGCTGACCGTCTTCGACGTGGGGCAGGGCGACTCCGCGCTCCTGCAATTCCCGGATCGGTCTTCGCTGCTGGTAGACGCCGGCGGCACGCCATTCGGCGGCGGCAGCTTCGACATCGGCGCCCGCGTGCTGGCGCCCGCGCTGTGGGCGCTCGGCGTCCGCCGGCTGGACGCCCTGCTGCTGACGCATGGCGATCCCGATCACGTCGGCGGCGCGGAGTCGGTGATCGCCGACTTCGATCCGGGACGCGTGTGGGAGGGGATACCGGTGCCGCGGCACCGGCGCTTGCAGGAGCTGCTCGCGTCCGCCCGTGCCAGCGGCGCCACGGTGGAACAGCGCCTGGCCGGGGAGGAGTTCACGTTCGGTCGCGCCCGGGTCCGCGTCTTACATCCGCAGCCGCCGGACTGGGAACGCCAGCGCGTCAGGAACGACGACTCCGTCGTGCTCGAGGTCGTCTACGGCGACGTCGCCATCCTCATGGCCGGCGACATCGGCGCGGCCACCGAGCGCACGCTGATCCCGCAGCTCACCCGGGCCGGCACGCGCATCCTCAAAGTCGCCCACCACGGCAGCCGCATGTCCACGTCACGCGAGCTGCTCGAAGCCTGGCGTCCACAGGTCGCCATCGTCAGCGCCGGGCGGGGGAACACGTTCGGGCATCCCACGCCAGAGGTCATTCAGCGACTGGCCGCCATCGGCGCCACCGTCCTGCGAACCGATCGCCACGGACAGATCACCGTCTCCACTAACGGCCACGACGTCGAGACGACCAGCTATCTAGGAGGCAAGCGATGAACCACGACTTTCACTCGCTGCTCTTGAAGGACGGCCTGAAGCGAATCGTGTTGTGAACCGGCCGACCGCGCCGCCGAAGGCGGCCAGCGCGGAGGAGCGAGGCCACAAAGACAAACCGGCGAAGCGACTCAGGCCGGCTTGTCTTGTGGCCTCGCTCCTCCGCGGCACGGCCTGCTTCGCAGGCCGTGCGGGTGCGCCCCGACGCGCATCCATCCAGAGAGGTGCAAGACCTCTTCAGGCATACGCTCTCCGGCCTGAAACCGACGATAACTGCGCGGTCGCGAGG
>VFYY01000173.1 GCA_016871375.1 Acidimicrobiia bacterium
CACGCCAGAGCCGACCTGAAGTCGGCCCACACATCCGTCACACCAGAGCCGACCTGAAGTCGGCCCACACATCCGTCACGCCAGGGCCGACCTGAGGTCGGCCCCTACATCCGCCACACCAGGGCCGACCTGAGGTCGGCCCCTACATCCGTCACACCAGGGCCGGCCTGAGGTCGGCCCCTACATCCGCCACACCAGGGCCGACCTGAGGTCGGCCCCTACATCCGCCACACCAGGGCCGACCTGAAGTCGGCCCCTACATCCGTCACGCCAGAGCCGACCTGAAGTCGGCCCACACATCCGTCACACCAGAGCCGACCTGAAGTCGGCCCCTACATCCGCCACACCAGAGCCGACCTGAAGTCGGCCCACACATCCGTCACGCCAGGGCCGACCTGAAGTCGGCCCCTACATCCGTCACGCCAGAGCCGACCTGAAGTCGGCCCACACATCCGTCACACCAGAGCCGACCTGAAGTCGGCCCACACATCCGTCACGCCAGGGCCGACCTGAGGTCGGCCCCTACATCCGCCACACCAGGGCCGGCCTGAGGTCGGCCCCTACATCCGCCACACCAGGGCCGGCCTGAGGTCGGCCCCTACATCCGTCACACCAGAGCCGACCTGAGGTCGGCCCCTACATCCGCCACACCAGAGCCGACCTGAAGTCGGCCCCTACATCCGCCACTGCACCGTCTCGTGTAGGGGCCGACGTTTACGTCGGCCCGGGTCACCGTCGTGACGCCGCGGTCTTGTCGCGGGCGGCCTTGAATTCCGAGCCGGGCTTCCACTCCGGCCACCGCGTGCCTTCGGCCAGCTCGCGGCCGAGCGTGAAGAACAGGCCGGCGTCGATGGCGACGCCGCGCAGATCCCAGTTCGCCCCGAACTCGTCCGCCGGCTGGTGGTAGCGCTTCGCGTTGTAGTCCTCGCGCGCGGCTTCGCCGGCCTTCACGCCGCCGCCATAGAGGTCGTCACCGGAGCCGATCGACAGCGCCGGCACACCCACCTTCGCGAAGCTGAAATGGTCGGAGCGGAAGAACGACCCGGCCTCGGGACGCGGGTCGGGCGAGAGCCGCCGGCCGGCGGCGACCGCCAGCTTCTCCAGATCGTCCTCGAGGAACACCTGGTTGCTGCCGCGCACGCCGACGTCGCGCGCGGGACCCGACGTTGCCATCGAGTCCATGTTCAACACGGCAACGGTTTTCTCCGGCGGATAGAGCGGCCGATTGGCGTAGTACTCCGACCCGAGCAGCCCCTTCTCCTCCGCCGTCACCGCCAGGAACACGACCGAGCGCGCCGGCCGCGGCCTCGACGCGTGGACGCGCGCCAGTTCGAGCAGCGCCGCCACGCCCGTGGCGTTGTCCTGCGCGCCGTTGTAGATGCGATCGCCGCCCGCGTCGGGCTCGCCCACGCCGAGGTGGTCCCAATGCGCGGAATAGACGATCGTCTCGTCCGGACGCGTCGTCCCGGGCAGGATGCCGGCGACGTTCTTCGAGACCACGCGCGTCTGCCGCACGTTGAACGCGGCCGTCAGCGTCGCGTTCGCGAGCGTCACGGGACGGAAGTCCGGCGACTGCGCCTTCTTCTTCTCGGCCTCGAAGTCGAGCCCGGCGCGCATGAAGAGCGCGGCGGCGACGTCCCGCTGCATCCACCCCTCGAGCAGCGGATGCACCGACGCGGGATTCCGGCGGACGATGTCGAACATCGTGATGGTGTTGGAGTTCTTCACCGTTGCCCAGCCGTAGGACGCGGGCGCCGTCTCGTGGACGACGAGCATGCCGAGCGCGCCCCGGCGCGCGGCTTCCTCGTACTTGTAGGTCCAGCGGCCGTAATACGTCATCGACCTGCCGTCGAAGCGCCCGTTCAGGTCGGCCTCGAAATCGGGGTCGTTCACGAGGACGACGGCCACTCTGCCTTTCAGGTCAACGCCCTTGAAGTCGTCCCAGTTCCTCTCGGGCGCCTTCACGCCGTAGCCGACGAAGACCAGCGGGGCGTTCTCGATCGAGACGCGGCGCGTCGGCAGGTGCGTGGCGCGGAGCGCGACCTCTTCACCCTGCCGCAGCGTCTGCGACATGCCGCCCACCCTCAGCGTCGCCGTCACCGGGCCCTCGATGGTGGACTGCGCGAGCTGCACGTCCTGCGTCCACGCCCGGTTGCCCCGGCTGTCGCGGTCGCCGCCGGGCTGAACGCCGAGCGCGGAGAGCTGCTTCACGAGGTAGTCGATGGTCTTCTTCTCTCCCTCGGTGGCGGGGCCGCGGCCCTCGAACTCGTCGGAGGCGAGCGCCTTCACGTGCGCGGCAAGGCGCGCCGGCTCGATCGGCGTGTCCGGCAGCCGCGTCGTCCCGCTCTGTGCTCCGCCCTCGACGTACGCCTTCAACCGCTGCAGCTGACCGCCCACCATGGCGTCCACGGCGGGCGCGATGCTGTCGAGCCCGCCAGGAAACGCGCCGCTCACCGCGTAGGTGACGGTCGCCGTGCCGCCGCCCTGCGCGTTCGCCGTGAAGTCCCAGGACAGCGTTCCCGTGAGCGCGGCCTGCTGCAGCGGGCCGAGCGCTCCGGTGAGGCGCACGAGGCGGCCGGCGATGACGTGGATCACCTGGGCGTGCTGCACGCCGCCGCCGTTGGCCAGCGTCTCGCAGAAGCAGCCGCCGGGCTTCGCCTCCAGCCGCAGGTTCTTCGTGTCGCGCGTGTAGGTGTGCGCCGGGTCCCACCACGCCGCGATGTCCGTCACGAAGGCGTCGAACGCGCGCTCGGCGCTCGGCACCGCGACGGCCGTCTTGACGGTGAAGCTGTTCGCCGATCGCTCGACGACCTCGGCGCCGGCCGCCGACGGGCCGAGACACGCGATCGCCAGCAGGGCTGCGGTCTTCTTCATAACGTCAATGCTCCGAAATGTTTCTCGTAGCGCTTCTTGAACTCGTCCACCGTGTACGCGTGGCTCAGGCCGCCCAGATGTTCCAGTGCGTAGGTCGCGGCCACGCTGCCGAGCTGCGCGGACACCGTGTATGACGCGCCGCGCGCCAGCCCCTTCATCAGCCCGCCGCGAAACGCGTCGCCGACACCGGTCGGATCGACGATACGCGCCGGCGTCACCGCCTTGACGTCGGTCCGTCCCGACTTCTCGTAGACCGAGCACCCGTTCTCGCCGCGCGTCACAATCAGCGCCTCGCTGCCGGCCAGGATGTCCGGTTCCTGCAGCTCCGTCTTCTGGCGGATCAGCTCGAACTCGTAGTCGTTGCAGACGACCACGCGCGCGCCGGCCAGCCCGTCCCGCAGCTCGGCGCCGGACATCCGCGCGCACTGCTGCCCGGGGTCGAAGATGAACGGAATCTTCAGCGTCCGGCACTCTTCGGCGTACTGCACCATCGCGCCCGGGTCGTTGGGCGCGATGATGGCCAGGCCCGCCCCGGGCACGGTCCGGAACGACAGCTCCGCCGCGTTGGCCATCGCGCCGGTGTAGAACGACGCGATCTGGTTGTTTTCCGTGTCCGTGCTGCAGAAGAACGACGCACAGAACTTGTCGGGGAGCTGCAGGACGAGCGACGTGTCGATGCCGGCCGCGTCCAGCCATTCGCGATAGTCGCCGAAGTCCTGCCCGGCGGTGGCCATCAGGTACGGCCGCTCGCCGAGCAGCGCCAGCGTGTACGCGATGTTGGGCGCGCAGCCGCCGCGCCGCTTGTCCATGGAGTCCACCAGAAAGCTGAGACTCACGCGCTGCATGTGCTCGGCGAGGAAGTGCTCGGTGAACTTCCCCGGGAACGACATCAGATAGTCGTATGCGATGGAACCGGTGACGATTAGTTTCATTTGTGATTTGTGATTTGTGATTTGAAATCGCACATCACAGATCGCAATTCATCAATGTACTGCCAGATATTTGCCGACGAGGGGCGCCAGGTCCTGCCGGAGCTGCGCCGGGATCGCATCCGGACGGGTGATCAGCGCGTACTTCAGCGCGGTCGCGCACTCGCACGTGCGCTCGTACGGGAGCCGCTCGACCGCCCCCGCGATGATCTGCTGCGCGGTCTTCGCGTTCTGCAGCAGGTTGCCGATCACCATCTCGACGGTCACGTGGTCGTGATCGGGGTGCCAGCAGTCGTAGTCGGTGACGAGGGCGATCGTGGCGTAGCAGATCTCCGCCTCGCGCGCGAGCTTCGCCTCCTGCAGGTTGGTCATCCCGATGACGTCCATGCCCCAGGAGCGATACAGCTTCGACTCGGCGAGCGTGGAGAACTGCGGGCCCTCCATGCACACGTACGTGCCGCCCTTGTGCATGTGCGCCCCCGCCCGCGTGCCGCTCTCGAACGCCACGCCGCTCAGGATCGCGCAGAAGGGATGCGCAAAGCCGACGTGCGCCGCCAGGCCGCGGCCGAAGAACGTGCCGATGCGCCCCTGCGTCCGATCGAAGAACTGATCGGGGACGACGATGTCCATCGGCCTGTATTCTTCGCGCAGGCTGCCCACGGCGCTGGCGGAGAGGATGTACTCGACGCCGAGCACCTTCATCCCGTAGACGTTGGCGCGGAAGTTCAGCTCCGACGGCAGCAGCCGGTGCCCGGCGCCGTGCCGCGCCAGAAACGCGACACGCTTCCCTCGCAGCGTCCCCACGACATACGGCCCCGACGGGTCCCCGAAGGGCGTCGTCAGCGT
Organism: Acidimicrobiia bacterium; assembly: GCA_016871375.1. GTDB lineage: Bacteria > Acidobacteriota > Vicinamibacteria > Vicinamibacterales > UBA2999 > VFYY01. Next base: position 4,650 of record VFYY01000173.1, read on the forward strand.
CACGTCCTTCCGGTCGGTGACGTCGGCCATGTCGTAGAGGCCCGACCCGCCGATGATGCCAATCTGCACACGCTCCATCACAACACCTGTTCCACGATGCGTTGTCCCTCCCGCTCCCTAATGTACCCCGCCGCGACCAGCGGATCATGCTCGAAGAAGATCAGGTATTCCCGCTCGATCGCCTCGCGCACGAACCGCTTCTTGAACGCGAGCGTCTCCATCGGGAAGAGGTCGTAGCCCATCACCCACGCGTCCTGGATGTGCGCCGTCGTCGGCAGCAGATCGGCGGTGAACACGGCCGTCCTGTCGCCCGACTCGACGAAGACAATCTGATGCTGCCCGGTGTGCCCGCCGGTCCGCACCACGCGCACGCCGGGACGGATGGTCTCGTCGCCCTCGAAGAAGTCCACGACGCCCGCGCGCTCGAGCGGCAGGAAGTCGTCGGGCAGGTAGCTCGCCCGGTTGCGCTCGTGCGGATGCGCGGCGTCCTCCCACTCGGCGGCGCGGATCGCATGGCGGGCCCGCGCAAACCGCGGCCGCAGCGCTCCGTCCTCGCGGACGGTGGCACCGCCGAAATGATCGAAGTGCAGGTGCGTGGCGAGCGCGATGTCGATCGAGTCCGGCGACAGGCCGGCGTCGGCAAGCGAATGATCCAGGTGGCGGGCCCGCTCGAACGCGTAGATGTCGCGCGCCTTGGCGTCCATCTTGTCGCCGGCGCCGCAGTCGATGATCATCCGGCCCCAGTCGGCCTCGACGACGAGCGGACGCATGCTGAGCTGGATGCGATTGCGGTCGTCGGGCGGCGCCTTCTTCTCCCACAGCGGCCGCGGCACGACGCCGAACATCGCGCCGCCGTCCAGGCGGAAGAGGCCGTCGTGGAGGGTCACGAGGTCGAACCGCCCGAACGCGATCCGCTGCGTCTCCAGCGCGGTGCGCGCGGCGGGTGCGGGCTGCTTGAGCTCGACGAGCACGCCATGGGCGGCCGACGGGTGAATGAACGCGACGAGGGCGCCTTCCGCGCCCGGCCGCGGCTCCTGATCGACCAGCCGGACGCCGAGGGCCTTCAGGTGGTCGAGCGCCGCCTGCAGGTCCTCCACCCGCAGCGTGATGTGGTGGATGCCTGGCCCGCGCTTCTCCACGTATTTCGCAATCACCGACCCGTCGCCGGTGGGCTCGAGCAGCTCGAGGGCGGACGCGCCCACGGGAACGAAGTGCGCGCGCACGCGCTGCGACGCGACCTCCTCGGGCTCCTCGATCTCCAGTCCGAGCGCGTCGCGGTAGAAGGCGAGCGCGGCGTCGATGTCGCGCACCGCGATGCCGACGTGGTCGAGGACGGCCTTCATCTCATGCCTGCGTGTTCATCACGCGCTGCAGGAGCGCGGTCACGGCGGAATACGGGTCCGTCTGCCTCGACGCGACCTGCTCGACGAGCCGCTCGAGCTCGCCCGGACCCAGCGATTGCTCCACGTGCCGCAGGAACCGGTGCGACAGCAGGTCGCGCAGCCGGTACTCGTGCCGTTCCCGCTGCCGCCGCTCGCGCCGGGTCCGCGCTCCATTTCCGAGCGGAACCCGGCCTACGTCGTCCGAATGCGCGCGGAACGCGCCGATGCGCGCCCACAGCTCCGCCACACCCTCGCCGCCCGTCGCCACCGTCTTCAGCACCGGCGGGCGCCACTCGCCGGGTGCGAACGTCTGCAGCGTCAGGTTCGCGGTCACCGACTCCACCAGCCGGTCCGCGCCCTCGCGATCGGCCTTGTTGACGACGAAGATGTCGGCGATCTCCATGATGCCGGCCTTGAGCGCCTGCACCTCGTCGCCGGTGCCGGGCACCAGCATCACGATTGAGATGTCCGCCGTGCGGACGATGTCCACTTCGTCCTGGCCGACGCCGATGGTCTCGATGATGATGACCTCGTAGCCTGCCGCGTCGAGGATGAGCGCGACGTCGCCCGTGGCGCGCGCGAGGCCGCCGAGATGTCCGCGCGTGGCCATGCTGCGGATGAACACGCCGGCGTCGGCCGAATGCCCGCCCATGCGGACGCGGTCGCCCAGGAGGGCGCCGCCGGTGAACGGGCTCGTCGGGTCGACGGCAATGACGCCGACCTTCTTCCCATCCCGCCGGACCTCGGTCGCAAGCCGATCGACCAGGGTGCTCTTGCCCGCGCCCGGCGGCCCGGTGATGCCGACGACGTACGCGCGGCCGGTGTGCGGGTAGACGGCGCGAAGCACGTCGACGCCGGCCGGCTGCTCGTCCTCGACGAGCGAGATGGCGCGCGCAATCGCGCGGGGATCGCCGGCAAGTACGCCTTTTGTAATGGGGTCGGGAGTCATTTTTCGAGGACACTCATGCAGCGACGGATGGAGTGTCCTCGAAAAATGACTCCCGACCCCATTTATTGGGCAAGCAGTTGTCGGGCGATGACCAGCCGCTGGATCTCGCTGGTGCCTTCGCCGATGGTCGTGAGCTTCACGTCGCGGAAGTATTTCTCGGCCGGGTAGTCCTTCACAAACCCGTAGCCGCCGAAGATCTGGACGCCGTCCTCCGCCACGCGGACCGCGATCTCGCTCGAATACAGCTTCGCCATCGCGGCCTCGAGCGTCGTCCGCTTCCCCTGCGCCCGCATGGCGGCGGCGCGCAACGTCAGCAGCCGCGCGGCCTCGATCCGCCCCGCGTTGTCCACCAGCTTCGCCCGGATGCTCTGGAACGTCCCGATCGGCTGGCCGAACTGCTTCCGCTCGAACGCGTAGCCGCGGGCCGCCTCGTAGGCGCCCTGCGCCAGGCCGACGGCGAGGGCGGCAATGCCGATGCGCCCCGCATCGAGCACCTGCAGCGCGTTGATGAACCCCTGCCCTTCCGCGCCGAGCAGCTGCGACGAGGGCACGCGGCAGTTCTCGAAGATCACTTCGCTCGTCTCGCTCGCGCGCATCCCGAGCTTGTCTTCCTTCTTGCCGATGCGGAAGCCGGGCGTGCCCTTCTCGACGACGAACGCGGAAATGCCGCGGTTCCCCTTGCCCCGGCTCGTCACCGCCATGACCACGATGAGGTCACCGCTCTTCGGGTTGGTGATGAACTGCTTGGAGCCGTTGATCACCCAGCAGTCGCCGTCGCGGACGGCGGTCGTGCGCATGGCGGCAGCGTCGCTGCCCGAGGACGACTCGGTCAGCCCCCAGGCGGCCAGCTTCTCGCCCTGCGCCAGCGGGACGAGGTACGTGCGCTTCTGCGCCTCGGTGCCGAAGGCGGCGATGTGCGCGGTGCCGAGCCCGTTGTGCGCGGCAATCGACAGGCACACCGACGGATCCACCCGCGCCAGCTCCTCGATGCAAATGCAGTAGTCGATCGGCGACATGGCCGCGCCGCCGTACTCCTCGGGGAACTGAATGCCCATCAGCCCGAGCTCCGCCAGCTTCGGGATCAGGCCGGACGGAAACTCCTGCGCCTCGTCCCACTCGCGGACGTACGGGCGGATCTCGCGCTCCGCGAACTCGCGGACGCTGCGACGCAGCAGCTCCTCGTCGCCGGTCGGCCTGAAATCCATCGCGTTGGTCCGGGTCTTCGATCGTATCATTCACGCATGCGCCGATCGCTTCTGACGCTCGTGATCCTGCTTGCCGTGTCCACGCCCGCGTTCGCCGATGCAACCCTCTTCCTCGGCAGCACGATGACACCGGCCAATCGCGCCGCCAAGGGCATTGCGATCGGCGTCAGCCTGCTCGTTGTCGGTTTCGAGTTCGAATTCGCGGACACCGGCGAGACGCTGCTCGAGCTGGCGCCGTCGCTCCGGACGGGGATGGGGAACGTGCTGCTGCAGACGCCGTTTCCGGTGGCGGGGATGCAGTTCTATGTCACGACAGGCGGCGGGTTCTATCGCGAACGGCTGGGCAGTCTGCAGGAGACGCATCTCGGCATCAACACGGGCGGCGGCGTGAAGGTGTCGCTGCTCGGGCCGATCCGCGC